>JABJCP010000002.1 GCA_018668595.1 Candidatus Woesearchaeota archaeon
AAAGAAAATAAAAATACTTTCTCAACTGACTGTTCTGTTGCTGTAAGGTGAAATACTGCGCCAAGAAACGCTCCATACTTTGATATTGATGTTGCTATTTTACCTACTGAATAAGCTCCTGATTCTTCATAGCTTTTTGAATCAAGAACAACTAGTTTATTTGATGTATATTGTTCTTCCATTTTTTCCTCCTAAAATTTCATTTTTTCACATAAAAACCTTATCCTATAAGTTACTACTAGACGATAAACTGCCCACCAGATATAAAATTAAGTAGTAATTTTCCTACTACTAAAACAAAAAATATATAAATTAAAGAAATAAAAAAAGATATATGCTAAATTCAGAACTAAAACCAAGCCTAATACGCTACGGGTTAAAAGAAAAGGAATCCAATATATATTTAACATTACTTGCAGAGCAAAAACTTACTGCCCAAGAAATTGCCAACAAAACAGGACTCATTAGACAGGTTGTTTATGACCATATAAAGAAACTTGTAGAGAAAGGATTAATTAATGAAGTTTTTGAAGGGAGAACTAAAAAATTTCAAAGTACAAATCCTGAACAATTATTAACCTTACTTAAAGAAAAAGAAGCGCAAATTAAAGAAGTTATTCCTAAGTTAAAAAAAATAAAACAAATCACTCCATCAATATCAAAAGTCGCATCATTTACAGGAATAAAAGGATTAATGCATTTACTAAATTTTACTTTAACAACTAAAAAAGAATTATTATGGATTGCAAACTATCATGAATGGCATAAAGTTCTTGAAAATCACCAGTTTTTCAACTACACTCTAAAAAGAATTGAAAAAAAGATAAAATTGAAAATTTTGATTGAAAAAAAAGGCATTCCAAAAAAAGATATTCAAGTCTGGAAGAGCGATAAAAAAGAACTAAGAGAAACAAAAACACATTCTGCTGTAAAAAATATACCTTCTTCATACGTAATTTTCGACGACAAAGTAATAATATTTAACCTAGACAAAAAAGAACTAAAATGTGTTTTAATTGAAGATAAATCAATAAATAAATCTCAATCAGCAATGTTTAACGAGCTTTGGAAAAATGCAAAAAGAATCTAAATCAAAAAGAAACAAAAAAGAAGAAAAAGTTAGTTTCAACCAAAGCGTCTGGAACACTTGCAAAAAGATTCCTAAAGGAAAAGTTTCTACATACAAAGAGATTGCAAAAGCGCTAAACACAAAAGCATACAGAGCAGTTGGAAATGCATTAAACCGTAATCCACATTGGCCAATTGTCCCCTGTCACCGCGTCATAAATTCAGACGGTAAACTTGGCGGCTTTGCAAGCGGCCCAAAAAGAAAAATCAAACTCTTAAAATCAGAAGGAATAAACATCAAAGATGATAAAATAATTGATTTTAATAAAGTTCTTTTTAAATTCGACAGATTAATTTAAATAATACCCTAATTCTCCAAACCACATGCACAAAAATTCGTTTCTTCTTGGAAAAGAAAAAATAAGCAAAGCTTTGTGGACTTTATCTGCACCTGCAATGATTGGTATGCTTGCAATTAGTTTGTACAATCTTACCGATACTATTTTTATTGGTCGTGGCGTTGGAACTTTAGGTATTGCAGGAGTAACTATTGCATTCCCTATTCAAATGATTATTATGGCAATGGCCTTCTTGGTCGGAATTGGTTCTGCATCTATTATTTCAAGAGGTCTTGGTGCGAAGAACAAAAAACTTGTTTCGAGTTGTCTTGGAAATTTTTTTATACTTACAATTTTAATAAGCATTCTGATGACAAGTTTAGGAATTATTTTTTTAGTTCCTTTACTTAAGTTATTTGGAGCGTCACAAAGTGTTTTACCCTACTCTGTTGATTACATGAGAATTGTTTTTTTTGGTTCTATTTTTTTAGCTTTTTCTGCAGCATCAAATAATATTATTCGTGCAGAAGGCAATGCTAAATTTGCAATGGTTGTTATGCTTGTAGGTGTTGGACTTAATATAATTCTTGATCCTATTTTTATATTTGTATTTAACATGGGAATTCAAGGTGCTGCACTAGCTACAGTTATAGGTAACTTTGTCGGAGCAATTGTAAGTGTGTATTATTTTTTCAGTAAAAAAAGCGGAATAAAGCTTAAACTAAGTGATTTTAAACCCAATTTTAAAATTATTAAAGAACTATTTGCAGTTGGATCTTCATCATTTGCTCGTCAGGTTTCAATGATTTTTATTTCAGTCATTATTAATCACTCTCTTGGTTTTTATGGAGGGGATATTTCTATTGCAGCATTCGGAATTGTTCACAGAGCTCTTATGTTTTCAATGCTTCCTATGATGGGAATTGTTCAGGGCCTGCAACCGTTGGTTGGATTTAATTATGGTGCCAAAAACTTCAAAAGAACAAAAGAGGCAATTATTTTAGCAATTAAAGCAACATCAGTAATGGGTTTTGTTTCATTTTTAATAATAATGCTGTTTGCAAATCCAATTGTTAATTTATTTTCCACAGATCTAAATCTAATTGCTCTTGGAAGTCATGCTGCAAGAATTGTTATTTTACTTTTTCCTTTAGTTGGTTTTCAGATCATTGCTTCAGGAGCTTATCAAGCAATGGGCAAAAGTAAACCTGCATTGTTACTTTCTCTTCTAAGACAAACTTTAATCTTCATACCAATTGTATTGGTTCTGCCTTATTTCTTTGGACTTTTCGGAGTGTTTGCTGCATTTCCCATTTCAGATTTCATTAGCGCGATAATTACTTATTTTATATTTTCTAGAGATTTGAAGAAAATTGGAACAAAAAATAATTCATAAAAAAATAAAATGAATCAGAATTAAAAGTTGAATCAAAAAATAATAAAAAATTCAAACATACCATCTATACTTCAAATAATAATCGAAAGTAATCACAAGTTCTATTCCTACAATTTCTGGAAAGGACGATCTTAAAGATAACATTAACTCTTGTAATTCTTTTTGTGATTTTACTTCACAGCTAAGTTCAAAGTTCCATTTACCAACACAGTCAACATAGAAATTTATGTTGGGGTTGTAAAGCGCAAAAGCATACATTTTACTTTTTAATTTCTCGTTAACAGAACGTACAATTATCATGAGTTGGTATAATTGATAATCATAATTTTCAGGATGAATTAATGCAGAATAACTTTGCATTATTCCTCTTTTTTCTAAATTTTTAATTCGATTATGAACAGTTGTTCTTGCAACTTTAATTTTTTGTGACAGATCAACAACATTTATTCTTCCTGATCCTGAAATTGTGTTAATTATTTTTTTATCAGTATCATCAAGTTCCTCTATGCTAATTTCTTTTCCAAAATAAGGTGCTTTGCCAACTTCTTTTTTCCCAACCAAATAACCTCTATGAAATTGACTTACTTGAGATCTGATCGATATCACATTATCTCTCAAATATCTCCCATATTTATTTTGTATTTTTGTATAAACAGAATTAAACTCAAGTATGGTTTTTGCGTGTATTGCAAAAAGTAAATCGTAGTTTCCTCCGAGAAGTGCAACCCAATAAACCCTATTATTTTTCTTAATATATTCAATTAGTTCTTTTTTAATTTTTTCAGTTGTATTTTCAAATCTTACAAATACAGCATAACCTGTGAATCCCAGTTTTGCAATATTAACAATCGCATTATAACCTCCAATTATTCCTTGATTTTCCAGACGTTTCACTCTATTAATTACAGTTTCTTTTGAGAGTCCAATTTTTTTCCCAATTTTTGCAAAAGAGGCTCTTGCGTCGAGTTCTAATTCATAAATTAATTTCTTATCTTTTATATCCATATAAGACATGACAATTGTTCAATTTATTTAAATTTATTGGTAATAAATGAAAAAAAACAAGAAAAAGTTTAATATATGACCTACATGTAACAACTAATAAGTAGTCAACCAAATAAACGAATAAAAACAAAATAAAGAAAAAAAGCGAGTGAAAAAATGAAATATAGAATAAAAAGAAAATATCAAAGTGGATCGATTCAATGGATCGGTAAAGAAATAGAAGACGCATTAAACATGTACGATATTAAGTTAACAGATATTGAAAATCGTCGTCAGGAAATAATTCAACCAAGAATTAAAGCAAATGCTCCTGTGAAAGGAGGACCATATATTACAGACAGAGAACAAAGACCATTCACATATGAAACTGCAGAAAAAATGTTAACTTTAATAGACGCATTAGAAAACGCTTTGCAACACTATAAATCATTTTACCAAAGAGAACAAGGAGAAGAAAGAGACTTAGTCCATAGTAATTGGAAGAAGGAGTTATAGTAAAAACATAGAAAAAAATAATCAAAAATAAAATAGAAATTTAAATAAAAAATTATAAAATCAAAAAATTAATTACTTGCGCTTCTTTTTCTTAACTTTCTTAATATCTTTTTCTAAGTCAAGTTTGTCTAAAAGCTCTTTGTAACGATTTCTGATTGTAACTTCTGTAACACCTGCTACGTCTGCCACTTCTCTTTGAGTTCTTTTCTCTCCATGGATAAGTGCAGATACATAAAGTGCTGCTGCTGCAATTCCTGTTGGTCCACGACCACTAGTTAATTCAGCTTTTTGCGCTTTTTCTAAAATCTCTACTGCTTTTGATTGTGTTTCTGCACTTAGTTTTAGAGATGAAGCAAATCTTGCAATATAGTCTGCTGGATTTGAAGGTAAGATTGTAATTCCAAGTTCTCTTGTTACAAATCTATATGTTCTTCCAACTTCTTTTTTCTCAATTCCTGAAGCTTCACTTAATTCATCAAGTGTTCTTGGAACTTCGTGTCTTCTACATGCAGCATATAAACTTCCTGCAACCACGCTTTCCATCGATCTTCCACGAACCAAACCACGTTGTACTGCTTGAGTATAGATTCTTGCTGCTTCTTCTTCAACAGATTTTGGTAATTTCAAATATGAACTTACTCTTTTAAGTTCTGCAAGTGCAAGTTTTAGATTTCGCTCAATTGCAGTTGAGATTCTATACTGCCATTTTCTAAGTCTAAAGAATTTATTTTTTACTTTTCCGCCAAGTTTGTATAGGTCTGCTTTTTGTCCTACTTCTGTTCCAAGTCCTTGGTCGTATTGAGTATAAGTCATTGGTGCGCCAGTTCTTCTTCTTTTTTCTGCACCGTCATCATCAAATTCTCGCCATTCTTGGGTGAAGTCTACCATTTTGTCTTCTACCACAAGTCCACAATCTTTACAGATTACTTCTCCTTTTTCTTTATTTGCAAATAGATTTATTCCGCCACATTCAGGGCATTTTTTTATCATTTCAGCCATATTTTACCACCTAATAAGGTTATTAATTATAATTTTTAGAGTGCTCAACCTACAGTTGATCTCGCTAATTTACACCCCCAGTCACATCTTTTGTGAAAAACGTTTTAAATCTTTAGTATTAATATGTGAGTTACTACAATAGATTTATATACAATTATGAGGTACTCATATATAAAGCTATCGGTTTTCGACCCTTTTTTTAGGATAAATTTAAAAAGATATCTAATTTGATAACTACTGATTAGTGATTAAAATAGAAAGATTTAAATAAGATATACTGATTCTTAAGAATAAAAAAAAGGTGATTCTGAAATTATGCTAGTTATAATCTAGTCTTAAGATCCAAATAAAAAAATACAATACATAATATTAGAGGTAAATATAAAATGACTGAAAAAGATGATTCAACAACTAAAAAAAATTTAACAGCTGCTGAACAAGCAGGATTAAGAGAACTAATGGAAGATACTCCCATTACACCCTCAACTTCTAAAAGTAGGAAAAAAATTCATTATACTCCTAATACAAAATCAGATGAAGAAACAAAAGTAGAACCAAGAGTTGAAAAAAAAATTGAAACAAAAGCTCCAGAAACAAAACCAAAAGTTAACGATGCTACAAACGATTTAGAAACAACTGTTCAAACAGAACAACCAAAAACAATCACATTAACAACAACAGAATACAATCAAAGAATAGATTCAGCATACAAAAAAGGCAAATCGCATGGAAAAGCTCGTTCTATTTTTGGTTTCGCAGGAGGTATGTTTACAGGAGCAGGAATTGTCGGATTATCAATATTAGCATTAACAGGATTACCAAAAGATAAACCTAACTATACTAAACCTCAAAATACAATACACTCAATCGAAATTAAAGGAGCTGGGAAAGCTAGAGCGGTAGGCCAAAATATACATGCTAAATGCGACTCACCAAATAACCAAACAAGAACTCAACAAGATATCAAAGGATATACTGTAACCTTAACAGGTAAAAGTATAGTTGAAATAGATAAGGGAGCATTAAAATTAAATTGTACTGAATCTGAACAACAAGAAAAACCAGAATCTAAATACGTTAATAAAATTAAAACATTGAAAGAAGATGTTAAAGATCTATATAAACTTAAAACAAAAACAGATACTGAGTCATCAAGAATTTGGAACAAATGTATGCGTACAAAGCATAGAAATGTCAACTGCTCAAACATACCTACACATATAGAATCGGAAAGAAAAGAAGATTTAATTGAAGATATTATTTATAATAAAGAAGAATTAATTAAATCTTTTAAAATTCTAAAAAGAAATGAAACAAAACAAGATTTATCAAAAACTGAATTAGAAAAAATAGCTTTAGATAGTGCAATTTTTGAAGCTAAATCGAATATGTACTCAACAGTTCTAATGTGTACCCAAGCAAAGCAAACAACTATTGCAACTTGCAAACGTCAAGATTGGTACAAAACAGCACAAACTAAATTAAATATTCTAGAAGCAAAACAATTAGAAATAACAAAATTTGAGTTAGAAGTTAAAAAAGTAGAATATAAATTATAAAACAAATCATTAAAGGCAAACTAAAAATGACAGAAGCACACAAATTCGGAGACGTACAAAAAGATATTTTTGAATCTAACTTTGGAGAAAGAACAGTGGATGAACTTGCAGCAAAGTATGGATGTGCAACTCCAGAAAAAAAGAAACATAAAAAATATGCTTCAAACGAAATTCAAATACCTGGAGTTCATATAACTCAACCAACAACTGCAAGTAAAAGTTATATAATTTTTCAAGATTCAAAAAGTCCAGATATGATTCCAACACATTCTTCAAGATTAATAGGTTGTTTAATTGGAAAAACAATGAACTTTCATTATGCGAATGAACTTATTAAAAAAGGAAATCTTAGAATTACTGGAAGAATAAGAAAATATACAGGTACAAGTACTGAATTTTTCGCAACCAAACTTGAACTTATGGTTGATGACAAATACAGAACAATTGCAACAGGAAATGACTGTATCTAACACAATAATTTATTTTTTATTTAATGGTTCTTAATTATTACACAAATTTTATATAACAATTCAAAAAACATCCAGATTGGATGAAAACAAGGGAGATAAAGTATGAAAAAAATAATAATATTATTAATAGCATTACTATTTATTCTTAATACTAGTTTTGTTTTTGCAAGTAGTTATCAAGATCTTACAACTGCTCAGAAAAATAAATATTGGGATTGTATGAAAGACACATCTGAAGGTAATAGTTGTATTGATTTACTAAAAGCAAAAAATTATGGTGTGTATCGTGATTGTTCTATTGCTTGTTTTGATTTGGCAGAAAATTATAATCCAGGCATAACTGATTGTACAGATACTGATGGAATCAATTATAAACAAAAAGGAACAGTTACCTCTCCATTATATCCTGAAGGTATTGAAGATAGTTGTTATACTTTTAATCCCAACACTGCTAAAGAAAAAACTTATCTTTTTGAAAGAGCTTGCGTTAATAACAAACAAGTTAGATATCAAAAAGATTGTAAAGAATATGGAGCTAATTATGCTTGCAATTCTGGAAAATGTATTATGCATAATTTTGCACCAGTTATTAAAAATACTATTGGTGATAAAGAAATTTCTGAAAATCAAGAAGTTAATTTTCAACTTTCTGCTTCAGATCTTGAAAATGATCAAATAACTTTTGAAATAAATGAACTTCCTGATGATGCAACATTTGATTCGGTAACAGGAGAATTTACATTCAAACCTGATTTTGATTTTATTACACATCCTAATTATCAAAAACAGGTCGATGTCAAATTTAGAGCATTTGATGGATTGACCAATTCAATTTGGATTAAAGCAAAGATTACAGTCACTAATGTTAATCACAAACCTGTTCTTCAAAGTATTGGAGATAAAGAAGTTGATGAACAACAAGAAATTTCATTTCAAGTTAAAGCATCTGATTCAGATAATGATTTAGTGGGTTATCACATGTATTGGTGTCCGGATTTTACCCCTCCAAATAATTATGGAGACTGTCCTTTTGCAGTTATTCCTTCAGGAGTTTCTTGGAACAAAGAAACTGGTTTATTTGAATGGACTCCTACTAATATTCAAGCAGGAACTTATGGTTTCAAATTTTATGCATATGATGCTTATCTTGAAACTGATGAAGAAAAAATAGTTATTACAGTAAATGAAGTTGCCGACTCAATATCTGGCTGCACAGATCCTAATGCAAATAATTATAATTCTAATGCAAATGTAGATGATAATAGCTGCACATATGATATTTCTGGATGTACAGACCAAGACGCAAACAACTACAACCCAAACGCAAACATTGACGATGAAAGTTGCACTTACGACATATACGGTTGCACAGACCAAGACGCAAACAACTACAACTCTAATGCAAATGTAGACGACGGAACATGCACATATGACATTTTAGGATGTACAGACCAAGATGCAAACAACTACAATCCTAACGCAAACATTGACGACAATAGTTGCAAATATAATCTAGAAGTTCAAGGTTGTACTGATGAACAAGCAAATAATTATAATCCCGATGCAACATTAGATGATGGAAGCTGCAACTATGCAGGAGAATTAACTCAACATTTCTTAAATATCGAAGGAAAAAATAGAATGTATCTGGTTTATGAACCTCATATTTGTAAAACTCAATCATGTTCTTTATTGATTATGTTCCATGGTCATGGTGGAACTGCAAACAATGCTGCGAATAATTATGATTGGAAAAATACCGCAGACCAAAATGAATTTGTCGCAGTATTTCCTGAATCTTTAGATAATCTTCCTGGCAAAGATATAAAATTTGGTGATTGGGTCATAATGGAAGATTATGATTTAGTTGGAAAAAAATGGGATATTGCACATGTATCTCTTCCTTTGGATCAAAGATATTGGACTCAAGATGTTGAGTTTACAGAACAAATTATTGATACAGTCAATTCAGAATTTGATATTGAAGAAAATAAAATTTTCACTACAGGTCATTCTTATGGTGCTATTTTTAGTTATTATATTGCTGCTTGCTTACCTGATAAAATTGCAGCATTTGCATCTCACTCAGGCGGGTTGTATACATTTATGGGCAGTATTAATTGGCCTATTCCTGCAAGAAATGTAAATGAATACAACACACCAGGAATGGTTATTTATTCTCCAGGAGATAATACCATCCCTCCAGATACCAGTATTGCTATGTATGATGAACTTATTGCAAAAGGTCAAACTGCACAAATAATTCAATTACCAAATTCTATAGGTCATAAATGGGATAAATCTAAAAATCAAGTGCAATGGGATTTTTTTATTGATCAAGTTTGAGTCAAAAATTTCTTTTTTATTTAAACAATGCATAAGTTTTATAAATAACTTAAATTCTCATAATAGAACTAATCAAGTAACACGTCTTGATTAAAATATAAGCCACGGTGGCACAACCTGGTACTGCGCTGGCCTTGAGACTCGCGCAAGGTATAAAAACTGCTGCTTGCGTTCAATAAAAATTTTGCAAGTAAGCCAGTTTCCTTCGGGATATCCCGGTTCGAATCCGGGCCGTGGCGTTTTTTTTATCAATTATAACAACTACTAAAGCCAGTTTCCTTCGGGATACTACAAAATTCTAAAAGAATTTTGTGTACAGAAAAATATTTGATTTTTCATGTATCCCGGTTCGAAATTAATTAAGTAAATGCTTATTAACCGAAAGTTCAGATTACAAAGTAACATGAACCTCAAGAATGTTTAATTCTTGTTGGTCCGGGCCGTGGCGTTTTTTTTTATCAATTATAACAACTACTAAAGCCAGTTTCCTTAGGGCTAGTAAAAATCATTATGATTTTTAATGTCAAAAACTCTCTAATTTTCTAAATTGGCTACATATTTTTTTCAAAAGAAAATTACACATTCACGTCTAAGTTTTTAGTGTAGAGATTTCTATTTTACGTAACATTTTTATAAAGTATCAATTTAATATATTTAATGAATAAGAGAAATAAAATTTTTTACATCTTAATGATTCTAATTCTTTTGACTATGTTGATTTTTTTTGGTTATTATTCTTATGTAAAAAGTAAACCTTTGAAAGTAGGTGTTATTCTTCCGCTTTCAGGACCTTTATATATTGGCATGGAAAAATCTGCTATTTGGGCTACTGAACTAATTAATGAAAATGGAGGTATCGGAGGAAGACCTATCGAAATTGAGTTTATCGACCATTATCAGTTTTATAAGTTAAGAAATTCGAGTAATGAAAATGAGTGGCTTCAAATGTATCGCAATAATATGGAAAGAATTCTAGATACAAGTGACGCGAAAATATATGTAGGTTATGGTGGATTGAATGGTAACTTATTCATAGAAAAAAAGAAAATCATCATAAGTCCTATAGAAACACCGTCGAGTGTTTTTAGAAAATTTGGTAAAAGAGGTTATTGGTGGAGAACTTGTTTAGGTGATGTTTCTCAAGTAAATGTCATTGTAGATATATTAGCTAAAAAAAACGTTTCAAGTCTTTCATTAATTTATATGGATAATGATTATGGCAAAACTTTCTATGAATGGATTGGTTTTTTTGCAATGGAGAAAGGTATTGAAATCTTAGATTTAGCTCCATACACTATGTTTGATAACGTCACTAATGCTGTTAAAACAATCGTTAAAAACGATCCTGAATACGTACTTATTGCTGCTGATACTGAAGATTTTATTAGAATGAAAAAAGAATTTAATAGATTGGGTTTTACATCAAAATTCTTTTTTGCAGATCAGCTATACTCTCCATATCTTATTGAACAACTCGGTAAAGAAGCAGAAGGTTATGAAGGGGTTGCAGGCACATTAGATCCATCTTCAGGTTTTGAAACAGAATATGTTAAAAGATTTGGAATTCCTCCTCCTAACTATTCAGCACACTTGTTTGATGCAGTTATGCTTGCAGCATACACTTTAGCCAGACAAGAAACTACTTTTTTCGAAGATATTGCCACTTCTATGAATAAAATTGTTTATGGGCGAGATGAAGAGGTTAAATGGAATGAAAGTATTAAGGGAATAAGTATGATCTTAAATGGATCTTTACCAGATATTTCTGGTGCTTCGGGTCCATTGGATTTTGATATGGAATTTGGTGTTGAACCAGCATCAGGCTTTTATGATCATTGGATTGTCAAAAATGGAAGCTTTATTTCAAAAGAGATTTTGAATTCTAAACATTCTTCAGTTGGTTTTGGACAAAAAGATAGTTCAGCCGCGCGTTCTAAAGGAAGTATGAATAAAAGTCAAATATTTAACGAAACACTTAGAGAAGACTTACTTCCAGAAAAAAAAAATTCTTGGGCAGTTATCGTAGCAGCTAGCAATACTTGGCCAGAATATAGACACCAAGCAGATGCTTTGGCAATGTACGATCTCTTAAAATCAAATGGTTTTGATGACGAGCACATAGTATTAATGATATACGATGATATTCCTTGGCTAGATAAAAATAAGTTTAAAGGAGATGTTCACCATATTCTAAATGGGAAAAATCTTAGGTCAGGAGTTTCTATTGATTATTCAGGTAATGAAGTTAAGCCTGAAAACTTAAAGAATATTCTCCTAAATGAAATTAGAAGCGACATTAATAGCAATGTCTTTTTGTATATTGTTGATCACGGTTCTCCGGAAAAGATACATTTTGTTAATAACCAATTCTTATCTAGCAATGATTTAAAAGAAATTATTGAATTAATGCATGATCAAAAAAAATATCGCAAGTTATTTGTGATGGTAGATACTTGTTTTGGAGAAAGTATTGCGTTAAATATTTCAACACCAAACATGATTTATTTTACAGGATCTTCTAAGTCAGAACCATCTTTTGGAACAATATACGACCCCCAGATTAAACAATGGATTTCAGACGAGTTTACAAGTAAAGTAATACCCCTAATGAAAAAAAATAATTCAATTTCGATTTTTAAGTTATATAAAGAATCTTATAAATCAGTTGTTGGATCTCATGTTAGATTATTAAATTATGAAAACTTTGGCAAATTAGATACTCAGATTAAAGAGTTTATTAGTCCTTGAATGTTTATACGAGATAAATAGGAAATTTTAAATAATTCATCATATTAAATTTATTATGATCAATAAATAAAAAATCTATTAGATAAAAAAAAGAGGTATTAAAATGGAAGAAAAAAAATTGCTTTATTGGATATTTGGCATAAGCATTGCTGTATTGATTGTAAGTTTAATTATATTGTATCTAGTTTATGCTATTAAAACAGGAAGTTCCTTCCCTCCAATGAATGGCGGCATGATTCCATCAGGACCCATAAATTAAAAAGATCAGATTTTATATAGTTTCCGCTTTTAACATATTAAGCGAATTTCTCATAGGAGCCCGAATATAAATCAAAAAAAAAAAAAAAAAAAAAAAAAAAAAAAAAA
>JABJCP010000036.1 GCA_018668595.1 Candidatus Woesearchaeota archaeon
TAATTTATTTTAATTTTAATCTACATTACTTGCAATCATATATTCATCATCATTTCTTTCAGGATAATCATTTCTTTGATGACATCCTCGACTTTCTTTTCGCCATAATGCAGACTCTGCAATTATTTTTGCAGTTAATGCAAGATTTCTTAATTCAATTATTTCATGAGTTGGAAAAAAATTATAATAAATATCTGTAGATACATCGACTAGTGCAGTTAATGTTGCTACTGCTAACTTTAATCTTTGTTCATTTCTATCTATGCCACAAAGATTTGTCATTACTGTTCTTGTTGTATCCCAAAACTGGTTCATTGTTGCAACATCTGCGATTCTTTCTTTAGAAGATGCACACCATCCAGGAATTTTAACTTCAGAAAATTTTTCTTCATCATGATTTGCTAAAGCGTGTTCAATTGCAATTTTTCCATACAATGCTGCTTCTGTTAATGAGTTAGATGCTAATCTGTTTGCACCCATAAGTCCTGTATGTGCAACTTCTCCAATTGCATAAAGATCTCGTATACTTGTTTCACTATTTTCATCGACGACAATTCCTCCACACATATAATGTGCTGCAGGAACTACAGGAATTGGATCTTTAGAAATATCAATTCCTTTTTCTAAACAAGTTTTATAAATTTCCGGAAAGTTTGATTTAATATATTCTTTTGATTTACATGTTGCTTTCGTTGTTACATTAAGCCACACATGTTTTAGTCCTTTAGCTTTGATTTCAACATCAATTGCTTTTGCAACTACATCTCTTGTTGCGTGAGAACCTCGCACGTCATAATTTAATACAAAGTCTTCAAGTGAATCTTTTTCAAGAGTAAGAATACCGCCCATCTTTTCTCCTCTAAGTGCTTCTGTAATTAGAAATCTTTTTTTCGCATCTCCTTCAAGATTTGCTTCATACAATACAGATGGATGAAATTGGAAAAATTCCATATTAGCAATATCCACGTCAGCTCTATGAGCCATTGCTATGCCATCGCCAGTTGCATTTTCAGGATTACTTGTATATTGAAATACTCTTCCTGCTCCTCCTGTTGCAAGAAATGTTTTTCCTGCTTTAATTGTTACTACGCTTTTATTTTGTCTATCTAAAACATATGCGCCATAACATTTATCATCTTCATTTTGATCTTTATCTAACCATTTTTTTGTAATAAGATTGATTGCAGTATGATATTCAAGAATATTTATATTCAGATCTGCTCTAACAACTTTTGCTAATGTTTCTTCAATTGCTTTTCCAGTAAAATCTCCAACACAATAAATTCTTGGTTTTGCATGTCCCCCTTCTTGATGAAGTTCATAAGGATATTCATCATCAGGATTTTCAGTAAATTCAACACCTTGGTTAATTAAAAATTCAATTCCATCATGTGCTTTTTCTGAAAATCGTTCAACAACTTCAGCATTACATAATCCTGCACCTGCTTTTAATGTATCTTGTGCATGCGATTCAAAACTATCTTTTTCATCTTCAACTCTCGACGGATCAACTGCTGCTGCTCCACCTTGTGCATAAAAAGTATTTGAATGTTCTATTTCTGTTTTTGTAACCAAAACAACTTTCTGACCGCTATTACTTAATTCGATTGCAGCTCGTAAGCCAGCAATACCACTACCAATAATAAGATAATCTGCAGTAATAAAATTCTTTTCTTCTGTTCGTTTTTCTTTTTTAGTCATTTTTAATTTTCCAATTCTATTAATTGTCTGTAACCTAATTCTATTCGAGACTCCATAGAATCTCCATAATTACTATACCCTCTAAAGTTATCACGAACCCACTTATCAGTTCCACAAAAATACGTGACACATATTTCGCTTTTGAAAAATTTGAGTGCACAACCGTTTCCAGTTGAATGAAACTTGCAAGGACTTTTTCTGTCTTCAATTTTTTCCAAACTATTTTTATACGCTTCTTCAACTTGATACGCTTCAAAAATTATTTCAGCACTGCAAGGTGATTCATACTTTGGTCGATCTTCATTACATGGAATACGAGAATAAACATCAAATCTGCTTCTAAACTCAGAATATCGAGAGTAATCACAACATCCAACATTGCCTCTATGACATGCTGCGCACATATCTTTCAAACCCAACAAATCATGTATTTTATCTAATTGTATTGTTCTAAATACATATTTACTTAGTTCTCGTCGTGCGTCAATATCATTTTCTTTTCTTGTTAAAAAACCATATTCAATCATTACATCTAACCATTCTGCTATTGCATTTTGTTTTAATTCAGGTTCAGAAAATAGATCTGGAAAAAACAACCATTTTTTATTTTTATATTTTTCATCTTTTGGATTTTTCTTTTCCATTATTTCTGCTGCTACACTTTGTCTAAATGAGCCATAATTGTCAGAATCAACTGTTGAAAAATCTAAATCAACTTCTAAAAAGTCACTTAATAAACTTGTTAATCCTTCTGCATATTTTTTTCTAAAACCAAGATATAATTTATCATACTTTTCCTGGACTTCTTCATTAACAACAATATATCTAATAGATTTAACTTCCTCTTCTGTTTGTTTTTCTGATTTTGTTTGTGTCATTTTATTTTTTATTTTTAATTATTAATTCAATACATCATAATCTGGATGCTCTGCTTGAAGTCTACATCTTTGTGCATATGCTTCAATTATTTCAGAATACAAAATATCTGAAGGTTTATCTTTATTTTTTTCTTCAAATCGTTTTACACTTTCAGCTGATAATTCCATACCTAATGCTAAATTTAACATATCTTCAGTAGAGTAATCTTCAAGTGAAAAATCATCTAAAAAAGCATACTTTTCTTTTCCTTTATCATGAAATAAGCTTCCCATTCTTTTTCACCTCATTAATTTCTTTCATCAAAAAGTCCTTTTACTAATTTGTCAGCAAGTTCATCCATCAAACTACATGTACTCCACCTTCTTGGAATTTCTGTTAATTTGTATCCTAATTTTATACTTTCTACAACTTTTTGTTTTGCATTACTGTAAAATGCAGGTGCTTTTTTCTCAACTTTAACATCATCAGGATAAACATCTACTAAGTATTCATCTGCACAATATGTTGCAAATCCTTCATTCCAGATTCTAAATTTTTCTTTTTCAACTTTTTGAGAATGCTCTCCTCCAAGCGCATACCAGACAGCGTGTGAAAGTTCGTGTACAACTGCTCTATCTAATCCATCTAGTCTAGAACTTCCTACTGCTTGTTTGAATTTATTCATGAATAAGAAAGGAACATAGATTGTACCATTATCAAATTTAAAATCAAATTCATTTAGTGGTTTAAATTTTTCTACGGTTCCTGCCAATAACACTGCAAATTTTTGTGCTTTTTCATAATCTTTCTTTTCTTCTGCTGTTAATGATCGTCCTAATTTTTCTTCATCATCAACAATATCTTTTTGTGCAAATTCTACTACTTTATCAGATGCCCAACAAGAATAATCTTTTACTCCTTTTACGTCTAATTCAACTCCAAATTTAGCTTCTATTAACGGTTTGTAAAAATCAACTTTTTCTTGCACTAATGCAATTAGTTCATTTCTTTCTGATTGTGGAGTTGGCAAAATTACTTTTTTCGCAACAGTAATTAATTTTCTGTAATTATCAAACATTTTTTTCACCTTTTTAATTGTTTATATCGTAACCCGGTTTTGCTTGTTGCAAATATTTTTGTTCTAGTGCATACATTTTTGCTGCAAGTAAATCTGTTTTAGGAGGTTTAGTATTTCGACTACCTAATCTTCCAAATCGCATAACATCAGTTCCTAGTTCTGCACAGAATTCTGCTGCTTCTCTTAACACAGTTCTTGCTTCATCATCTAGTTCTATACCAGATAAATCTAAATCTAATTCTGAGAATTCATCACCTGTTTCGTATTCACCCATCTTTTTTTCACCTCTTTAATTATAACAAATTTTAAAAATTATTTTTTTCTTTCAGCTAATTTTTTTTCTACTGATCTGTACAATTCTTTTTTTATACAATATCCGCAATCAATTGTTCCACCTGTCAAACACATATGTCTTACAACCTCTCCAACAGCTCCATTTTCATATCTTGGAACCCAAAGTGCCAGGTGTTCTTCAATTGCAGGACAAGTTTTCTCAAATTTTCCCATTTGTTTCATTAATTCAGCTAATGCATCTTTATTCATTTTTTTTACCTCTAATATTATATGTTATTTAATAGTAAGAAAAATTACAACTATTTAAACCTTTCGCTTTTTAACCACTTAACAGTGGTGAAAATAACTAAAAAATCAAGAAAAGCCCTTTTCATTTATAAAACCTTCCAGCAGGATGGAAACATTTATATAGAATTAACAGTTTTTAATGTAATATGCTGACAACAAAAGATTTTCAAACCATAACAAATCAATATCCCTTAGATTCAACAGGATATATAAGAAAAAAATATATTGAAAAATTAATTCCTGCATTAAATAGAAAAGAAATATTAATACTAAAAGGAATAAGACGAAGTGGAAAAACCACAATTCTAAAACAATTGATTAATCACTTAATCAAAACAGGAGTAAAAAAACAGCAAATATTATATGTTAATTTTGATGACTTCAATTTTTTACCTCATTTAAACATAGATCTCCTAGAATTTATATTGAAACAACTAGATCTTAGTTCAAAATGCTATTTATTTTTGGATGAAATACAAAAAATTCCTCAATTTGAAAGTTGGCTACGAACACATTATGAACGAGAAACTAATGTTAAATTCATCATATCAGGATCAACATCATCACTTCTTTCCAAAGAACTTGGAACAGTTTTAACAGGAAGAAACTTAACTTTTGAAATATTTCCTTTCGATTATTTAGAATTTAAAGATTGTTCTAATTCAAGTTTCGAGGAATTTATAACTTATGGAGGATTCCCCGAAATTGTTCTAGAAAAAAATGTTGAAACCAAATTTAAATTATTAAGAAATTATGTTACAGATATTATTAATAAAGACATATTTGAAAAAAATAAAATTAAGGATCCTAAACAATTTATGTATTTCACACAATTTATATTCAATAATCCAGGAGTAAGACTAAGCATCAATAAATTATCTAAAGAACTCGCAATTAGTAAAGATACAGTTAAAAATTACGTGCATTACATGATAGAAAGTTATTTAATTTTTGAAGTCCCTTTTTTTTCATATTCATCAAAATCTAAATTCATAGCAAGTAATTTACCTAAATATTATGTTCTTGACAATGGTTTTTATTTAGTAAACACTACAAGAAAAGAAAAAAGCAAACAAACTGAAGCAATAATAGCTCAGAAATTTTTTAGAGAATCAAAAGAAATATTTTACTGGAAAGGTCAAAACGAAGTTGATTTTGTGATTAATAATAATGCATATAATGTAGTTTCTTCAAATGACATTCCTGATAGAGAATTTGTCGGATTAAAAGAAATTTCAAAACGTTTTAAACACGTAAAAAAATTAAATATATTGTGCAAAGAATCAAATTCATCAAAAGATGACATAAATATTTTAGAAATAGAAAATTTTCTTAGTAAATTCAATAAACTTATTTAATAAGACGTCACTATATTAACAACATTTATAAAACAAAACACTTGTAAATTTTACAAAATCTTTATATAAACGCATTTCTTTCATACCCAATATGGCTGAAGACAACAAAAAAGAGCCAAAAAGCGTATTATTCTATCCAATTGATTTTAAATACAGAATCGTTGGAGGTAAGGCAATTATCTACATTTATGGACGTACAAAAGATGGACAAAGAATTTGCATAAAAGATCCAAATTTTGAACCTTATTTCTATATTATTCCAGAACCAAACACTAACACAGATCAACTAATCAAAAAAGCAAAAGAAGCAGTTGTAGAAAAACGTGGTTTTGAAGGTAACATTGTAAGAACTGAAATGGTTGAAAAAAAATTCAAAAATCAAACAATTCAAGCAATCAAAGCATATGCCAATATTCCAAGGTCAGTTCCTCATTTAAGAAAAGAAATCAGAGGATACGAAGGAGTAGAAACAATTTTAGAATATGATATTTTATTTGCAAGAAGATACATATTAGATAAACACCTAATCCCTTTAACTCTGACAAGAGTTCAAGGTAAATTTGTTGAAGAACGAAATCGCGTTCCAGTATTTGAAATAACAAATATTGAACCTGAATCTTCAGATACATATGACGAACCAAAAATTCTCGCATTTGACATCGAAGTCTATAATCCTAGGGGTAAAGTTTCTATGCCTGAAAAATTTCCTATTGTAATGCTTTCATTATATGGAAAAAATTTTAAAAAAGTAATTACTTGGAAAAAATTCAAAACAAATCATAATTACATTGAATTTGTTGACGGTGAAGCAGAACTTATAGAGAAATTTAAAGAATATGTTGAAGAGCAAGCACCCGATTTGCTAGTCGGATATTATTCTGATGGTTTTGACTTCCCCTACATTCTAACAAGAGCTGAAAAGTATAAAATAAAATTAGACATGAATTCGGATTACAGCACAGTAAAAAAATCTGGAAGAGAATTTTCTGAAGTTATAACAACAGGAATGATTCATTTAGATATAATTAACTTCATTAGACGAGTAATTTCTAGAAAACTAAAAACAGATAGCTTAAAACTAGGAGATGTTGCAACAGAATTATTAGGGGATACAAAAGATGATGTTGACATAAATCTATTGGCACAAGCATGGGATGAAACACAACCACTCCTATCAGATTTTGCAAAATATAATCTTAAAGATTCAAAACTAACTTATGAATTAACTGAAAAAGCATTACCAAATCTTATTGAACTTGTAAAGCTCGTCGGACAACCAATTTCTGCAATTAATAAAATGTCCTTTTCTCAATATGTTGAATGGTTTTTAATGCGTTACACATCCGAATTTAATATGCTGATTCCTAACAGGCCAGGATACAATCAATTAACAGAAAGAAAAGGTGAGCGTGTTAAAGGTGCTTTTGTTTTTGAACCAAAACCTGGACTTTATCATAACATTGTTGTTTTTGATTTCAGAAGTCTATATCCTACAATCATAACTGCACATAACATTTCTCCTGAAACAATTAATTGTGATTGTTGTGAAAATGAAGTAAAACATGTTCCTATAGATAACAAAAATTTGTGGTTCTGCAAAAAGAAAAAAGGATTTTTCTCGTCAGTATTAACAGAAGTAATAACTAGAAGAATGAGGATTAAAGAAATCATAAAAACTGCTGATGAAAAAAAACAAGTTCTTCTCGATGCAAGACAAGACAGTTTAAAGATTTTGGCAAATGCATTTTATGGATATTTAGGATTTTTCGCAGCACGTTGGTATAGTAAAGATTGTGCAAGATCTGTTACTGGTTATGGTCGAGATTACATCCATAAAGTAATTAATGGTGCAAACGAAAAAGGTTTTGAAGTAATTTATTCTGATACAGACAGTATTTTTTTAAATCTTAAAGGTAAATCTAATGAAGATGCTATTAAATTTATGGAAGAAGTTAATTATGATCTTCCTGGTTTGATGGAACTTGAATATGAAGGTTTTTATCCTGCTGCTCTTTTTGTTTCTGCAAAATCAAGTGATGAAGGTGCAAAAAAGAAATATGCTCTTATCGACGAGGATGGTTACATAACTATTAAAGGTTTTGAAGCAGTCAGAAGAAATTGGTCTATTATCGCAAAAGAAGTTCAACAAAAAGTAATTAATATTCTTCTAAGAGATAATGAACCTCAAAAAGCATACGACCATGTAAAAGATGTGATCCATAAATTAAGAAAACGCGAAGTTCCTGTAAAAAAAGTTATAATAAACACTCAACTCACAAAACCAATTTCTGAATACGATAATATCGGACCTCATGTTGCAGTTGCAAAACGAATGCATGCAAAAGGAGTTGAAATTGTACCAGGAATGATTATTAGTTATGTGGTTACTGTAGGAAAAGATAAAATTAGAGATAGAGCAAAAACCCCTGATGAAATTGAAAACAATGAATATGATCCTGATTATTATATCAATCATCAAATTATTCCTGCTGTAGATAGACTTCTTAATGTATTTGGTTATTCTAAAGATGATTTAGCTGAAAAAAAAGGTCAGAAAAAGTTAGATGCTTTTTTTGGATGATATATAATTCTATTAAAGCCCCCCTATTTGAATTAACTACTATTAAGTAATTAAAAATGGAAACATTTAAATAATAGAACAACACCTAAAAAAATTAGAACTAAATAAACCAAAATGACTCAAACTAAACAATACAATCAAGAAAAACTTGAAATAATTACAATAATGAACTCCATTTATAATGAAGGAGGTAGACCTGGCATTCATGATTGGTCTAAATCCCAAGTAAACTTTGCTGCAGATTATGTTCTAAATTTACTAGATGGAAAATATGTCGATCCAGAGACACAACAAGAATTACAAGTCAGAGCAAATGCTCCACAAGATTTAATTTTTGAAAGATCAATAAATTCATTTACAGACTTCACAAGCGAAGGTATTCCCTTTTTATTTTATCAAGATAAAAAAATAGCAGATGAAAAATTAGAACAAATCGCAAAAAAAATAATAAATAACTTAAGTAAAACAAATTTTCAAAATCGAGAATATGCAAGAACTGCACTCGCAATTTTAACTGATACTCTGTTTCCAAAAAAAGTATTACTTTCTGCACAAAATAGTTGGGTTGATGACGAGAATGTTAATTATGATCCAGAAATAACAAACAACAAAATAATTCCTGAAGCAATCGAGTATGTAAAAAGAAAATCCATATTTCTAAAGTAATTTCGAAAAATTTACTGAATTAAGATTAAAAAATTATTAATGAAAAAAAATTTAAAAAATAAAAATCAATTTACTCATTCTTCATATCTGTATACCAAGCAATAACCGGCATATTGTCTTGAAGTTTGTATTGGTTTTTTGAAACAACCTTTGCATTATCGCCTTCTCCTTCTGTCTGCAAATCTTCTAATGCATCTTCTAATGTTTTTCCTAAAAGAGGCGATAATGTTTTAATATAATGATTTGTTCCACGAGTTGCATCAACAATAGTATGTTCTCCATCATTCAAATACTGAATCAGTGTCTCTTCGACAGGTAAAGTTTTTACTGCGTCAATCCAAGCATTGTAAGATTTGTTTACTGCCTCTTCATCAGATTGACTTTCTGTTTCAAAAACATGATAAACTGCTTTTTGTTTTTCAGAAAGCTTAATCATTCCATCAACTTCAGTAATTGCTCCAGATTTTACCAGCTCATATAATGGGTTTATTCTTTCTTCAAACCCTTCTTTCACTTCTACAGTCATAAATCCATGAACTATTCCGTCAGAATCTTGAAATGTTGCAGCCCAATTTGATCCAATCCCTAAAAAACCTCCTTGAAAATATGTATGCATTCTTGCAGGTTTAACAGTTTCTAATATTTGCTTAAATTCATCAACATCATGATAAATTAGTGCTTTTGTATCTAATCCATTTTGTTCTTGTACCATTTTGCTAGCCCCTCCGCCAATTCAATAATAAATTACACCCCTAAAACATATCTATTAATTAAAAAACAGCCCTTTCTTTAAAAGATTTTCGTTAAATTACCATTATAAAGTAGAAAACAATACGAGATTAAAATAAATAAGAATATTATTCAACAATTCTCTTAATCAAGTTCTCAACTTCACTAGCCAAAGTAACATCCTCTGACAAAACCTTAACCTCAACAATAGAATATTCTGGCTCAAATTCTTGCCAATGATTTATCTTTGCATCTTTGTATTGATAATTTGCAGTTCCATTTCTAAAATCTAATGGACTATTTCTACCTAAGAAAATAAAATCTTTATTGGCACCAACTTTCGTATGAAAATTATAAAACTCCCATTTTTCGCGTTCTTTTAATTCTTCTACAAAATCAATAAACAAAGGTTCGCTTTTTTTATATACTATATGCTCCATAACCACATTCAAACGAAATTAACATATAAACTTTTAGTTTATAGAAGTTATACTTTCACAAACACAAAAAAATAAAATCACAATAATTTATTAAAAAACAAATTATCCAAAACTTCATCATAAAAAAAAGACAACTCAAGCTTTTTTGCTTCAGAATAAGTAAGCCATTTACAATCTTCAACTTCATCAAAATCAAAACAAATTTCTCCTGAAAAATCTCCTAAAAATAAATGAGTTATGACTTTTCTATCATCAAGTTGCATTCCATATATTCCAAACAATGAACCAATATTAAATTCAAGTCCTGTTTCTTCATTTACTTCACGAACAGCAATTTCTTCAAAACTTTCTTCTTGATTGTCACGACGTCCTGCAGGACATCCCCAACATCCAGGAAACCTTGGCTCAGTAGATGCACGCTTACATAGAAGAATATTCTTAACACCATCAACTTCTTTAATTAATATTCCTCCTGCACTATCTATTGTTAACATAAAAAATAAAAAGATTATTAAACTATAAAAAATTAACTAAAATAATGAAACTAATCCTTATCCGCCACGGTGAAACAAATGAATGTGCACAAAAGATAATGAAAGGCAGATTAGACGTATCTCTTTCTAAACAAGGAATTAAACAAGCTAAAATTCTCGGCGAGAAATTAAAAGATGAGAAAATTGATTTTATTTATTCTAGTCCATTAAAGCGAACTATTGAAACTGCAAAAGAAGTTGCTAAGTTTCACACCCACACACAAATTAAAATCAGCAAAGATTTAATTGACTGTGGTCTTGGACTCATGGAAGGTAAAACCAAAGCAGAACTCGGAATCAAAAAAGGAGAAAGACCTCCAAAACACCTTGTTGATTCATGCGAAGGATTTGAATCTATATTTAACAGAATTGATAAATTCATAAAAAAAATAAAAAAAGAACATAATAAAGAAGATTTAATAGTAATAGTTGCTCATGGTTGCATCATGAAAGCATTCAATGCAGTAATTGAAAAAAAGAAACCAATAGATATTGCATTTATGAAACCAAGAAAACATACTGAAATAAATATTTATGAAATATAAAAAAAAGATAATAAACTAACTAACCACCTTCTCTCTCCTCCCAAAACAAAATCTTCTTCTCAAGATAATCAACCAAGTAAAAAAGCAATAAACCAGTTATTGATATCATTACTATTGCTCCAAACATCATTATTGTTTCTAAGTAATAAGATGAATTTACAATTATATATCCTATTCCTCTTGATGCGCCTGTAAATTCAGCAATTGTTGCACCAACTATTGAAAATGTTGCAGATATTTTTAATGCAGGAAATAAATAAGGTAATGCTACAGGAAGTCTAAGTTTTAAAAAACAGTTCCAACGAGATGATGACATCACGTTAAATAAATCAAGATGTTCTTGCGTTACTGCACTCAAGCCCTTTACAGTACCAATGAGTACGGGAAAATAACATATTATTGATGCCATTACTATTTTTGACCAAATTCCCGACCCAAACCACATTACAAGCAAGGGTGCTAATGCAATTACAGGTACTGCTTTAAACGCAATTGCATAAGGATAAAAAGATTTCTTCATCAATCTAGAATAAGTAAATACAACTCCACACATAAAAGCTAAAACTCCTCCTAAAATAAAACCTGATACTGCTTCAAAAAAAGTTATCATTGTGTGATCTAATAAATAAGAAAAATTATTCAAAATAGAAACAAATATTTCAAATGGATTTGGCAATATTATATTATTAATATCAAATAAATAATCTACTAGTTGCCACAAACCAATAAACAACACAAATGTTAAAGTAGGTGCTATTAATTGTTTAATTCTATTTTTTGTCGAACCCATTTTACATATTCCTGAAATTCTTTTGTTATTTTCATATCAACAGATCTTGGTCTTTTCAAATCCACAGTTACAATATCTTTTATTGATCCCGGTCTATCAGATAATATAATTATTTTATCTGAAAGAAGTATTGCTTCTGAAACAGAATGTGTAACAAATAAAACTGTCGGCCTCAACTTTCTCCAAATATTTAACAAATCAATATTGAGTTTATTTCTCATTAATTCGTCGAGTGATCCAAACGGTTCATCCATTAGTAAAACATTCGGACTCGTTATTAATGCTCGCGCTATTGCCACTCTTTGTTTCATCCCTCCTGAAAGTTCAAAAGGATAACAATCTGTAAATTCATTTAAACCAACTAACTCCACAATAGAACTGACTGATTTTTTTGCTTTTTGTACATTTTTTATTTTTTGCAATTCTAATGGAAGAAATATATTTTCTCTAACTGTTCTCCAAGGTAATAATACTGAATTTTGAAAAACTATACCTATTCTTTTTCCATTCTTTCCAACATATTCTATTTTTCCACTAGTGGGTTTAATTAAACCTGCACAAATTTTAAGTAGAGTTGTCTTCCCACAACCCGAAGGCCCAACAATACTTATGAACTCTCCTTTTTTGATTTCTAATGAAATATTATTAAGCGCACAGACTTTGTTATTTTTTCCACTGTATATTTTTTTTAATTTAGTTATTTCTATCATTCTGCTCGCCTAACATATTTCTCCAATCAATTAATTAAATTTCTGCGTGTGCTTTTTCTAGTATTTCTGTAGTAAATGCATCGCTTAAATCAAATGGATTTTTTATTACTCCTTCTTCTTCTAATCTAGCATATGTTTCTTTCAAAATCTCCTCGCTAATATATCCAATTGGTAACTCTTTTGGATTGACAGTCACTTCATTATATAGCTTTAATTTTTCAAGTTCAATTTCATAATTTAATTGATTATCTCTAGATATAATGCTTAATGTTGCTTCATCAGGATGTTCATTAGCATATTCTGTTGCTTTTATTATTGCTCTCATAAAGTTCTTTAGCATTTTAGGATTTTCTTCTAATATTTTTTCTGTTGTAAAAAAAGTATATCCATGAGTATTGATTCCATATTCATTAGGAATTATTATATTTACATCAACATTTTTTGCAGGAAGTACTACTTCTGCAGGTATTCTAAACCACCATTGCGCATCGATTTGTCCTGCAAGTAGTTGATTTAACGATACTCCAATGTCAACTTCTTCAACATCAACATTTTCTTTTCTAAATAAATTTCTTAGTACATCTGTCGATATATGTCCATAATAAAATCCTACTTTTTTTCCATCTAATTGATCCACTCGAGTAATTCCTGATTCTTTTGTGGTTATTAAAACTGGAAAATCAGAATATCTATGATAAAGTGCAAATGCTTTTACAGAATGTCCTTTCGATCTTGCAACAAGTAATGTATCTGGTCCTCCAATAAATCCTATCTCATCTTGTCCAGTTATTACCATTTTTATCGGGTTTGCTTCTGCAGATCCAAAATTATAGGTTACGTCTAATCCTTCTTCTTCAAAATATCCTTTGTCTATTGCTAAATAAAATGGACCAAATCCTCCGTCGATAAATGGAATTGGTAATCGCACAGATATTTTTTCAACAGGTTCAATTGTTTTAGCAACCTTAGAATTTTTTAATGTTGCTGCACCACTAATCGGATGAGTTGATCGACTACTACAACCCATAATAAAAATAAATAAAACTAATGTTACAATAAATAAAACTACTATTTTATTACTCAGATTATTTTTCAACTTATTTTTCGATTTATTATTAAATTTATTATTATTATTATTAAATTTCATATTACCACCAAGTCTTGCTTTACAAAAGCAATATATTAAGAATTGCTCTCCAATATTGGAAAGTAGTATAGAAAGTTTTATAAATAAGAATATAATAATAGAATATATGAAAACAGAAATATTAGAAGACATGGGTCTAACTACTGCTGAAGCCAAGATATACTTAGCATTACTCAAATCAGGAAGTACTAAATCTGGAAAAATTATTGATTCTACTAAATTACAAAGCAGTACAGTTTATCACGTATTAGGATCCTTACTTGAAAAAGGTCTTGTTTCATATGTATTACAAGGTAAAATTAAATATTTCCAAGCCACATCTCCTGAAAACTTTTTGAGTTTTTTAGACGAGAAAAAAAGAAAATTTTTAGAAATATTGCCTCAATTAAAAGAAATGGAAGATTTAAGCAAACAAAAACAAACTGCAAAAGTATATGAAGGATTTAATGGAGTACAAACCGCATTCAATGATATTTTAACAACAATGAGTAAAGATGAAGAGTATTATTTTTTCCAAATCATGAAAAAAAAATTATTAGATGATAGAATAATTATGTTTTTTAAAAATTATCACATAAAAAGAGCAGAAAAAGGAATTAAAGTTAAAGGTCTTACATTAAGAAAGAGTAAAAATCTTGTAAATAATATTTTCAAAGGAATAAAAAATACCAAAATTAGATATTTAGATGAATTTACACCTAGCGGAATTGTAATATACAACAATAAAGTAATAACTGTTGATTGGTCCAATATACCGACTGCAATAGTGATAGAAAGTGAATCGATTTCAAATTCTTACAAAAAATTCTTTTTAGAAAAGTGGAAAAAAGCAAAACAGTGATTACTAATTTAACAATCTTACAAACAATAGAATATAACCAATAAAACATCAAATCTAACTGTTTTAATCAATTTACTTTTTCAAAGGATCTCTCAAATAAATCACATAATTTCCCTCATGTCTGCTTTTAGGAAAATATTTTATTGCGGCGTCTCTTATGTGCTCAGGTGTAACATCCGAAATATTTTTAAGATATTGTTCTAAAGTTATCTTATTATCAATTTGAAATTCAATAGCATTTATACATCCAGAATTTGTTTCGAAAGTTTTAACAAAATTATAAAGACTTGTTTTTTTCACGTTTTCTAATTCAGCCACATTAACTAATTTTGTTCTTAATTTATTAAGTTCATCAAATATAATATCTATTGCTTTATTTTTATGTAGTGCTTGAATAGAACCACCCATATAAATCACTCCTTTATTCCTTGTTCCATCATAAAATGCTTGGGTGCTATACGCAAGACCATTTTTTTGACTGAGTTCTTTGAACAATTTTGAATTCGAAACTCCTCCTAATATTTTTACTAATAATCCCGTAGCATAACTATCAGTTTGATCTTTAGTTGGTCCAAATAAACTAATATTTAATTCTGCACTGCTATTATCAGGAAATTCTTTATTAAGAAGATCTAATGAATGCATATGAAGTATTTGTTGTCCTTCTATGGGTTTGTTTCTTGGAAAATTAAATTTAATATTTTTTCCAGAACTTAACATTCCAAAATATTGTTCTATTAATTCAGAAATATTTGCCGGTAGTGCTCCAACTAAAATAAGATCTGCATTAGATGGATTAAAACCTCTTGCATGAAAATTTTTGAATGTGCTCAATGATGCAGATTCTATAACTGATTCATTTCCTAAAATATTATATGCGTGCGGCGAATTTTTTCCATAAAATAAATTAACATAAGTTCTATTATCTTTAAAATTAACTTTGCTTTTATCATCTGCAATTTCTCTTAAAACTCTTTGCCTTTCTTGTTCAATATTTATTTTATTAAATGTTGGTTTAAATGCACTTTCAGAAATAAAATTAAGAAACAACGAAATATCTTCTGCAATTATTCCTCCTATAAGTTTAATATTATCCGAACCAGTAGCTGCATTATAATATCCAAAACTATCTCTAATTGATTCGGATTGTGCAGGATTAAATTGTTTAGAACCTCCAGTCATTAGAAGATGTTCAAGAAAATGAGCCATTCCTTCTTCTCCAGATTCTTCATTTAACGCTCCATGCCACACTCTAAGTCTACCTGCAATTGTTTTTGTAGGCGTATTTTGTAAAGCGACAAGTAATCCATTATCTAATTTGTAGTGTTCATGATCCATAAATTTAACCCCCTGTCCCTTAAACCAACACGAGATTATAAAAATATATATCCTAAACTACCTAAAACCCCTATTTTCGCAAGATTTTATAAATTTGAAAAATTCATCAATTGTTCATACTTTTGCCAATTCTTTATAAATATGCAAAATTATCTATAGAAAGGTTTAAAAACTTCGAAGTCTAGTATATTAATACTAATATCTAAAATTATATACAAAAAAATTATGAATTGGAAAAAAGAATCTTAACCAAAGTCAAATTTCACATTATTTAGAGGTAATTTATTAAGCAAAAAATAAACTAAAAATGGGAAAAGCAATCGATTTCTTCAACTCTACGAGCTATCTAGAACCTAAATGCCCAAATTGCGGCATCAAGATAGAGTGGGGTATAACAACTGAATTCTGTGATGAGAAAGAAACTCAAGTTTGTTCCAAGTGTAAAACTGTTCTTGAAGAGATTCATTGAAAAAATTCCAAATTAGTTGAAAAAGTATCTAAAATATCATATTCTAATTGAAAATATATACTATAAAACCAAAATTTCTCTAACTTTTCTGAAAATTCAAGTGTTTTTTTGAGGAAATACTTATTAATCAGAAACTGTAGAAAAACAATAGAAACATTTAAATAAAATTAATACTAATTAATATCTTATGATATCAATAAAATGGACATATCAAACTACAATATCGAAATCAAAAATCACGCAGTTATTAGAGCAATACAAAGAGGAATAACTCCAGATATAGTCGAAGCAACAATTAAAGGTGGCAAACTTCAAAAATTTGGAAACAACAAAATTAAATTCATAAAAAAATACAAAAAGTTCATTGTAATATGTATAGGGGAAATTGTTTGTGGAAAAATAAAAATTATAACAATAGAAACTAAAAATGAAAAAAGAAAAAAAATGTTCAGATTGTGGAACTAAAATGATAAAAGTATCTAGTAAAACTCCTGATGGAATAAGCTATAATTATTTTAAATGTTCAAAATGTGGAGAAGAAATTCTCAATATGAGCCAACTACATGAAGTTGCTGAAAAATATAGAAACATGAAAACATATCATGCAAAAATATCTAAATGGGGTTTAAGTCTTGGTTTGAGAATACCAAAAGAACTCGTTAAAAAATACAAATTTAAAGCAAACAAAGAAGTTACCATAATACCTGAAAAAGAAGGTCTGAAAATAATCACATAAAAATTAAAAATCTATTCAATCTAACATCTTAGAATAAGCTCTATAAGGTTTTGGTCCAACTACTGCTTCGCTATTTACAAATATTGTTGGAGTTCCATAAACACCCATTTTTTCTATTTCTGTTAATTGTCGTCCATGAAGTTCCACCATTTCAGAAGAACTTACACATTCGTTTATAACAGTACTATCAATACCCAAATCAATTAAAATATTATCAATTACTTCTTCATTTATGTTTTCAGGATCGATCTCAAATAATATGTCATTAAACTTAAAGAAATTTTTAGGTGATTTTCTATACATACAATTTCCATAATTAGTTAAAAAATCTGTATGTGCTTTAACAGGATAATGTGCAAATACAAAACTAACATCATGTTTCACAAGTAGTTTGTTTATTGCAGGATAAACATCTCGAGTATATGTACAACCATAACATCCAACAAATACTACTTGATCCTTCGCATCTGCGTTAAATGTCGGAAATAAATCCAAGTCAATACCATCTAAAGTTAACATTGCAGGATCTCCAACAGCACCTCCACATACAAGATCTGGTTCAGATACTTTGCTATTTTCACCTAACGGATCAAATATGCAAAATCCATCATCTTGTGGACCATTACAATTTCCATACAAATAATAATTATATCCTCCAATTCCAACATATACCATACTAACTATTGTTAAAATAATAAATACATAAGACAAAATCACAAAATTATGATAAATAAATTTTGCAAGGAATTTATTTTTAAGAAGTAATCTTCCAGTCAGTTTATACTTGATTCTTTTATCCAAATCTGTTTTGCACTTTCTAAATGTAGTTTTTCTTATTACGCAATCTAATGCTTCTTTAGCAAGAGGTCTATATCTTACTGAAAAGATAGCCATTATTGCAAAAACCACTAAAGCTGCTATACATATCATAATATAGCAAGGATTTCGAGCTCATTTATAAAATTTATTGTAGATTTTAAAGGTATTGAACCTATTCAACACAGTACAATAAGTACTGCACAATTAATACATCACATTTAATACAGTGCAATCAATACATCACAATAAATAATTTAAACTAACGCTCTAATTAATTAATTTAATATGGGAATCCAAGTTGAATTTAATCCAGATTTAGCATTAAGAAATATTAGCGAATATAAAAATAATAATCGTTCTTTAGAAGAATGTATTCCTGAAACTTTAAAGCCTGGAAAAAGTTATGAATTTCTAAAAAAAGGTCAAAGAAATTATTGGCTAGAAGGTGAAATTCCTTTACTTGAAACAAAAGGAAACAGCAATCTTTCAAGACCCAAAGCAAGCATTCAAATTATTGAAGCAACTCACTTTATGAAAGAACTAGATAAAGAACCAGATAAAACACAATATAAAAAATCAAACAATAACAATTCTGAAATTTATACTAAAGGAAAATATGTAGTGATTGAAGTTTTTGATGATTCTGATTCTAAAATTAATTTTGAAGGCTTTGAAAGAATTAAGTAATTTAATAAATCTTCTAGTAAACTTAATTCAATAAAACTATTGAAAAATTCAAAATAACTGCAAAACTCACCCATAATAAATAAGGTATAAGAACATATGCTGCTGTTTTTTCAAGTTTATGAAACCAAACTATTGTTAATAGAATAAATATCCACAATAACACTATTTCTAAAAGTGCTAGTAAAGGGTTTTGTAATCCAAAGAAAATTATGGACCATATAGAATTCAAAAAAAAGCTGAATAAAAAATATTATTGATGCATTTCTTTTTAGTTTTCTATCAAGAGGAGTTGTTTGCCAAATTAAAAAAATCGAAATTCCAATCAATACATAAAGAATTATCCACACTGGACCAAATACCCAGCCAGGAGGATTAAATATTGGTTTGCTCAAAACAGCATACCAAGTATCAACAGATGATCGAGTAAAAAAAGTTCCCATTATACCTGCTAATTGTGCAATAAAAATAGCTAAAATTAATTGAACAGTTTTTTTGGATGTGCAACCTTCATTTACAAAACAAGGAACTAAAACACTAGTTCTATTTTTATAGTCGAGATATGTTTTATTATTTCCCCATTTTTCAGTTGCACTTTTTTCTAGTTTTGGAATTCCTGTTAAGAATAATAAAATAAATGAAATAAATATTGGACTGATTAATGCTATAAGACTTTGATGAAGAGAAAGTGAACCTAATGTAAAAACATACACTCCCACCCAGATTAATATTTCTCCAAAATAATTCGGGTGTCGAGAATATTTCCACAAACCTGTTTCAATCCATTTTCCTTTGTTCGCAGGATTAATTTTAAATAAATATTTTTGAATATCTGCTAGTGATTCGATCATTATTCCTAAAATCCAAATAACTAATCCAAATAATGAAGTTACTCCAAATGTTCCGTCGATCATAAAGAAAAATAATGCAGGGACTGAAATTACTGTAACACTAATTCCTTGCAAAAACCAAAATATTCCTAATTTCCAAAAACTATTACGTAAGGTATCAAATCGTTTATCATGTTTCATCCGACGTATTCTAATAACTAAATAAGATGATAACCGAAGTGCCCAAAATAAAATCATAATAAATAATACTAATTTTGCAAATGAAACTCCTCCAACAATCAGCGCAATTATTGATAAAACAACAAACGTAAATCCATATGCAAAGTCTGTTAATTTATCTGTTTTAAAAAGAAATGAGGGAATAAATAAAACTAATTGAATAATTAGAGATATTGCAAAAAAATGAATGATCGTAAGCATATACACGTAAAACATTAACTAGGTATATAAAGTTATTCCCTTATTTCAAGAGATAAAATCCGAAAACTTTTTATTGAACAAATTATTCCTTTGAATTATGTCAACAATATTTATTATTCATGGGTCTTTTGGAAATCCTAGTGAAAACTGGTTTCCTTGGCTAAAATCAAAACTCGAAGAGTTAGGCCACGAGGTTTTTGTACCAACATTCCCAACTCCTGACGAACAATCTCTTGAAAATTGGCTAAAAGTTTTTGAACCATATAAATCAAAAATAAAAGAAGACACAATCTTTGTAGGTCATAGTCTTGGTCCTGCATTCATCCTCTCAATTCTCGAAAAAATAAATACTAAAATTAAATCTGCTTTTTTTGTTTCAGGATTTATTTCAAAAATTGCAAATCCTGATTTTGAAGAAATTAACAAAACTTTTGTTGAAAAAGAATTTGATTGGAAAAAAATTAAACAAAATTGTAATAAATTCACAATTTTTCATTCAGATAATGATCCTTATGTTCCAATTGAAAAAGTTAAAGAATTAATTCTAAAATTAGATCCTAAAAATGTAGATTTTTTTATTGTTCCAAAAGCAGGTCACTTTAACAAAGAGTCTGGTTTTACTGATTTTGAAAGTTTATTGAAAGAAGTAAAAAAGATTATTTGATTTAACAATATGTGACTAACTACTATTGCTCATTCTTATGATACAAATTCAAAAATACAACAGTATTTTCCTCTACAAAATAAACATAAGCCAATCTAAATGGTTTTACATATACTTCTCTCGTCCCTCTTCTAGAATATCGCATAGGTTTTCCTAACTCAGGATTATTTTTTATTTTAACAAATTGCTTAATTATCCTATTCTTGATATTAGAATCATTAATCTTATCAAATATTTTCTTAAAGTTAGGATTAAAAGCTAACTTCACCATTTTTTCATCTCTTCAATTGCTTCATCAAAATCCATTTCAATGAATTCTCCTTTTTCTAATCTCTGCCAAGCTTCTTCTGTTCGTCGAGCAAATTCTAAATCCTCCTCAAGATTTTTATCAAACTCACTAGCTTTCTTTAGAATTAGTTGTTGTCCATTTTTTATAATTACCAATTTTTCACCTTCTTTTAAATCTTGCCGCATATCTGCAGGTATTACTATTTGTCCTTTTGAACTTATTTTTGTAATTGCAATATCAACCATATTATCACCAAGTAAGATTAATCTTACCAAGCATTTAAATCTTTCGATTTTGAATACAATAAATGTAAAAAAACATTCAAAAAAAGACAATAATTAAGTCGAGAAACTGCTTAATAAATCTTTCTCAAAATAATCAAAGGGATTTTCAGAAAAGTTGAAATATTTTCAGAAATTATTAACAACTCCTTGTTCTGTAAAAACATAAGGAAAAAAGCGACGCCCACCACTGCCTTCAATTTTTGACATTCCATTTTGGAATATCAAAGAATCTGCTTTGTTCATGGTCTCATTTTGCGACCTTAAATCACTATTGTTTAAGGTAACGTCAACTAAGTTGAAGGATTTTCAGAAATTAAGAAAACATTAACAAAAAATTAAAAAAAAATAAAAACAAAGAAATAAAAAAGCCTAAACCCAAACAACTTAAAACAAAAAAAGTTTATTCTCCACCGTGCAAAAACTTACTCAACAAATTTTTTAATAATTTTGGAACCAGGGGTTTTTTATCTTTTGGTTTTTTGAATCTTTCTTTTGTAAAATCATCAATTCCGCCGTATAAACTTTGTACTGCTGTCGAGTATTCAACTTTTAAGAAAATACATTCAGGATCTGAATCAATAACATCTTCTAACATGTTTTTCCAAGTTTTATTGTGTTTTCCACAACCACACATTACTGCAAGTTGATCTGGATCTGCATTATCAGGAACTGCTTTTATAACATTTTCATTTACATTTCCAAAAATAGAATATTTTACTCTTGCATCATAAATCTTTTTCATTATATTCATTCCGATTTTATCTCTTGTTTTTGCATGCTCTAAAATTTCATTTGGAGAATGCATTGTTCCGTCAATATCTATCTGATCAGGAATTTCTCCAGGACTTCCATAGCAATCACAATACCTACTGGTTTTTTTCAGTTCATAACTTTTCACCCAACGCACTAGTTCATTTTCTATTACTTGTTGTACACCCGAATTATTGTCTACAGAATAATCAATTGATTTAACTTTTTCTTTTAATTCTTGAATTATATTCATTTGTTTGTCCCCCTAAATAAATTGAATTATGATTACTACCCCTAAAATCACACAGATTATATAAAATTTACCATTTCATACTACTATAAAGTAAATAAAATCAATAAAACTTATAAATGACTACCATTTACTACAATTAATATTATTAAAGTAATAAGAGGGGCTCAATTTTATCAATGAATACGAGGTAGTAGAATGACACCTAAAAATAATGGATTTAAACAAAAAAAATACAGGAGATTAACATTAGGATTTCTAGGCGCGACAATGGTTTTTGGAGGAATGGCTGCAAATAATTTATGGAGTCTTCACACATTTGACAAATATGTAATCAAACCAATTGAAATTGCTGCAAATGTTCCTTCTGTTGCTAGTTCAAAAGATCGACCTGATGAACTTTCAATGCAGACTTCTCTTATAGAAGCAAAATCAAAACTTAATGTTTCAAGAATGAAAAATCCTGCAATTATTTGGGAAACTCCTCTTACTGAAATCGACGAGCTTGAAGAATTATTAGATAAAGCTATTGAAAGAACCGGACAAATTGGAGAATTCCAAGACGCATTTGAAAACAGAACTGTCGACGAAAATGCTCCGGAGTGGGTTAAAAAAGCTCATAAAACTCTTGATTTGAAGACTGCTCTCAAAGATTTATCAGAAGAAGAACTTGAAACAATAAACAAAATTACTCCTTCTTTAATTGAGCTTGCAGAAAGCGAGTATGGTCAAAGAATTGGTAGCGAATATGAAGCATTGAATACTGTTGTTTCTGGCGGAACTAGAATTCAAGCTAAAAATCTTAAAGAATCTCACAGATCATTGCTCGATACATTAAATGCTGCAGCAGGGTGGAGATCTATTATTAGATTCCAAGCAGATGATTACAAAGAAGCATATGCGCATGTATTCATAGGATATCTTAAAGCAAATATGGGTTATGTTGCAGATGGAATTAAGAATTTTAAAGAAGCTAAAAAACTAATGGATGAATATCCTGATGGTAAAAACTTAGCAATTTTTAGAAACACTCCTAACATGAGTCAAAAAACCATTAAAGGTTTAATCAATAGTTCAATTAGAGAACTTAATGAATTAAATAAAGATCCTAGCAAATATTCAACTGGTTGGTGGAAAAGATTGAGATACTATAATCAGTCGATCGGCGGTCAAACAAATCCTAGTATTCAAGATATGTCTGAAGTAATTCAAAGTAGATATTATACTAGAATGTTTTGGGCAGGAATTTTAGCAGGAATTTGTTTCCTTGGAGCAGGAAGATATGGAAAGCGATGGCGTAATGCTAAAAAATATGAAGTAAAACACGAAGAATATGACATTTGATCCAGATAAAACAAAAGTATTAAAGATTGCAATAGGCGCATACGAGTGGACTGTTGGATTTGGTAGAATTCTTTATTACGGAATAGCGCCTCTTAGAGATAAAACTTCTAAACAAGATGCTCAGAAAAAAATGCATAATTTTATTGAGGGAATCGAAATCAATTTCAAGCCTAAGTATAATGATCCTCTAAGTTTAAGAATTCGTGAAAAAAAGGCGCTTCTAAGCTTAATTGATATGCACAAAACAGTTTATGGAAATAAAAAAAAGAATGAATTAGAAGGAATACAGGAAATGCTAGCAGGAATAGAAACTGAAATAACAAAACTTAAAGATAAAACTGAAAACAAAAACAACAATAAAGACAATAAAGACAATAACAACAATAAAAACAATAACAACAATAACAACAATAAAAAAAGTCTTGAAGATAAATTAAATTCAATGGGAGATCATTATATTCCCTTAGAAAAAATTCCTCACAGTCAAGCACCTCTTCTTTGGAAAACTGCTCTTGAGTATGACCTTAAAGGAATTATTCCTGGACCTCATGAAAAACTTACTCAATTTATTTTCAGAGGAAATACCTTGCTTTATGCACACAAACAACTTAAAAAAAATCGAAAAGAACTAAAATTTACTGTTAATAATAAAGAATTTAGTTATGAATTAGATTTAGAACCTAATTCAATACCTAAGTTTATTCGTCAAAAAGATTTAGAAAAAGCAAACAAAAAAATTCCTTATTACATGGATTTAACTTGGGTTGCAGCATACATAAAAAATCCAAAAGATTTAATGGTTCCTGCACTAGGAATTACATTCACACTTCCTGATTATAATGGTATTAATTTTATACAAATGCGTGATGAATATAAAAACGAAAAACAATTTTTTAATGTTCTTGCTCACGAAATGGTTCACGCAGGTACTGTTTACTTAGAAACACGTAAGCAATATGTTGAAACTAAAGCATATCATGTTGGAAAAGGAAGTATGGTTCTTGGAGAGTATGCTGTTGCACTTAATGCAAGACCTCGTCTTTGGATGAATGCTATGAAATGGACTATTGAGTTTTTCTTAAGAACTACAATGCCTGATAAATGGTTGAAAATAGTTCCTAAAATAAAATCAGGAATAGACATAGTGGAAAATACTGGTTCGTTTAGAGAAACTAAAAAGTATCTTGAAAAACTTTATGGGCAAAAAGGAAATTATATTCTTGGACGATTAAATGCTGATGAAATGGAAGAATTCCGTGACACAAATGATATTCCTGGACGAATTGCTTTGAAAAAAGATCTTAAGTGGCAAATCATGAAAACAAACTTAGAAAAAATTGAATAAAAAAATTAAATGAAAAAAACATTCAATTAACATTCTTAACCACCCATCTCAACTAACACATTCAACTAACATATTCAACCAACATATTCAACCAACATCTTTTCAACACTGAATTCTTTGACAAATGGCACAATATTTGCTGCATTCTCGAGAATATAAATCGTTGAATCATCATTCAATATTTCTTTTAATTGTTTTTGATTTTCAAATATTTTATGTGCATCTCTAATATTTTTCGAATTTAGATTGTTAAGAAGAGCCGCACTCATCTTATGTCCAAATCTCATTAATGATTCGTATTGTTGCACATATTTTATTGTTGCAAAATTTGGATTAAGCACTCCTGTTTCAATTGGCAATTTAGTGAGTTTAGCTTCTGATTCAATCCAATTTAAATCATTACCCCCATAACCTCTCATATTAATTAAGTTGACAATTTTATTATTTTTTTGAAATAACATAGCATCAACTAAATCTAATCTTCCTTCTTTATTAAATCTCCAACTCAATTTCATTGTACGTTGATAAATTCTTGATAAAAACATATGATCATAAACTCTAGTTATTCTTACTCTTGAACTCCCAGACATACCTACATAATCGTGTTTGCCATCTTCAAAATTCAATGATTTAACATCTTTTAAATCTAAATTATTAGAACTTCCTGATTGATGTTTTACTTTTTGAAAATTTCGTTTAATTTTAGTTTCTATTTTTTCGATTCTAGCATAATATTTACTTATAGGATTTACTTTAAAAAATTCCAACATACTAATTAAAGGTTTAATTTTGGGAACTACTTCACCAAATTCACCATTCTTAACTAAAGTTTCTAATTCAGTTAATATTCCATTTATTTTCCTCCTACTTTGCATAGGTATTTTTGCCATAATAAAAAGAATCTACATTAAAATTATAAAACTTATGTTATTAATTCGGTTTAACGCAGAAAGTTTTTTATATGATTATTTATTGTACCATGGATATGACTAATTACGCAGCTAAAGCAGCCAACAGAGTCGCGCTTAATCGTAGTTTACTTTCGGTTGCTTTTGGAATTTTATTTTTAATGATTACTCTAAAAGAAGAATTATTACTTCAAAAAATTTTATCATTTCAACTTGTTCTTAGTATTCCTTTATTTATTACTTCAATTATGGCTTATTCTAAAATCGGCTACCGTCCAAGAGTAAGAAGATGGAATAATATTGGCTGGATTACATTTCTATTAGGTTATACTTTTTTAATTAATATTATTGGAATTATAGTGGGTAAATTATCTGGCAAAGGAATTGCATTGCTTTTATTCGGAGTAAGTTGGATTCTTGCAACTATTTATTCTGCTGTTGATATTAGTTATGATAAAAAAACAATTAATGAACGTCTTGTAAAAGAAGGATTATTTATTTTGATTCAGGTTCTCGGCGGAGTTTTGGTAGTTTTAGGATTTTATTAGATATTTTTTCTTAACCACTCTAAAATGCTCGCAATTATTTATATATTACATTTTTAATTTATTAATAAATCAAACAAAAAAGATAAAGGGTTTTGAGAAAATCATTAAATGGGTGACATATTAAATGGGTGAATTAAAGAAAGTACTAAGTTTTCCAGTTATTTTACTAATAACAATCAACTCAATCATGGGTACAGGTATTTTTTTCTTGCCCGCACTTGGAGCTCAAAAAGCAGGTCCTGCATCTATTCTTTCTTGGCTTTTTTTATCATTTATTGCTATTTATTTTTCCATGGTTTTTGCAGAACTTTGTTCTATGTTTCCAAAAGCAGGAGGAGTTTATGAGTTTTGCAAACAAGCATTTGGACGATTCCCTTCTTTTTTAGTTGGTTGGATTACAATTGTTGCTGGAAATGTTACTATTGCAATGCTTATTGTTGGTGCTATTCAATATATTTTACCCGGAGAATTTTATGCACTAAAACTATCAATATGTTTAATGTTTGTATTTTTATTTAATTATATAGCTTACAAAGGTATGAAAACTAGTGCTTTTATGTTAGTTACTTTTGCAATTATTACTGTTGGAACTTTAACTGCTTTGATTCTTCCTAATCTCGTAGCAACTCGTTCAGAAAACTTTATTCCATTTTTTGTTTTTCCAACGTCTATGATTGTTCTAACTATTTTCTTTATTGCTGAAACTTTTTTTGGTTGGGAAACTGCAACATTCTTAGCAGAAGAAACTAAAAATCCTGAAACAGTTATGCCAAAAGCACTTATTGGTGGAACTGTTATTATTGCAATAATTTGTTTGCTGTTTGTTGTCTCCTCGATTGGAGCGATTAATTGGACTGTATTTGGTTCTTCTCTAACTCCTTTATCAGATTTAGGCGCTCTTCATTTTGGAAGCATAGGAAAAGATGTTTTTACTATTCTTGTTTATCTATCTATTATTGGTTCTGTTGCTGGATGGATTGTTTCAGCACCAAGACTTATTATGGCACTTACTCGAGATAAGCTTTTCCCTCCTCAATTTAAAGCAATTCATCCTGTGTATCACACACCTCACAAAGCAATTATATTTCAAACAATTCTCACATCTATTTTAGTATGTGTAGGATTTAGTTCATATCAATTATTATTAGTTTTACTTTTACCTTTAGCACTAATATTATATTCTGCTGTTGCACTTAGTCTTATTATTTTAAGATATAAGCAACCAAAAACTCCTCGACCATTTAAAATGCCGTTTGGAAAAATTGGTTCTGTTTTATTGATAATTTTCAATTTTTCTCTAATTGGAATGTGGCTTTACATAGAACACGACGCATTTCACATACTAAAACTAGGATTGGCATTTATTGCTTTAGGAATCCCTATTTATTTCCTTATTGAAATGTATTATGATCCTCATGCAGTTATGATTGTTAATGATATCTTAGCACAGTTTGCTCTTTGGACAGAAAATTTATCGTTTCCAAAAAAGAGAAGAGATGAAATTCTTACAGTAATGGGAAATGTTAAAGGTAAAACTATTTTTGAATATGGTTGTAGTGTTGGTACAATTACACTTCCTCTTGCACAGGCAGTTGGTAAAAAAGGAAAAGTTATCGCTATTGACATTTCTAAAAAGAATCTTAAGATTGCTAACCGTAGACTTAGTAAAGCAGGACACACGCATGTAAAAACAATTCATCATCCTGAATATAACACTATTCATCCAAAAGTTCCTAAGGTTGATAAAATTATTAGCGTTGGTACATTAGGTTATACTAGTAATGCAGATAGAATTCTTAAGCAAATGAATAACCTATTAAAAATTAAAGGAGAGATTATATTTGTTGATTTTGATAAATTCTTTGACATCATTCCTAATATTGATTGGCTAAATACTGATGAAGTAATTTTAAAAAAATTCAAGAATGCAGGATTTGAAATTAATGTTATTCGTAAACAAGGTTTTGCTTGGCAATATGTTTACATGTTTGGTAAGAAAATAAAACATGTTAAACAAATTCAATCTCAAAAGAAAAACAACAAGGGTTCTCGTACAAAAAAGAATTAGTGCTAATTGATAATTACTAATTTTCTAACAAACATATTACTAATTTTACAAACCTAGTTTTCTATCTTGTTCTCTGATTTCTATAACTTCTGCTAAATATTCAAAGAGTTGCGGTTGTAATTTCAAAATGTCTTTTCCAGTGATAAATCCAACCATTGTCTCGCCATCCATCACTGGAAGATGTCTTATGTTATTGTCTCTCATCAAAATTATTGCTTCATAAATATCTTGTTCTGGACTTATTGCAGTTACTTTACCAGTAGTTATGTCACCAACAATAGTTTTTTCTAAATCAAGTTTATGCGATACTACTTTTCGCACAATGTCTTGTTCAGTTACAATACCAACTAATTCTCTTCCTTTCTTTACAAGAACACTTCCAACATGATGTTTTTCCATCATCTCTGCACATTCACGAACACTCGTCCGAATATCTAGTTGTATTGGTTTGCAAGTCATTGCATCGCATACTTTTATGCCTGTTTTCATAATGACCAGAAATTATTTTATAATTAATAAATATTGTTTAGAACTTATCAGTGAAAAGAAAAACAAACAAACAAACAAACAAACAAACAAACAAACAAACAAACAAACAAACAAACAAACAAACAAGTAATAAATAAAAAACAGATAATTATTTAACAAACAATCATTTTTTAGTAAATCTAACCAGCGAATCAATCGACACAGAAATTCCCAATAATCCTTCTTGTGCAGGATCAATTTCAATTTTGTCCTCAACAATTCTTGCAGATTGACCTACATATTCAATGTCAGACAGTTCGCATATTTTTTTGATCGGTATAGATACGCCAAAATCCAAAGTTATCTCTGGATCAATATCGACACAATCTCCATTTATTTTTACATGATTTGAATATTTCTCAAACTTAGTTTTAATATTTTTTGCATAATTCATTCTTCTTTACCCTCCCCGTCATACACAATAAAAAATACCATAGAATTTAATGGAACATAAATATCTTTTTTTGAATTGTTTTGTTCGTATTTTCGTTCAGTTATCTCTTTAACTCCTTGAGCACCAAGTGTTTTTCGTATTGCACGCCACGCAGGTTTGTACTGATATCCTTTTGGTCCTGCAACACAAACTTGTAATCCAATATTCGCAGCAGTAATACCAATATCAGGAAAATCTTCTAATTTTATTTGATTTGCATCTGCATCTACCACATCAATTTTTGTTAAATATCCGTTCCCATCAGCAGTTTTTGCAACAACTACAAAATCCTCAGTTATCTCTTTTGAGCATAAAATATCATCATCAGATGATTCACCCACCACATACCCTTTAATTACAGGTTTAAGTTCTTTTAGATTAAAATTCAATAACATAATTAAAGGAAAATAACCCTCCTATTTAAAAGTTTGGTGTGGTTTACTACTAAAAAGGAAATAAAAAAGTAATATTTATAAATAATACACTCATTCCTAACACCATGACTTGGGGAGAAGGGCTAAAAAAGCTATTTGGAAAGGGTAAACGCAGTTCTAAACCTGATTCTACTAGTTCTAAAACAGAATTAAGTAAAAAAAGCGAATTAGAAAACTTAGTTGGAAAACGAGCAAAAGGTTATTCTCCAGAAGGAATTATTGATAGGTTTAATACAATAGCAAATCATTACAAAACAAAAAGAGTCGAAGCAAAAGCAACACAAATTAAACAACATAAAAAAACTCGAAGAACTTATAATATCACTTTTGATATTTCTGGAATTCTTGAATGTGAAACAAAATACAGATTAGAAATTAATAGAAACTATGATGAGCAACTTAGCTACGAGTCTCCTACATTTAATATGCGTGTTGTGCTTAGAACCAATAGCGATGCAGTAATTGAATTCCTCTTAATTAAAAATAAGCCTAACGATTATGTAAACGTAGATGAAGTCCAATTTGACCTACGCCATCGAGATGCAGAAGCAAAAAAACTGAAAAAATATGTGCATGAAAAATACAAAAAAATTCTTACCACCATCAAAACCACTGCTCCTGATTTATTTGAAACAGCTACCGCGCCATTTATAGGTTATAGACCTCAAAATTTAGATAAAAAATTAGCAGCAATTGAAAAATTAGATTTAAAAAATGTTGTATAAAAAAATTAAAAATTATTTGAGACAAATAAAAAATGACATTCAAAAATACACTAAGGAAAATATTCAAAATGGGCGAACCAAATTCAGATGAAACTTCAAACTTAGAATTAGTCGTATCTGAACGAATTGAAACTGCAACGGAACCAAAAGAACCATTAAAAATTCCTCCACGAAAAGCTGAATACGATCCTAGTGAAATAATTAAAAGATTTAATCTCATTGCTAATGAATATAGCAATAAACATGTTAATGCTACTGCAACAGAAGATAAATCAAAACAAAAAAGTAGAACAGAATACAAAATTAAATTTAAAATCCAAGGAACTCTTAAAGATGAAACTAAATATGAATTGTTAATAAATAGATCTTATAGTAAAATAATAGAAGTGGATGAAATCGAAACAACAGTTAAGTTTAACACACCCAGCGGAGCACAAATAAAATATAACATAGAACGGTATTCAAAAAAACTAACAATCAATAATGTCGAATTTGATGAAAAAGAAAAAGATAATGAAGCTAAACTTGCAAGAAAATATGTTGAAGAAAAAACAAAAGAAGTTGAGACTTTAATAAAAAATCTTGCACCCAATCTTTATGAAACTGCAATAGAACCAAAAATAATCCCTAGACGACAAAACTTACAAAAGTTATTATTCGGTAAACCAAAACAAACTGATAATTCTATGAGGCTATAAAAAAATGACATTCAAACAAACAATCAAAAAACTTTTCGGAAAAAAAGCAACAGGTTTGGAAACATTAGCAACAGAAGTATCTGAACAAATGCAAACAATAGAAACGAAAACAGAAACAGAAACAGAAACACTTGAAGAAAAAACAAAAAACAAAAAAGAAGTTAAAATTCCTAAATCTCAACGAGTTTATACTCCTGAAGAATTCGTAACTCGATTTAATGCATTCGCAGAAAAGTATAAAACTAAACAATTTACTGCAAGTATTGAAATTAATGATGGAATTGTAAAAAAAGATCCTAGAAATTGTTATGAATTTAAAATACAAATCCAAGGAATTATGAACCATAATGAACAATATAAACTAACCATAAACAGAGATTTTAGCAGCACATGGGGACATCATAAACATTACATTTTCGAATTTGTAAATGAAAAAGGTTCAAACATAAAATTTGAATCATATCATAACTACGAATTAAAAAAGAAAATTCATGTCAATAACATGTTATTTAGCACAGAAAAAAACAGCACTAAAGAAGCCAGACAAGTTAGAAAACATACAAGAAAAATATATGATTCTATGAATAAAACAATCAATAAAGAAGCACCTGGATTTTTTAATTTTGTTCGTTATAGTAACATTGGTCCTAGAAAACAAGTTGTTGATGAATTAATTTAAGTTAACAAAAAAATAAAACAATAAAAACCCCTGCAACAACAATAACCAAAAACAATAAACTAAAATGTTAGCTCGATTGAAACTTAGAAAAATATTGAATAAATCCTTAGCAAATCAAGAAAATAGTAAACCAAAACATTCTAAAAACCTTGAAGAAATTTGCAAAAGAGAAGATAGTTACACTCCTGAAGATATAATTAAAAGATTTAACAAAATTGCAGCCCATTACAAATCAAAAAGTGTCAAAGCCAAATCTAAACAAATTAAAAAATATACATATAACGAAGCCCCTAAACAAAATTATGAAATTGAATTTGTAATTAAAGGAAAACTTAAAGATAAAACAAAATACCAAATAGATATTGAAAGAAAATATGATAAAAGATTTGAAATTCTTTATCCCCGTACAAAAATCAATATTAACATAATAACTAATAATAAAACAAAAATCTCATTTTACGCCGATGAAGAAAAACCAATATCAGATATAATAATCGATGATTCTGAATTTGAAATAAAACGAGTAGAAACAGATAAAGAGATAAAAAAAATCTATAATTTTGCAAGCAAAAAGTATTCTGAAATTATATCCCTAATAAACGATACTGCTCCGGACTTATTCGAAACCGCAATTAAACCAAAAATATCTAGATTTTCCTATAACAAAATAAAATTAGAAGCAATAAAAAAATTAGAAATTAAATAACTAAAACTAATTAAAACAAAACAAAACTAAAACAAAAAAATATTCAAACACGAGGTAAACAAAATGCATTCAGCAGTATATTTTAATGAAAAAGATCAAGCATATGCAGGTTATTCTGGTTGTCCAGATACATTAACAAAAAATATTCCAAAAGGACACAAATTAGATGAAATATTTCCAAGTCCTAACATGGCTGAAAAATATATTACAGATAGAGGATTTACAAGAGACCCTGATGTATATAAAAAATAAACCAACATCAAACAAATAATAAACCAAATGACACTCGTACAAACTCTCAAATCAAAATTAGGTATTGGTCCTGAAGCTATGCTAAAAAAAGCAATGCAAAAATCAGCAAATCTCTATTCTACTATAAAAAATAAATATACTCCTGATGAATATGTTAAAAAATATGAATCAATCTCAGAAAAATATGTACAACAAGGAATTAAAGGAACAGTTTCAGGAATCGAATATGATCGACATAAATTTCAAATAATTTCGACAATAATTCTTGATTTGCCAAACGAATCAAAATATGAATTTAAAGTAGTGCGAATACAAAACAGCGAAAATCGATGCAAATATATCGATACGAAAAGTCATAAATTAATTAATGCAAAAGGAACAATAATTGATTACTGCGAAAGTTCATTTATAGACCTCTGGTATCTTAATAATAAAATAATTAATTCTAAGAATGCAAAAAATTTTAAAAAATTAAGAAAGAAAATGTTAACTCTAATTAAAGAATATAATGCAAAATTAAAAAAAGAAGCACCCGATCTTTACAAACTTGTAAATGATGTTCAAGTTATTGTAGATAAACAAAAATTAATTAATACAGAAAAAATTGTTGATTTAAAAACAAAAAATAAAGAATCTGAAAAAAAATCTGAAAGAAAAAAAAAGCTAATTGATTTATCCGATGTGATCTCTAATTTCTAATGCAATGCATCTAATCCTCGTCGTTGAGAAATTATTTTTGCACAATATTTTGTCCCTAGTATAGGTATTGCAGTTTCCATCAAAGGATATTTTTCTGCATTTTTTGCAAAGAACACATCATATTCAAAAAGTTTTGCTTGATTAAATGCACGAGATGAAGATATATTTCCTTTTAGCGCCGCACTAAATTCTCCATCAGTTAAAGTTACATCAATAATCTTTAAATCATCTTTATTTCCCATAGGGCAATAAACTCTTGCCAACCCCATATAGTTAGGCTCTCCATCAAAAACAAATCCTTTCCACATTACAAGTTCTATATCTTCACTTATTGATTGTTCGCTTAAATCATAAAACTCAAGAATTTGTTTAAATTCAAGAGTCCCTTTTGAAACTGCTTCTACTAAGTTTTTTTCATCTTTCGCAAGATCAAAATTATAAACTCTTTTGTTTAGAACACACTTAAATTTAGGATCCATATTAATAGTTTTATTTTCTAATGCAGATCTTATTGAAACTAAATCACCCAGTATTGACTCTACTTCGCACTTTCCAGGATATATTTTCTTTTGCTCTAATGAATTTAACAAGTCTCTTTGAGATGATTGTATATCATGTATAAATCGTATTTTCTGTTCAATCCCAACCATAATATTAAGAAATACAGGAATGATTTTTAAAGATTGTTATAGTTTAAAATATAATCTAAAAACTAAAGAATGAATTAATTAAAAATGAAAAATTAAAAGAATTAAATTAGTTATCATTCAAAAACTACGCTATCTCTTGCAATAATTGCTTGAAGTGTTTGAACAACAACCTGTTCTAAATGTTCCCACATCTGATGATAACCTACAGGAGGAATTTCTTGATTTTGTTCTTTCAAGTGTGCAAAAATTTGTTTCAAAACAGGCATAAGGTGATCAACTAAATTTTTCAAATCATGTCTTGGATGTTCCATTTCAAGTATTTTCAATGCATTTAGTAAGTGTCCTTTTTCATGCCTTAATTTTTTCTCAACTGTCTCTAAATATTCTTTAGTAAGTTCGTCATCATGAGCTATCACTCTTACTTTTTCTTCGAATTTAGAATTACTTTTCAAAGTATCAGTTACTGCATGAACATATGCGAGCTCCATATTTTTAATAATCATGTTGGCAGCTTCTTTTTTCAAAACCCTTTTCTTATCTTCAACCTTGTCAACTGCATCTTCTACTGCATGATGTCGTCTATCTCTAACTTTAAATCCTTTTGGTTCGTCTCTATCACTCATTTTTTACCACCCTTTTTCTTTTTATCTTCATCATCACTAGGCGGAACATATCTTTTTAGATGTTTAAATTGTTTCATGTATTTATCAGGATCTGCAATTCCTGTTGCTAAACTATCTAAGTGCCCTGCAACATCTTCAGGATTAGTTAATTTTTCTAAGTCTATCTCCAAACCACTTTCTTGGAATTTAGTTTTCAAATGGTCTCTTAATTCTTTATCTCCTGCATGCCAGTCTGCCATTGCTTCAACTTGTATGTGTTGTTTAGTTACTTGTTCATATCTTCCTCTTAATTGATATGCACTATTAATCATGTATTGAGCATTTGCTTCTTGTGTTGATAATTCTTTTACCCACTCATCTAATCCTTTACCCATGGTTTGTTTAACTGAAGATGCAAGAATGTGTTTTCCATCAGGTCCAACTTTTGCATCAGCTTTTCCTGTTAGTTTTTCAAGAATTATTTTTTCATGTTCGCCGTAAATTTTTTGACCTAATTTTTTTGCTTGTTCACCATTTAGGTTAAAATCTTTTACATTTCCAAATTCGTCTTTTGCAACATCGCCTGAGCGCATAAAATCAGAATAAGCATACATTGTTCTAAGTGCAACATTATCTGCATCTTTACCAATGCCCTCTTTTAATTGTTTATGATAATCCTTATACTTTGACATTTGATCGCCTCCTTTTAATAATAATCAAAATAATTAGTGTGAATATTTAACTACTAATACTAATCTTTCTATTTCTTTTATATTTAAAGGTTTCTATAATATAATTGTAATTATATAGAGCGAGTCACCCAAGAAAAACAGATCTTTTCTACTAAATAGTGATAAATAAATAAAAAGGTTTATAAAAAGAACATACATTCCTAAACATATCTTTAGATCAGGGCAAACAAGGGCGGGACAATGAATATAATCAACAAAATAAGAAACTGGTATTTCAATAGATTATTAAAAAAAAGCTATGAACAAAGTCACGAAATTAGTTCTAAAAATGAAATTCAAAAAGACTCTAAACAAGAACCTAAAGCAGAATCTAGAATTGAAACAGAATCTAAAATTAAAACAGAATCTACAATTAAAACAGAATCTAAAATTGAAGCAAAAATAACAGAAGAAATAAACTCTAAAAAAGACACAAACGAAACTAAAACTAAAAAACAATATAGAAAAAAATTAAATTTTGATTCACTAAACCAAATAAATCTTTTCAAAAAATCATATGAATTATCATTAACAGAATTAATCGCATTATCATTAGATAAACATTCACTTCACGAAGCAATTTCTGCAATAAATGAAAACAAAACTTTAAAAAAAAAAGATACAGGTAAAAAAAATTACAATTACATAAATAAAATTCTTTTAGAAGAAATCGAACGACAATTCACAGAAGATTACAGACCATTTGTAGAATTAGTACTAAATTCAATTGATGCAAAACCAAAAACATTCAAAGGAAACTATGTTGTTAACGTCAAGACCAACAATAATTCACTGGTTTTTTCGGATACTGGCGAATCAATGAGCTTAACACACATGCTAAAAAGTTTTATTATTCCATTTAGTTCAAATAAAGATGAACTTGATAATATAGGACGATTCGGAGTTGGTTTTTTTGCAAATCTCGCATATTGTTTAAAAAATCCTAATAAAACTAAACTTATCGTCGATACAAAAAATCAATCAGATTCGTACAGATTAACATTTAGTGCAACTTCTAATTCTATTGATAGCATAAAAATCAATATTGAAAAATTAAATAAACTAACTCAAGGCACAACCATTAAAATTGAAAAATGTGAAATTGACAAACATGAATTAAACAACTATTTAAACAAGTATTTAAATTATTTTGATCCTACTAGAGCAATAATAAAAATAAACAACAATCAAATTAATCAAAACCCTGATGGAAAAACATATTCAGAACATGAAAAATTTAAGTGGAAAAAGGAATTAATTGAACAAAAAGTAAGAGCGACAATAAAAACAAATAATTGCGATTGGAAAAATAAAAAATTAAAATTATATTCTCAAGGCATATTTATATTAGAGCATGAGTCATCAAGTATTAACGCAGAATTAAAATTTGACTTCCCTTCATCTATTGAAATCGTAGAAGGGAGAGATGAATTTAAAATTAATTCAAATTATGAATCTGCTATTCAAAAACTTTACAATATTTTATTAACCCATGCCAATGAAAATCAAAGTGATGAAAACATATTATCAATTTTGAGAGAACTCGTGCCAGGAATTAAAAAACATTTAGATATCACACCCAATAATATTGATGAACTTACTAAAGCATTATTTCCTAAAAGAACATATATTATGGACGATAATTGGACATCTATTCAAGAAGGAGATTATTCTAATGCTATTAACTTTTTTGGAGATAAAATTAAATCTGAAATTTTTAAACCTATAACTTATGAAGCTAAAAAAATGTGGCAAACAAGACTTCCAAGATTAAAAGAGCTCATGGACGATAAAACTGAAACATTAAACTTTGCTAAATCTCAACAACTAGTTGAATTCATGCAAAAACAAGAACTTGAGTTCAATAACATTTCAGCATTAGACACTAATACAAATTATGTCCTAGTAAATATTATGACAAAAGGAGGCAACACCCCATTCATAAAAAGCAATGGAACTATTTACATTAACGCATCTCATAAATTTTTCCAAACACCTGATGATTTTATTTCGCATTACGGTGTGAAGTCAACATATGAACGAACAAAAGGAATAAACGAAAAAGACTTAGAATCTAACATAATATTTGCAAGATAATAAATTTTTAATAAAAAAGTTTTAATAAAAAAATATTAATAAAAAAATGAAAACAACAGTTAATCTTTCGGATTTAGTAATGCTTCAAATGATGGGTTACTTAGACGACTATTTTAAAATAATAAACAATGGAGAAAACCCCTCTGAGTTCATAAAAACTATTCAAAAAAGAAGTTCTGTTCCTGAATTATTTGGAAATCTAATTAAAAAAACCATTAGAACACAATTCGGCCAAAAAAATACAACCCTAAGAGAGCTTGGACAAAATGCAAAAGATTCATATGGTAATAGTAAAGAAAAAAAAAGAATTGAATTTTCAACATCTAATGGTGCAGGAAATTTTCAGTTATCTGTTAGAGATTATGGCAGAGGAATGAGTACAAAAGAAATTATTGAAAAACTACTCATCCCCTATAATTCGGGAAAAGATACAGATCCTCACACTATTGGTGAACATGGAATTGGGTGGTATTCAATTTTAGATTTTGCAGATTCAGTCGAAGTTATTTCAGGCAATGGAAAAACATCAAGATGTGTTGTTAAAACAGATGGCACTGGTGATCGAAGTAATTGGAAAGCATTTATTGAAACATTAGATGAAAAATTTAAAGGAACAGAAATCAAGGCATATACAAAATCAGAAAGAATAAAAAAACATGAAATTGAAAGTAGCATTATCAAACATTTAGGATTTATTGATTCTACTAACGTTGATATAATATATAACAAAAGAAAAATAAATAATCTCGATACAAATTATTCAAAAGTTAGTTCGACATCCATATCTAACCAGGGTGTTGAAAGCAATCTTGATTTAATGGTTAAAACAACAACAAAAAGTTATGGAAGTTCTTCAATAAACCTAACCCAAGACGGATTATTTGTTAAGAAAGAAGAAGTTCCATTCAACATAATGGCAATTCATTATGATTTAATGAGAGAAATTATGCGCGAAAGTAGAGAATTTTGGGTTGACTTACCAAAAAATATTGGTTTAACAAAAGGAAGAAATAATATTATATCCAAAGATAAGCACCTTTTCTACGAGGCAATGTTTCCTGCATTCGAGCAATACATTGTCGAATTTGTTTTAAATGATAAAGAGCTTGTTCGAAAAATAGATTCACAACTTTCAAGATTAATTAATGAGTTATTCGATAATACTTATTTAGACCATAAACAAGATCAATTAGAAAAAATTATTTCTAAACAAATTAATTCATCTGCTAATTCAAATCAATATAATCAAAACAATGATTCAACAAATGATAATAAACTAATTAACTCAAACAACGAAGATGAATCAAGTCAAAATAGAATTTATGAAATTCACGGCATTGATTGTTTCGAAGGACTTAAACAAAAAGCATTTAGTGATGATAAAACCAAATTATTAGAGGCTGCTGCAAAGAAATATTTAGATGATATGAGTGAATTTGCTAAAAATATTTTTGAAAAAAAATTTATTAATGCAAATAAATACTTAACTACAATAAATAGTGCTAATAAAACTGATACTGGAAATAATAATGAAAATGATTATAAAAATGATAATAACAATAATGATGAAAATAGTAATGAAAACACTACACACAATATAACTGGCAAATCAAAACAAAAAACAAAAAATAAAACAGAACAAAAAATAAAACAAACAATAGAACAAAAACAAACAATAGAAAAAGTAAAATTATCTATTAATGACATGATTAAAGCACATGTTAATGATTTACTATTTGATGAAAACACACATTCTAGAAATAAAAGATTAGATGGAATATATGTTACTGATTCAAATCAAATTATAAGAAGTATTTTTTCAAAATTAAATAAGAATTTTGCTTCATCTGAAAGCCTTGAAAAACTTAAAAAAGAACACATAAAAAAAAATGCTAAACCCATAGTCACTCTTAAACACACAAATATGAATTTGCTAAAAAAAATAAATTTGTTTGAAAACAAATGTTATGAATATAAAGCATTTTTAGATGTTGCTAATTATATTGAACAAACCATATACAAATCTCAAAAAACAAAACCAACAGGATCAAAAAACTCAATAAATCCCGTCATGTTGTATCGTTCAGAAATATTATTTGATCCTCGAATAGTTGCACATACTGATTGTGAAGGAATTGGATTTAATCTTGCAAACATTACAACCAAGGAATTCATAACTCAAATTAGAACAGGAAGTTTTGATAATAAATCATTTATGAAGCTTGTTGATATAATTGTACATGAAAAAGCACATTGTGTTCTAGGAGAATATGATAAAAGAACAGCTCATGGAATTTATTTTTATGCAAAAACTAAACGTGCAATAAGAGAAACATTAATTGAATATTGTATTAATAAAAAAGTAGATATTCTAACTAAAGCAAATGATGTGCTGGCAAAATATGACTTTTCAGAAGCAGTTGATTCTATTGAATTTTCAAGATTAGTTGGAAAATATACAAATAATTCACTTGTCGTCAACGTAACTAATTTACTTACTAAAAAGTAATAAAAAAGCAAAAAATTTATAAAATCAGCACCAATAATTAATAAAATGGCAAACATAGATTTGAGTCGAGTTAATGAAGCAACATTAAATAAAATTCTAAAAGATAAAAAAATCAGTACTGATGGGCTAGATTTATATGATAAAATATTCACATATAGTCGAAGATTTGGAACAGATAATGCAGCTGAACTTTATACCACATTAACACCCGACATGCCAGAAAATCCAACACAAAAAAAACCAAAAAAGAAAAAATCAAAATCAAAAAGATTTACTGCTGGAAAAAAAGTCAAAACAGAATATTCCAGAGGAAATATTGAAACCTGGGACGATGTTGGAATTGCTAAAGTCCGATCAAATGATGGAATTTTTACAACTCTCCACACACCTCTTGCATTCAATACATTAATTGCAGTTTATGATGCTCATAAAATTCCAATGGACGGATGGCAAAGCAGACACAGAAAATGGAAAATTCCTGCTACTTGCCCTAACATTCCTACTGCATTTAAAAAAATTAAATATGGTTGCGAATACAAATTTACTTCTGGAGAACAAATTCCAAAAGATAAAACAGATATCACAATCACTGCAAATGCTAGACTAAAAGTTAGCAAACCTGATTTTAATGAGTGGTATTCTGCAGTTATTAATTGGTTTTCAAATAGAGGATTCACACCAAAAGAAAATAAATCAAAAACAAGTAACACTACAGACAAATCTAATCTTGATGCAAAAATTAAAAATTATATTAAAAAATTAGACTTATTAGACTCATTAGACTCCCAAGATTTTAACATCGACGAAATTCAAGAAATTGCAAATGTTGCAAAAACAGGAGTATCAATAGTTAATCAACTCTATAAATCAAATCCACCTGGTTGGAAAAAAGGTTTAATAGATAGAGTTCAATCAGAAATCGAAAGAGATCTTGATAATAGAAGTCTCGATTTATACAACCGAATAAGTAAAACCCGATTTACAAAATTTATGAAAGATAATAGTTTTGAATTTGATGATGTTTATGAAGCAGTTATTAAATTTAAAAATAAGTTTGGTTTAAATGCACTAATCCCTTTTATTAAATATGATCGTGCAGAAACTTCAGGCTGCGATGCAGGAATTGATTACAGCCCTAATTATATTGCTGAATTAAAAATCATGCCTAAAGCAAAAAAGATAGTTTATAGAGAAGAAACAGGATTTAAATCTAAATTCTTTGAAGATTGTTCTTTTGAAAGTAATTTCCAGATATCTTATTCATTAGAAGAATTTGTTGAATTTAATGATAAAGTACAAGACATAAATAATTTAATAAAATATAAATTTCAAGAAAATCAAGATATTGAAGCAAATAAAAAAGAAGCTTTAAGATATGAAACCAAACTTCATTTAAGATCATATTTAGAAACCATGCAAAATCTGCAAAAAAAAGGAGCGAGTGATTTATTATATATGTCATTTAATGAAACTGACTTAGCAAGGTATAAAATAGTTTCAAGTGCATTAGAAACATCAAATCAAGTTCTTAGTGAATTGTTATGAACACCACATAAACTAAAACAAAACCAATAATTAAAACAAAAACAGCATATGAACTAAACCAAAAAAATGAATAACCAAAATAAAAAATCTAAAGAAACAACTCAACTGCCAGGATTTATCAAATATTACATGACTCCAATATATGGAATTCTATGCTATTCAGCAATTCCTAAAGCAATTGAAAGTTTTAACAAATTACAAACATCAGGTTATGACACTCAAGGATCTGATTTACTTCCAACTTTATTTTGGAGCGCAGGATCATTTACAGCAGCAGGACTAACTATGATGTGTGTAATGGAAGGAATTGATAAAATTATAAAGTATAAACAAAAAAACCAATAAAATAAAATAGAATAAATTAGTATTATAAATAAATTTTATCATGATGATCATAATCTTCAAAAATAACCTTCTTTTCTTCATAATCAATTTTAAATACAAGAACAAAATGACCTATATGGACTCTATTAAATCCTTTTAAATTATGATGTAAGAACTTATAACTATGCATAGGATTTTTTATTATATAATTAATCTTTTTTCTCACAATAGAAAGATGATTTGAATCTTTTTTATTAAGTTTCACCAACTTTTTTACAATTTCATCACTGTATGAATCAAAATACATTTTCAATCAAATATTATAACCTTAAATATTTTATTTAAGCGCATTTTCTAATTCTGCTCTAGAAACATGTTTTCCTGAAGAAATTTTATTTATTTTTTCAGAATACTCAGGTCTTAATTGAGGTTCTAAAAACTTCTCTTCATATTCCTGCACAACTAAATCAATAGCATTAGATTTATCTTTAAGTCCAAATTTAGCCTTGACAATATTCAATACTCTATTTGTACGATCACCAATATTAATAACTGCTTGTACCATTTTAAAAACCTCCACACATACTTCAAGTATACTCAACATATATTAAACCATATATGCACTATGTTCGCATACATACATATATATGCAATATATATAAACCTTTTGTTTCAATAATTAAATAATTTCAAAAAAACAACATTATGACATTTTTGTCTCACTTTCTCTTACTAGGTCATGGATTTATTTAAAAGGCAGGTTTGCTTATTTATAAATCACAGTTATTTAAATCACAGTCATGGAAAAATAACTAATATTAATCAAACAATTAAACCAAATAAAAAATCGAATCAAGTATAAAACCTAAGAGGTAACAAAAAAATGGCAAAAACCCCAAAAAAGGAAAACAAAAAAGAAACAAAACAAAAACCAAAAGAAACAGAAGAACCACCTAAAGCAGAAGTACAACCTAATGATTCTCAAGCACCTCCTCAAACTGAAGAAGAGATGATGAAATCACTTCCTCCAGAGGTTCAGGAGAAGTTAAAAGTTATTAAAGAAAAAATTGATAAGTTTCAAAAAGCAATTGTGAAAAAGTTTGACAATTATATAATGGGTGTCGCACTTCTTCCTCCTGCTCAAAAAGAAGAAGGAAAACCTGACAAAGAAAAAATTAATGTTTTAGTTCTCGTCGATGATTCTGATTCTAAAAAAATGAGTAAAGGCGAACTTAAAGAAAAATTATCTGCAATTATTGCAAAGATGGGTGAAGAAATTGATAAAAATATCGTTACTCAAACAATTATTTTAAGTGAAGTTTGGAATAGTTGTTATGATGCAAAGTATGATGTTTTAAAATTAATCGCAATGAGTGCTCCGGTCTATGATACTGGAATGCTTGCAGCACTTAAGATTGGTGAGATTCACAAATCAATGGTTCTAAAGAAATTTGAGAAATATATTGTTTCATATATTTTATTTGGATCATTAACAAGAGGTCAAGCAACTGATCAATCAGACATCGATGTTGCAATTGTTATCGACGATACAGACGTTAAAAAAATGACGCGAGCTGAATTAAAAGACAAGCTGCGTGCAATTATTGTAGGTATGGGTATTGAAGCAGGCGACATGACTGGAATCAAAAATAAATTGAATATCCAAGTTTATATCTTAACTGATTTCTGGGATTCAATTAAAGAAGCAAATCCTGTTATTTTTACAATTCTTAGAGATGGTATTCCCTTATATGACCGAGGAATGTTTATGCCTTGGAAACAACTTCTTAGAATGGGTAAAATCAAACCTAGCATGGAAGCAATTGATATGTTTATGAGCAGCGGCGAGCAAATGGTTGGTCGTGTTAAAGCTAAATTAAAAGGTATTGTTGAAGCAGATCTTTATTGGTCTACACTTACGCCGACTCAAGCTGCACTGATGTTATATGGAATCCCTCCACCAACACCTAAAGAAACCGTTAACTTACTCGAAGATGTTTTTGTTAAAAAAGAAAAACTTCTTGAGCAAAAGTACGTCGACATAATACGTGAAATTGTTAAGTATTACAAAGGTATCGAACATGGAGATATTAAAGAAATCTCTGGTAAAGAAGTTGATGAACTTTTAACTAAAGCTGAAAAGTATCTTGCTAGAATTAAGCGTTTGTTCTCTCAAATTGAAAAACAAAAAGAAGAAGAGGGAATGGTTCACGTCTATGAAACTGTTGTTACAATAGTTAGAGATGTTCTTCGTCTTGAAGGTATTGAACGTGCTGAAGACATTGAAGTAATCAAATTATTTGAAAGTGAACTTATTCATTTAGGAAAAGTTCCTGAAAAATATGCTCGAATGCTTAATGAAGTTGTTAAAGCTAAGAAAGATTACGACGAGAAAAAGCTTACTAAAGTTGAAGTTGAAAAAGTTAAAAAGACTAGTCGTGAACTTGTTAAGTTCCTTGTTGAGTACATGCAAAGAAAGCGTGGACGAGAACTTGAGCGTGCAAGAATTAGAGTTAAGCACGGAGATAAGTTTGGAGAAGTTATTATACTTGATAAACAAGCATTTATTTTCCATGACCTCGACCAGGATGAAAAAGAAATTACTTGTACAGATGTTGATGAAAAAGGACATTTATCTAATTTCCAAAAATCAAATCTAGAAGAATTTGAAAAAGCTCTTGCAAAGTTTGAAATTCCACCTAAAGTTTTCTTAAAGGAAAAGATTTTTGAAAACTTAAAGGAAATCTTTGGAAAAGATGTTGAGATTTTGTGGAATTATTAATTCAACAAACAAAATATCACAAGAATTTTTTTAATTTTTTATTATTTTTTTCTAATTTATTTTAATTCTAATCTCAATTCTAAAAAGTCTTAAAAAAATCAATAAAACAAGCTATAAACGCTTAAAAATGCCCGAATACATCAAAAATCCCATTCAATAAACACAATTACAGACATTTACGCAGATATTCTTAATTAATTATATAAAGAAATCACCCTAATTCAAATGTAGAACGCACTCAGAAATCCAAAGATTTATAAAGAGAACCCTATTTCTTTATAGATAATTACTCATTGTTGAGTGATAAAAAAGATTCTGGTGATTTAGTACTTGTGAAAGTGCTGTAAAAAAATGAAATAATTAGAGCTAGATGTAGCATCATTTATTTTCAATTTAGCTATCCTACTCAAAATTAATTAATTTAAAAAACAAAAAAAACAAAAAAGATGCGTGAGCATCGAAAAAAGGGGAGACGGTGATGATCCAATTAGTAGACAGAGCACTATTTTAGTTAGACTTCTGTAAACCGCTAATTAACAGGATCCAATAAAACAAAAAACCCTAAGAAGGGCGAGGTAAAAAAATGGCACCTAAAGGCGATATATCTAGTAAAACAAGAAAGCACAAAAGAGCAGCTATTAAGATTCAAAAAGAATCTAAAAACATAAAAGTAAGAGAATTAGAAAAAGCACTCGGCGGTAGAACTGAACTTGCAACAACACCACAAGCTGAAGGTCAAAGTTTTGAAAAAGCACAAGAAAATCTTACTGAAGTATTAGGAAGATACCAAACACTTAAAGACACTGTTCGAGATTTTATTCTTGAAGCACACGGACATTGTGAAACAATAGGAGTTGAAATGACTGGTTCCCAAGTTTATACAAAATGGGAAAAATTCTTAGGATATATTCCTGTTAAAGGAGATACTTGGCAGAAAAACCACTATAAGGGTCGTGTTAAAAATGCAGGAATCCAACACAGTTATGACATGTTCTATGATATCTTAGTTGCAATCACTCAAGCAACAGAAATTACCAAAGATGATTTAGTAAAAGAAAGAGATGCTCACAGAACTCTTCAAAAGGTTCTACTTCAAAATCAAAAAACAGCATCTGAAGATAAAGAAGTTTTCAAAGAAGCTTATGAAAAATTTAAATTAGAAAAAGCAGAACTTAATGCAGAAAAAGCAGGAAAAACTCAAACTGAACTTTTAACACTGCAAGAAAGAATTGACGAAGTTAACAATAAGATGCGTGATACGTTGGAAGCTAAAAATTTAAGAATATATCAGATGAAGTGTGCTGCAGAAAATTATGAATTTTCAGAAGGTTTCACTGCACAAACAGATAACTTAATTGAAGTTTTCAAAAAACAAAGCATGATGTTAACAAGTCTTATCAAAGACAGTAAGCAAAACATCAAGTCATTATCTAAAGGTTTAGCAGCAGCAAAACAAGCAGGACTTGGAGCACAAGCATGGGACATGTATCGTCAACTTATGAATAAAGGTCTTGCACTTTATGCAGATACTGTTGGAGCAGCTTCACAAGCAACTGATGCTATGATGACTGAAGACACATATGATAGAGACTTAATTGTGCAAGTTATGGAAGATGCTGCAAAAGTGAAAGAACTAAGTGCAGAAAACATGATTATTGCTGAAGAACTTTACGACCAAAAATACGGTCCTGGAGCACTTAAAAAAGAAATAGGTGGAGAAGACGAAGATGATTTAGGAAGTCTTGGAGATTATGAAAATATTCTTCCAGAATTAGATGACCAACAACCTGCATTAGATAATGACTTTGCAGCCTCACTTCTTGAAGACGCAGCAAAAGAAGCAACAGCAAAACCAACACCAAAATATACTGGTGACGACAGTAATGGCGGAGCAGCTGCTTAAAACTATCAATTAAATTTTTTATTTTTTTTAAACTTTTTTATTAACAAAAAAAACAAACACAATTTGTGTTTAGTGTTGAGACAAAATGAGCCCATAAATGAACGAATCAAGCGATAGTCTAGTCCTAACAGGAGACAATGCAGTATTTCATATGGATCAAATAGATTATATTCTAAAAGAAGCATCAAAACAATGTCACGGACAGGTTAATGCAGATTTCTTAGCAAGTTACATTTCAAAAATTTCAAACACATTAAAATTCTACAGATATGAACGAAGTGCTGAAAATAAATTCGGAACAAAACATCATGCTCAAAAAGAATTTGAAGAAGATAAACCAAAAAAAGTTTTAAGCGTAGAGGAGCTACTTGCAAAAGATAAACAACAAGACCTACCTACACCCAGTAAAATAATCGGAACTGATGAAACCTTAGTTCAAAGAATAGACATCGATCCTAATCTTTCAGGTTTTCCAAATTACATGCACATCAAAGAATTATGCAGTAGACAAACTCTTGCAGAGAATAATTTAGAATATCAAGATCCTGTTAAAGTCATCATAGCAAATGCAAGAGAAAAAATTCTTGCAGGAAAACTTCCAAAAAAAGAACAAGATGCTCTTGCAGAAATAATTTATTTTCAGGAAATTCAAAAAACACAATTAACTCAAACAATGGATCATGAAGTTCACGAAATAAAAGAATTAGATAAAGGACTTAAAATTAAATTAGGAATTCACGGAGTTGATCCAATGACTAATTTATATACTTATTTCTTAATGGATTTTGTTTATCAAGGCAGTATGAAAAAATTTGAAGAAACCAAAGACCAAACAATAACATTCCTTTATGAAAATACGTTCGGATATACTGCATATAGAAGCTTTATTGGAATGAACGATCACGGACGAATTAAACCCATTAGCGTAGATAGATATGCCATAGGTCCATTATTTAATAGAAATACCAATAATAATGAAATATTCAATAGCATTCTCAAAAAAGAACCAGAAGGATTCATTTTTACTCTATTTCACCAACATGCAGATAGCATGAAATCATACGAAGTTGGTGACGATACAAGCGAAGGTTTTTTCGAACGAATATCAAATAAAATTTCTTCTAAATTTGGTAAAAATAAAAATCCAGATGAAGAAGAAAAAAAAGAACTTGATGAATTAACTAGTATTGAACTTTGTGCACCTATGATTGAGACCTGTTATTATTTAGTACCTCATAAAATGCACAGAAATTTTCAACTAAGATTAAATAGACTTATTGGATTAGTTAAAAAAATCCCAGACCCTGTAAGAGAAGCAGGCAATACAAAAACAATTCTAATTCCTATTTGATAAAATAGTAAATTTTGATTAAATGAAAAAAATAAGAAGTGAAAAACTAAAAAAAAAAAAAAAAAAGAAAAAAAAAAAAGAAAAAAAAAAAAGTCTTGTCATTCGTTGTGACGTCGAGCTCTAGTCCCTTAAAGGGGTGTTTTTTAGGGGCTTAAAGGGTAGGGGCTTAAAGGGTAAGGGAGGTTAAAGGGTAGGGAGGTTAAAGGGCTTAGGGGAGGTTAAAGGGTAAGGGAGGTTAAAGGGTCAGGAGGAACCCGAACCGAGAGCGAACCCCGGTTTACGGCCTGGTTTCCTGCCCGGTGGAGAGTGGTAAA
>JABJCP010000037.1 GCA_018668595.1 Candidatus Woesearchaeota archaeon
AAACCCTAAAAAAAAAAAAAAAAAAAAAAAAATAAATCTTTGATTCTATTAAATCTAATTACTACCCACATTAAATATTTGATGCTAATACTTCAAGAGGATCAAATCCATGAATTTTAGGCGTTCTTGTTGCAGGAAATGCATTTAGTTCAAGAACATAAAATTGAGAATAATCCTTATTAAAAATAATATCCACTCCGCCAAAACCATAACCTAATCTATGAACTGCTTTGGTTGCAGCATCTTTTGCATCTTCAATTGCCTTTGAAGGAATATGCTCTAAAAAATCTAAAGACTCAGGAGTATTATCAGGAGTTGCATTAGTAATTGCACAACCTGCAGGTGCAGTCCTAGGATAATAACAAACGAGTTCTCCAAGAACAAAAGTAAATCTTAAATCAAACTTTTTATCATCTACAACTGGAGTGTGGATTTCATTTTCTATAACAACACCCCCTTTAATTAATTTATCTAAGAATGCAGGATTTTGATCTATCTCATCAAAAGTCCAACCACAATCTGCTTTTTTACTAATGATTTTATCTATTGAATTATCATATCTAAAATTAGAAAGCCATTTTTCTCGTGTAAGAAGAGTAATTCCTTTACTCAAAGATCCATTTCTTGCTTTAACATACAATCCACCATTAGAACTATTATTAACAATATCAATCAACTGTCTCGCAGTCTCAGGGTGATAACCTTTTGCAACAGGAATTCCATTATCAATAAGACGCTGCCTGGTTATTTCTTTATCTCTATCGCCAATAATTAAATCAGGAGAATTAATGTATGAAAGTTCTTTGTTATGATATCTAATATTAATTTTTTGCTCAACAGATTTCATCAAATCATAAAAAAGCTTGCCAAATTTATTGTCGCCATAAAATCTTCCATTAGTATAAGTTTCAATTTTTTCATCCCAAGGAGAATATGGAAAAAAGAAATGCGCCATCAAATATTCATTTTGTATATCTGGCATATCGCCTGCAAGAATTTCATTATAAGTAGTATATTTTAATTCTATTCCTCTATCTTCTAAAATAGGTTGTTTCTCTAGAAACTCTTTTGTATCATACCCCTTTTCATCACCAATAACCAATAAAGTTCTGTTCATATCGTCACACCTTTGCAATATATTTTTATTACACTAATTTTTTAAATTAAAAACCTGCTTTTTGCAATATTTAAAATGCCTAAAAACAATTTATTAATCAAAAAAAGACCAAATAGTCTTTAAATAAAAAATTAATATAGGATTTTGCCCACTTAAATTTCAATTAGAAGGCATATTCCTGTTTTCTCGCCAATTAAAGTTAACTTACGTTAATTTAATTAAATTTGATTATGAAAATGTTACTATTTAATCTTTGTGTTATCCCTTTTCAGTCGTTTAAAAATAATTAAGAACTGAAATTGAGACGAGTTATGAAGAATTGTTTTGAAAACCATTAAATAGCACCAAATGTTTTTGTAAAAATAATAAATAACAAATAACAAATAAATAATAACACATAAAAAATAAAAAAATGGAATCTGAAACAAATCCCACAACAAAATCCAAAATAAAACCAGAACATAAACCCCCAAATAAATCTGGAAATAAACCCGAAAATAAACTAGAAAATTTCAAAGAAAAACTAAGTTCTAAAATATATCAATTATTAGTAGATCAAGGCATTGAAGAGCTAAGACCTAGCCAAGCAAAATCAATTAATGCAGGAGTTTTAAATGGAGAAAATGTACTTGTTTGCACTCCGACTGCAAGCGGAAAAACACTAGTTGCAGAAATTGCCAGCCTTAATGTTGTTTTTGAAAAGAAAGAAAAAGCAATTTACATTGTTCCACTAAAAGCACTTGCAAGCGAGAAGCACAAAGAATTTAAGAAAAAATATGGTGAACAGATGACTGTTGCTCTTTCTATTGGAGATTTAGATGCATCAGATAAATACTTAGCAAGATATGATATGATAATCTGCACTGCAGAAAAACTAGATAGTCTTATACGACACCACACACCCTGGATTCGCGATGTTGGAATTGTTGTGATTGATGAAATCCACATGCTTAATGATCCTAGACGTGGACCTACCCTCGAAATTCTAATAACTATGCTCAAACAACTTATTAAAGATGTTCAAATAATTGGTCTTAGTGCAACTATTGGAAATGAAAAAGAACTAGCAGAATGGCTTAATGCAAAACTAATTCATGATACTTGGCGACCCGTACAACTTCGCAAAGGCACATATTATGATGGCGAGATTGAGTTTGATAAATAACTCGAATTTAATAAATAAAACAAAAATAAAACAAGAAAAAAAACAAGAATAAAACAATAAAAATTTAAGTAGTATCTCAACATAAATTAAATTAATAACTGTTTTAAAATACTTAACATATACTCAACTGCAAGAGATTATGAGAATTTTGCAAAATTATACTATTTGGCAAATTTCTCAAAGAGAACCTTGAAATTTTAAAAAAAAATCAGTCAAAGTTCTCTTTTAATTACTTTTGAAGTTGCTTCTCCTACATTTACTTTTCTTAATTGAAAAATTAGTTCTCTAGGTGAGAGAAAGAGTTTAAGTTAATTTTTTTATCAATAGTATGAGCCCTATCATTAAAAAGTAAGGGATAATTGTATAATATATTTTATTGTTAAGTGGATTATTTAAGAAAAGAAAAATTAATCTGGATCCCGTTATTCCTAATAATAATCCCGTGATATATCTGGTTAGGTTTGTTCCATTATTTATGTGAAAGTTTGCAAGCATCCAATCTACAACAGCAAAAGAAGGAAGTATGTAAAGAAGAACCCAATCTATTTTAACGAGTGATAAATTTAAGAAAAATGACGCTAAGAAGAAAAGAAAAAATGATGAAAAATAACCCAAGCATCTAGCACAAAAATAATAGTCTTTCTTTCTAAAATTAACTTTAATACACCGATTATATTCTTCTGGATAATGGTGGCTTAACAAGATGTGAGCCATAATTATTATTTAACTCCATCTGCGCATAAAATAGTATACTATTGCTATTGGCCAAAATACTATAATCCAAAAACATAACCAAAAACCGCTTCCTCTTAGTTTGTGCGAATCAGAATTTGAATGATTAGTGGTTTGTTGAGTGACTACAATATTTGGTTGATCTGAACTTTTTTTATTAGACTGATGTTCTTTAATTTGTTCACTTGCACATTCTTTACAACGATTTTTTCTACCTGCTTTAACAGTACAATCTGCACAGAATGGTCCTCCACAATCAACACAAGTGCCTATTGCATTTTTCTTTTCATGATTTTGACATTTCATTTATGCAAACACCCCTATCAACATACACGCAATAACAATAGATGCTATTTTAACCCATAAAGGAAGGATAATTTTATGTTCTTCTTTTAACCAGTTTTCAAAAGGTGGCAACCACATTAAGAACAAAATAATCATAAATATTGTTAAGGGATTAAAATCTATTAAGTAACTAAATGCTAGAATGCCAAAAAATATACTGACAATCCATCTCCCCACTTTTGATGCAGTTTCATTATCAACAGTATGTTTAATTACAGTTTCGTCAGGGATATGATTAGTAGTTTGTTGAGTAACTACAATATTTTTATCTTTATATTTATGGGTGATAGTATCATCATCAGAATCTTCTAAAATCTCAGAGGCACATTCTTTACAATATCTTTTTCTTCCCACTTTGATAATACAATCATCACAAAATAATTTTCCACATTCTACACAAGCTCCACTTGAGTTTTTCTTTGGATGATTTTCACATTTCATTATATTGTGAAATATATGCTGCTTATTAATAAATGTTTTGTCATTTTCTTTCTCTCACCCTAGTTTATTGTTAATAATATCAACAGCAGTACTAAACGCTGAGTATTCTAGTAGGAGGTTAGTAACTTAAGGCAATGAACAAATTAAACTTTTTATCAGCGTTTTCACAACAAGCGTTTAATACCTGTTAATATATTGTTTTTGTCTTATCTTTATTTAATTATTTCTTGAAGTAGATTTGGATAACAAAACATGATTTAGTAAAAAAAAAAAAGCTAAAAATTATAATTTATTCCATCTTGTTCCAATTGCAGTAATTCCCACAACATAACTAATAAAAATTGTAGACGGAAATAAAAAATATGCTATTTGAGAAATATAAATTCCTAAGAGAGGAATTATTCCCAGTATTATAACTGCTAAAAATGTAGTCAAATAAAGACTAAAAAAAACAAAAATTGAAAAAAACCAAGCAGAAGCATATTTAATAGAATAGACTTTTTCTAAAATATGTTTGAAATTTAAACCTTCTTTAAATTTCTTAGTTTTAATAAAATTCAAAACTGCTGCAGGAACTAAATAAATCGTTAAAATAAATAATATTGCAACTATTAACTTACCATAACCAGGTATTTGTAATAAAAGTAAATTGATATCTGAAGAAGAAGAAATTGATGAATTTAAAAATAGCATATAAATAACAGTTACTGGAACTGACCATATCACACTCAAAACAAGAACTTTAATCCCTTTAATCCAAAGAAACCCCCCCTCTTTCCATTTAGGCAATGAATAATTTTTCTTTAAAGAAAGTACTCCACAATCATAAACATATCCTAATACTAACGATGTAAAAATAACATATAATACAATGTTTAAACCTTGTACACCTAATAAAGAACCTATAGTTCCTAAAAACATCAAAACACAACCAATAAGCAGCGTCTTAATATCTGAAAAAGGACGCTTAAATGCTTTCATAAACAAATCCAAAATTACCACCCCAAAGTTTTATTATTTTTTATAATTACGAATATTATTTAATATTACTTATCCAATTTTACTTATTCAATTTTATTCATCAAATTTTAACTATCGAATTTAACATATACAATTTAAAATATTAAATCAACATTAAATCGAAACCTTATTTAAACTTATTCTTCAACCAAAACAAAATCTCACGTGCTTTAACTATTTGATCCATTGCCAACTGTCTAAGTTCTATTCTCAAATTAAATTCATCAGAATCATCCACGTTTGTTAAAGATTTAGACGTAATAATATTATCTCGAGCACCCTCAAGCAGGTCAAGAGCAGACATAAACTTAGTATCATCAGAACCTTTTAATTCTTTTATTGACTCAAGCTCATCAATTTTATCCTGATCATTTTGTGTAGAAAGATCTAAACTTTCACCATATACTTCGCACATAATATCCATACATTCAACCCAATCACCATCTGGCTGCTCACTATAACAAATCTCTTCACCAGTATCAGGATCAGAAACACACATAACATTTTCATCCAAAGTTTCAGGAGACTCTCCCTGCTCAGAAAAATCATCTAAAGGAATACAAGACTCAACAGTAGGAGTTTTCAAATCTGGAGCTGGAAGAAAATTACCTAAATAATCTTTTGAAAAAGAAATAGGTTCAGTAGTAATGATTGCTCTACGGTCAGAACCAAACTTATTCGACGAGAAAACATTAGTTTCACCAACAGCAGTAAGACCTGCAAACGGATTTGAAGTAATACCTACATCCATTGTAACTTGCGCAATCAAATTTTCAGTAGCCATATGTCTTTGCTCTGCAAGTTCTAGATTAGATTTAGAAGAACCTTCAGGAGAAGAAAATGTGTAAAGATACAATCCAGTTGCACCTGTGCTTAAAGCACGATCAACATAATCCATTAAAACTGCACTAGAAATATCTGGCTCAGAGTCACCCATACTAAAACCAAAATCAATACGGCAACCACCATTAACATCGTCGCCAAAAGATACTTCTGAAAAACAAGTAGGCGCAGGAACTTCATTTAAACAAGTAACATCATTATAATCCATAAAAAACCAAACTTTATTTTTTGTTTTTTCATTAATTATTGTACCTAAAGGCTTACCTACATCCCAACAGGTGCAATCAGAAGCACAATCAACATTAATATTCCCTTCTGAATCTATATATCCCTCTGCAAATCGAGTGCATCCTTTAACAACAGAATCAACACAGTATCTATTGTCTCCATCTTCAATATATCTAAAATATCTTTTTTTTCCAGAATAAATTGAACCTTTTTTAAGCTCATATTCTTTATCAGCCCAACTAACAAAACCTTCTTTTCCTGGAACTTCATAAATTTCAGAAGGATTTATTGCATCAACACATTGATAACTAGACTTACAAAATAAAGTTTTACCCGTCGAGCTTAAATAAACATCATCTGAATAATCAGGACAAGAAAATTCTTGCAAAGTATCAAAACAAAAATACTCATAAATACCATTAACTTTCAATGTAATAGCATTTTTATATTTTTTAGACTTATACTTATAAGAACCCGGCAAAAGAGTATAGGCTAAATATTTATTAATATATCTTGAATCTTCATCAGTTGCAACAGACTCTTTCATAACAACCTTAGGAGTAGATATGCCATCTTGACCAGGATAAAATAAGAATTTTGAAGTATCTAATGGAACAAAACACTTTGAAGATTTAAGATAAGGACTGACCTGCGAGGACTCTTCACTTGAATCATCAACACCTGACTCTTGCAGTTCAACATTAGGAACGGAACTTTCATCTTCATCAGAACTATCTTCTGGCTCAACAACAGACCCAGGACTAACTTCTTCAGAAACACCACTCTTAGAATCTTCAGAAGGTTCATAATCCAGATGCTCTTGCGGTTCGGAATTAGGATCATATTTACAAACCATCCCAATACCCGGGACTTGAGTTACAGAAACAAGACCTATAAATTTATTATCAAATTTCATTGCGCCAGGACAATCAGATTTCTTAAACGCTCGCTCAATTCTCTCAATGCAAATTTTATTTGAACCAGAATTAACATTTGCTTGATAATATTCATCACCAACATTCGCACCCTCTAAAACAATAGCAAAACTTGGATAAATTATCTTAGGTTCAGACTCACTTCGAACAGGAATATTTCTTACAACATAATTAATATTCTCAGGCGCACCAAAGAAAATTTCTGCATGATCGCATTCTCCATTTACAATAGGTTGAGAATCATCAACTTGGTCAGAATCTTTATGGTCAGAATCTTTATGGTCAGAATCTTTAGAATCAGTATCACCATTATCAGAACCAGAACTAGTTTCATCAGCATGTTCAGGAAAAGGAACTTCATTATCCTCTGCAGAATCCTTTTTTAAAACATACTCACAAACAAAATTATCACCAAGAGGATATTGATTTGCTAATTCATAATTAGAATTTCCATTAAACTTATTTGGACAAATAATAGTAGAATCTACCTTATTAACACAAATATTTTTTCCCTCGCGAACAGAATAATAATTAAATAATTTAGAACCTAATTTTGCAGGACCGTCTTTAAGAACATAAATGTTATATGTATGATACTTAGTAACACCTGAATTATCAATGCCCAATTTTAAAGGGTCAACATAATTAACACCATTCGGACTAAGCACAACTGAAACTTTACTAGAACAAGTAACAGTATCAGCGTCGGAAGCAGTTTCAGATGAAGGATTTTCAGACTCGTACTTGCAAACAAATTTATTTCCTGAAACATAATAACCAGAATTAACATAGTCAGTACTTTCAAATTTCTCAGGACACTTGAATTTATAACCAATTGCATTAGTGCACCCATTCTCAGAACCCATGCTCAAATAATATTTGAAAGTATTTCCATTATATGAAGAAGATTCTTCTTTAACTGAATAATAATCGTAAGAGTATTCATTAGTTGCTAAATTAACATCTACAGGATAAAAATTAGAAACAACTTTTGAATTGCTATTATGAGACATAAAAACAGAATAATCAGGAATGCTCGTATCACACTGAACTGCGAAAACAAAACCACTCAGTAAAACAGAAAATAAAATAACAAAACTAAAAAATACTAATAATTTTTTAATGTCCACCATAATAAAACCTCTTTTAAGATGATTAAATGAATATTGTTTAAAGTAATAAAATTCTTATTATAAAGTAATTTTTAATTTAAATCTATATAAATATTTCTAATAATAGAAAACAAAAAGCTAATTAAAACCCTAATTTTTTCATGATCTCAGACCTATCAAAATATTCTAAATCTTTATACTCCTGACCTGTTCCTAAGAAAAGAATTGGTTTTTTTGTAACATATGAAACAGAAATTGCAGCTCCGCCTTTTTCATCAACATCTGCTTTAGCTAAAACAATGCCATCAAAATTAACTGCCTCATTAAACTTCTGTGCTTGTTCAACACAATCATTACCTGTTATTGATTCACCAACAAATATTTTCATATCTGGTTTTGAAACACGAATAATTTTTTCCATTTCTTGCATTAAATTTACATTTGATTGTAAACGTCCTGCAGTATCAATCATAACAACATCTGCACCTTTAGCCTGCGCATATTTAATACCATCAAATGCAACTGCTGCAGGATCAGAACCATAATCATGCTTAATCATTTTAACACCAACACGATTAGCATGTTCTTCTAGTTGTTGAATTGCTGCTGCACGAAAAGTATCCGCTGCGACGAGAACTGGCTTTAAACCATTTTCTTTAAAGAAGTGTGCAAGCTTTCCAATAGTTGTTGTTTTACCACAACCATTAACTCCCACAAAAACAATAACAAACGGTTGTTTCTCTTTTACACGTTCAATAATATCGAAAGGTTCAAAATCTAAAATTTCAGAAAGACTTTTTTTCAAAGTTTTGAAGATTATGTTTTCAATCTCAAAACGATTAAGACTTTTATCAACAAGTTCTACTCTTAAATCTTCTTTGATTTTTTCGATAACTTCGATTGCAACATTATTTTCTAATAAAGTGATTTCCAATTCAAAAAATAAATCTTGGAATTTTGATTCTGATAATTTCTTAGAAGAAACTTTTTCTTTTAATTTCCCAAAAAATCCTTTTGGTTTTTCTTCTTCTGGCTCTTCTTCAGGTTCGGGCTCAGGTTCTGGTTCTGGTTCGGGTTCTGGCTCAGGTTCAGGTTCTTCTTCAGGTTCTTCTTCTATTTCTTTTGCAAGTTCTTCTTCAATATTGAACTCTTCTGATGCTTTTTCATCAACTTTATCTATTTCTTCTGATTCAGGTTTATCGACAGATTCATCTTTTGTTAAAACATCTAATTTTTCTTTAAACTTTTTTTCTTCTTCTATTTCTTTGTTGAGTTCAACATCAATTAAATCCTCTTCTGCAGTAACTTTTTCGTTAAATTCAGAATCTGCTTCTTCAATTTTTTTAATTGCTTCTTCTGCTTCCTTTTTGAATTCATCTACTGTTTCTTCAGGTGTTGATTCTTCTTTTTCTTCGAGAGGTTCTTTGGACTCTGATTTTTTTTCTGATTTTGGTTCAGATTCGATTTCTGATTCTTCTCTAGACTCTTCATCTATTTCAGATTCTTTCTCATCTTTTTTAAGCTTGCCAAATATTTTTTTAAAAAAACCTTTTTTCTTCTCATGTTTTTCAATAGAATCAGTTTGTTTGTCTAAATCTTCTTTTTCTTCTTTAGGTTTTTTTTCTATTTCTTCTTTAGGTTCTTCAGGTTCTTCTGCCTTTTCTTCAACAGGCTCTTCTTCTTTTTCTTTTTTAACAGGCTTTTCTTCGATCTCTTGTTTTAATTCTTTTTTTGAATCTTTTTCTTTAATTTTTTTGGTTTCTTTTTTAATTTCTTTTGGCTTCTCTTTTTTTTCTTCTACAGAAACTTCTTCGACAATATCTTCTGCTTCTTCCTCTACGTTTCTACTAAACTTCTTAACTGCATTTTTTAATTTGTCTTTAAGGAAACCAAACATTTAATACACCTTTTTTAATTAAATTTTTAATTGGAAATTTTATTTGTAAATTAAACCATGCCCATCAAATCTTTAAGCTGAGTTTCAACAACTTGAATATTTACGCTAATTTGTTGAACCTGAATTATAACTTCAGTACGGAATGCTTCAAGCTCTCTTACTTGATTATTCAACAAAACAACAGTCTCTTCAAAACTCTTGTCAACAATAACACTACTACCAACATTAACTAAAAATTTATTTTTATCCTTAACATTAGCTTTAACAAATATTCCGCTAGACATAGGAACAAGAATTTCAGAATTATCATCTGCTAATTGAAGATCTGTTAAACCCTTAACAATAGATTGAAGTTCGACAAGTTGAGTGTCAACTTTTTGCATTTGCTGTTGCAACCCTTTGAGTTGTTGTTCAAGCATTTGATATTCAACATACTTAGATTGCATCTCTTTTTTAACAGAATCTTGATTATTCTCAGAGGGTTTATTCTCCTCAATATTTTTATTTTCTTCAGACATTTTTATACCTCAAGCATTAATATTAATTAATTAAAACTAATTCTTATTATATTTTTCTAAATAACCCATAACTTCATCAAACCAAGCAACCTCAGGACCACCACTTACAGATCCAATAACAAAACCAGAATCATTACAAATGGCTCCTGAACTAATAAATGGAACACCCATATTAACAGTTCCTGTTTTGACTTTAATTCCTAACAAATTTTCGATTTTTTCTAATTCTTCATTGTCAATATCAGGATGTGTTAAACAAATGTCGCTATTCAAAGCAGCAAGAGAACCCACCGTCGGTAAACCTGCAATAGTTCCTGGTTTAAGAGGTACGCCTAATGCTTCACGAATACGTTTTTTCACATCAGAAGAAAAATCAGGATTTGCTAAACAACCAGTATCATTAACTAACAAATTATTACCTAACGCAGTTAACTTAGTATCAATAACTGTAACATCAATATTGTTTTTTTTCAAAAACTCTAATTCTGAATCAAACACTATACTTGGAACAATAATTTTATTAGAATTACCTGCAACAAATACGCCAATCAATGATGTACCGCAAATAGTTGTTTGTAAAACTGGAACTCCTAATGCCTTTGAAACATCATCTGCTATACGTTTTGAAACTTCGCTACCTAATAAACAAAACTTATCAGTGCAAAATCCATACAAACCAACATTTGGATTGCCATTAAAATCAATAGTAAGTACGTGCATAATGTAATCAAAGAAAAAGGGGTTATTTAAAAAAGTATTGATATTATAAGACCATATAAGATATACAAAAAAGATATACAAAAATTGATAAAATATAGAATAAAATAATCCAGAGAATAATTAACCCCTAGACTAATAATTGTAGTTATCTACCCTTTGTTTACCAAATGAATATTTATATCTCCAAACTGCTGTTTTTGACTCAGGTCAATCTTACGAGAATTTGACAAATGTAAAAGAGGAATAAATGTTAAAACTTTATCTTCTTTATTTTCTGATGGACAAAGATTATTAAATGTTAAACCATTTTCTGCACGAGAATCAAAAAACTCACAAACCTTAAAATAAATTTCTTCCATAAGCTGAGAAATATCCACTTTTTTTTCAGGAGCGCTAAACTTAATTTCAGGAACTGTTCTTAATACTCGACGCTTAGTAACATTTAATGCAATGGCCAAAGCGTCAACTAAATCAAAAACAGAAACTTTCCGTTTCCTTGGTTGAGGAGTTCTTGGAATCAATTTCATTTCACGCTCAGCTTGTTCAAGACTCATACCTCTCATATCTTCAGGCAAACCTTCATCATCAGAATCATAAAGATCATCTACATCATCTCTTGATGCAAGCAAACGATCAAACTCCATTAAATCAGCACCGATCAAACGAGTAGACTTAATACGAAGAAGAATTGCTGCAGCAAGTAAAACTTTACCAGAAACCCTTAAATTCAGCTCACTAATCTTCTTAACAACCTCTATATATCTACCAGTTAAATTAGAAATATCAATATTCCAAGGATCCATCTGTTCAGTCTTAATAAGATCATAAATAAGACTCTTCCAAGTAATCTCATCTTGATCCATAAGAATAGACATTAATTTATCATACATGGCCTTCAAAAAACAAAATCTAGTATATAAAACTTTCGTCAAACTTTTTTAAGAATTAATCGTAAAAAATTAAATTTTTCCGACGTGAAAGATAAAATAAACAAAAAATAAACAGTGATTTGGACGATAAAATTGACAAAAATAGATTATACGCTTTGTAGAATAAAATAAAGATAAAATACTCAAAAGAACAAGTTTTTTGCATATAAAAACCCAATTTAACCGATTGCAAAGGATAAAAAAAAAGAAAAGAAAAAATGCGAAAAAACAAGTTTTTCGCATATAAAGATAATGCGACAACCTCTCGCTACGCTCAAGAACGTCTGCATTATCGAACATGTAAAAATAAAAAATTCCGACTT
>JABJCP010000038.1 GCA_018668595.1 Candidatus Woesearchaeota archaeon
AAAAGAAAAGAAAAAATGCGAAAAAACAAGTTTTTCGCATATAAAGATAATGCGACAACCTCTCGCTACGCTCAAGAACGTCTGCATTATCGAACATGTAAAAATAAAAAATTCCGACTTCATCGAAATTTTTCATTTGTCCCATACAAAGATAATCCCTACTCATAAACTCATCGGCATTATCAAGCATACAAAACCCAATTTAGCCGACTACGTCGGCGAAATTGTCTTGTTGTATGGGCCTGCCCGGACTCGAACCGGGGATCAATGCCTTTCAAAACAAAGCAAAAAGAGCAAAACCCTTCTTACAAGTTTGTAAGGGCACTGTCATAGCCACTAGACCACAGGCCCAAAAAAAATAATGCCCCGTCCGGGAAATTCATAAAAGCAATTTTCTCGACGGAAAACTGCTTTAAATTTGAACCCGAGTCCCAGCCTCGAAAGGGCTGGATGATTGGCCGGACTACACCAACGGGGCATTTTAACACAAAGGGAAAACCTCTGGTTAAAAAAGGTTGTGTTTTTGAAAATATGAGCCTGCGGGGAAATTCAGCGAAAAGCAAATCTGAAAACGACTTGCCAAACGATTTTGAACCCCGGACCACTGCTTCACTTCGAAGCGTTTGTATGAATCGCGCCCATATAAGAGCAGCGCTCCAACCAGACTAAGCTACAGGCTCAAATGCCGTCTGATAATAAAATATCTCACTTTGAGATAATGAAAAAAATCGAGTTACTCTGCGCAATAAAGTGCACAGCATCTTAAACACTCGATTTTCTGCATTTCAAATTTAAGATCATCTACCACCTAAATGGATCGATATTCACAAAATAAATTTGAAATAATGATATTCACCAAATAATATGCAGCAGCCGGGACTTGAACCCGGATCACCACCGTTCTGTCCTTTCAAAGAAAGGTTGGCAGGGTGATATCCTAGCCATTAGACTACTGCTGCCTTTAGTTTCAAAAGAAAATTTTAAACTATCTTAAAAAGCTTTCTATATTTTAACAAAATCATGCACAAACCTCTAAATTTATAAATAAGCGATAAATCCTTTAGAGAAACAAAAACCAATATGAGGTCAATTAACCTGCACAGAACAGGTGAAGCAAGCAAGATGAAAAGAAGTTCACGTCGGTGGAAAAAAAAAGGACAAATGCGTTGGAAGTGGCAACGTAAAAGAATGAAAAAGGAAAAACGTAAGAGAGCTAAGTCGAGATAAACCAACTAAAGCTCACTAAACTTTTGAATTCTTCTGTTTAGAAGTTATTTTTTTCAAAAAAATAGTTATTTGAAGTTATCTTTTCTAAAGATTAAAAAATAAGTAGATTATTCTATATAAAAATATGAGCTTAACAAAAATAGGCAATGTTAAAATTGAAACACCATTAGCATTAGCCCCATTATTAGGTGTTAACTGCACAACATTCAGATTACTCTGTAAAAAAAAAGGAGCAGGATTAATTTATTCAGGAATGTTTGACAGCGATGAAATAATAAGAAAAAATAAATGTGAAAAATTCTTGGCAGAAGAATCTCCGCTAGCAATACAAATTGTTGGAAATAATAAAGAAAAATTAGAACAAGCAACTCAAATCGTCGACGAGTATGCAAATATAATTGATATAAATCTGAGTTGTCCTATGAAAGAAATACTTGCAAAAAAATCAGGAGCATTCTTTTTGAAACATCCTGAACAACTAAAAAAAATAATAAAACCTGTAATGAACAATACAAACAAACCAATAACTGCAAAAATAAGAACTGGCTGGGACTCACAAAACATAAACTGCGTCGAGGTTTGTAAACAATTAGAAGATTATGGAATAAGCGCAGTTGCAATACATGGAAGAACAACTAAACAAAGATATAGTGGAAAAGCAGATTGGGAAATTATAAAACAAGTAAAAGAAAAAACAAACTTGACAATAATAGGAAATGGAGACATAACAAAACCAGGACAAGCAAAATACTATTTAGAAAGAAACTATTGCGATATTGTAATGATTGGACGAGGAGCAATGGGAAATCCAGACATATTCCGACGGTGTAAACATTTGTTAGAAACTGGAACTAATACACTTGAATTAACAGAACAAGAAAAGAAACTCGAATTAATAGATTTCTTAAAATTATATGAGCAAACTGAAGACAAGATGAGAATTGGAGAAATCAAAGATCACATAAATTGGTTTTTAAAATCAAATAGAAATAAAATAAATATATTAAATAAAATAAAAAATATGATTGAAATTGAACAAATAATAGATGTAATAGCTAACAATTAGCAAATATTCAATAACTTAAATAATGTCTAACCTAAATATAAATTAAATAATCTAAAAAAATATGAAAACAAGCACTAGCAAAACATTTATAAAGCACCCTTTTTTCTACAAATCTACTCGAAATAACTAATCACCTCCTAAGTTCTTGGTTTTACCAAGTAAAGAGACAAATGAATGCTTAACCTTTAGAGTTAAGTACGAGAGAGAGAGTATAAGTCTGAATAAGTACAAAACCTTGTACAATTCCAAAATAAAGCCTAAACAATCTAGCAATAGAGCGTTTAGAATGCGACCCAATACTACAATACCAATAATAGAACAGGATTCTAGATTAAAATTTAATAGTACGAATTCCCGTTGATCCTGCGGGAGGCTGCTGCTATTAGGGTTCGATTAAGCCATGCAAGTCGGAGGGTTCTTCGGAACACAGGCGAACTGCTCAGTAACACGTTGATAATCTGCCCTTAGGTCTGGAATAACCCCGGGAAACTGGGGCTAAGACCGGATAGGAAGATCGTTCTGGAAAGAATTTCTTCTTAAAGGCAACGCCTAAGGATGAGTCAGCGGCTGATTAGGTTGTTGGTGGGGTAACGGCCCACCAAGCTTAAGATCAGTAGGGGCCTTGAGAGAGGGAGCCCCGAGAAGGGAACTGAGATACATTCCCTAGCCCCACGGGGTGCAGCAGGCGCGAAACCTTTACAATGCACGCAAGTGTGATAAGGGAACCCTAAGTGCTCAGTTATGCTGGGCTTTTGCCAAGCGTAAATAGCTTGGAGAATAAGTGGTGGGCAAGACTGGTGCCAGCCGCCGCGGTAACACCAGCGCCACAAGTGGGAGCCGCTATTATTGGGCCTAAAGCGTCCGTAGCCGGTTTAGCAAATCTTCTGTGAAATTGTTAAGCTTAACTTAACAACGTGCAGAAGACACTACTAAACTTGGGACCGGGAGGAGTCAGAGGTATTCCAGGAGGAGCGGTAAAATGCAATAATCCCTGGAGGACCACCTATGGCGAAGGCATCTGACCAGAACGGATCCGACGGTGAGGGACGAAAGCTAGGGGAGCGATCCGGATTAGATACGGATAATGTTAAGACATTTCTTGAGTTAACTCAAAAAGAATCGTTCAAATTCTATAAAAATTTGAGTTAAATATCAGAATATGAAAATGAATATTATCCGCTAACGACCCGAGTAGTCCTAGCTGTAAACTCTGCGAGTTAGGTGTTGCGCAATCTATAAGGTTGCGCAGTATCGTAGCGAAGGCGTTAAACTCGCCGCCTGGGAAGTACGGTCGCAAGGCTGAAACTTAAAGGAATTGGCGGGGGAGCACTACAAGGGGGGCGGCGTGCGGTTTAATCTAACTCAACACAGAGAATCTCACCAGGAGCGACGGCAGGATGAAAGTCAGATTAAAGGTTTTACTTGACAAGCCGAGAGGTGGTGCATGGCCGCCGTCAGCTCGTGCCGTAAGGTGTCCAGCTAAGCCTGGTAACGAGCGAGACCTATATCTACAATTGCTAACAGATCCTTTTGGATGACTGAGCACATTGTGGAGACTGCCTTGGAAACAAGGAGGAAGGTGTAGGCTACGGTAGGTCTGTATGCCCCGAATCTCCTGGGCTACACGCGCGCAACAATGGTACGGACAATGGGTCACGACTCCGTAAGGAGAAGTTAATCCTCGAAACCGTATCCAAGTCCAGATTGAGGATTGTAACCCATCCTCATGACGATGGAATCCCTAGTAATCGGGCGTCATCAGCGCCCGGTGAATACGTCCCTGCTCCTTGCACACACTGCCCGTCAAACCACTCGAGCAGGGTCTAGATGAGGCTTAATTTTTTGATTATGTCGAATCTAGGCTCAGTGAGAAGGGTTAAGTCGTCACAAGGTATCCGTAGGGGAACCTGCGGATGGATCACCTCCTTTTTTTTATTTTAAAATATGATATCAAAATATTTTAAAACCACAAATACTTACTAAGATACTCTCTCTTTCTACTTTAACTTTTTATCAATTTTATTCACGGGCTTGTAGCTCAACCTGGTAGAGCATCGCCCTTGCAAGGTTTGCTAGGGTCCTGGTCCTAATCACAAGATAGGCGGGGGCTGCGGGTTCAAATCCCGCCGAGTCCATATTTTTACAACATTATACTCACTTTTATTTCATACAAAAAAAATTATTCGATAACAAAAGCTATCGAATGATGGACGAGATATGACTGGATTTCATATTTATGATACCACGCATAGAAAAACCATACACTTTAGACGCTATTAGGTGGATGACTTGGCTCGAAATGCCGATGAAGGGCGTGACAAGCTACGAAATGCTCTGGGTAGTAGCATGTATACTATGAACCAGAGATCCCTTAATTGGACTTCCTATTATAATCCGAAAGGATAGGGAACGCAGGGAATTGAAACATCTTAGTACCTGCAGGAAAAGAAATCAATTGAGATGCTGTTATTAGAAGCGATCGAAAACAGCAAAGAGCAAACTGAATCTTGCGCAGTAATGTGTAAGAGATGTGGGGTTGCAAGACTTCTTTTTATTCCTGCTAATTAGTGTGAAAATACCTGGAATGGTATGCCTTAGAGGGTGATAGCCCCGTAACAGGACATTAGTAGGAAGTAGAAGTATCTTGAGTATTGTCTATTGGATATTAGGCAAGAAATTGGGAGGCATCAACTTCCAACTCTAAATACGTTTCGAGTCCGATAGTGCACCAGTACTGTGAAGGAAAGTTGAAAAGAACCCTTAGCAGGGAGTTAAAAGACTCTGAAACCTAATAGCTACGGTGGGATAGGGCACTAAGGTGTTCTATCGTACGTTTAGAATAACGTGCCAGGGAGTGTATTTGAGTGGCGAGGGTAACAAAAAGGTACCCGTAGGGAAACCAATAAATCCGCAGGCAACGAGGGATTGGGTGTGAAAGCGCCTTGAGTCACTTAAATACGACCCGAAGCCAGGTGATCTAACCCTGAGTAAGGTGAAGCAGCTGTAACAGGTTGTGGAGGCCTGAAGAGGTGCTACGTACAAGTGTTCTTATAACTTGGGGTTAGGGGTGAAAAGCCAATCGAACCTGGTGATAGCTGGTTCCTACTGAAGTTGGCCGTAGTCAAGTCCTGAACGAGATTGCTAAGACGGTAGAGCTACGGATAGAAGATTTAGGGGGAGAAATCCCTCGGTTTTCTGTCCAACTCCGAATGTCTTCGCATTGTAGACTTCAGGAAACGGCGGCTCGTCGTAAGGGTGAGTCGCGAGAGGGGAACAACCCAGACTAAAGTTAAGGTCCCAAAATACTAACTAAGTGTGAACGGGTGAAGGGTGTCTACGTTCAAAGACAGCGAGGAGGTTGGCTTAGAAGCAGCCATCCTATAATAAGTGCGTAACAGCTTACTTGTCAAGAATGTAGGCCCCGAAGATGGACGGGACTAAGTTAGTTACCGATACTTTAGGCATCCGAAAGGATTGCGGTAAGTAGGCGTTCTGTATGGGCAAAAGCTCCTTTGCAAGAAGGTGTGAACCGTATAGAAATGAGAATCCTGGCGAAAGTAAGATCAAAGTAGTGTGAGATTCACTATCACCGAAAGGGTAAGGGTTCCTTGACAATGTAGTTCAGTCAAGGGTAAGTTAATCCTAACCGTACTCATAATTGACGTACGGGAAAGGGAAAAAGGTTAATATTCCTTTACTTTTTAGGTACGTGTGGTAACACAAGTTCTACTACTGACATTTTTGGATAGACCAACACATCTCGTCTGGTGTGTTAACTAAGACAAGTCAAGGGAGAATCGTAATGATGAGAACTTGACTAAACTTAGGAATAGCGGGTTTTTGATTCGTTTGGTTGATTCCTGGAATCCGTGAAAAAGAAGTAGAAAAGAATCCTAAAAATTTATACCCAGAACCGGCACAGGTACCCAAGGTGAGAAGCCTAAGGTGTCAGGGTTTAACGTAGTTGAGGGAATTCGGCAAATTAGCCCCGTATCTTCGGTATAAGGGGTCCCTATGTTTGTATTCGCATGAATGCGATCATAGGGCGCAGTGACAAAGATGGTCCGACTGTTTAACAAAAACTTAACCTCCTGCTAGTCCGTAAGGATGCGTACAGGAGGTGACGTCTGCCCAGTGCCTGTACTTGAAACTCGGGTTCAACCGAGCTAAGAGCAGGTAAACGGCGGGGGTAACTATAACTCTCTTAAGGTAGCGAAATGCCTTGCCGTTTGAATGACGGCCTGCATGAATGGCGTAACGAGATCATCACTGTCCCCAACTACAAGCCCCTGAACACTCTTTTCTGGTGCAAAGGCCAGAGATTTCCAGTGGGAAGCGAAGACCCCGTGAAACTTTACTGTAGCTTGTTGTTGCGGCGTGAATTTTGTTGTATAGTGTAAGTGGGAGTCGTTATGTTGCGATCGCCAGATCGTAAATAGACGCCGTTGTAACACCACTCTTCAAAATTTGCGTTGCTTACTCTAATAGAGGACATCGGCAAGTGGACAGTTTGGCTGGGGTGGCACGCCGTCGAAATTGTATCGATGGCGCCCAATGGTTGGCTCAGGTGGGTCAGAAATCCACCTTAGAGTGCAAGAGCAAAAGTCAGCCTGATTGGATTTGGCACATAAACAAATCCAAAAACGAAAGTTTGGTCTAGCGAACTTCCATTCCTCCTTGATGGGGGTTGGAAATGACTGAAAAGTTACTCCGGGGATAACAGAGTTGTCGCGCCCGAGAGTTCATAATTGGTGCTTGTAAACAATAATAATTACAAACATCAAATGAATTAATCGACGGCGCGGCTTGCTACATCGATGTCGGCTCTTCCTATCCTGGTTGTGCAGAAGCAGCCAAGGGTGGGGGTGTTCACCCATTAAAAGGGATCGTGAGCTGGGTTCAGAACGCTGTGAGGCAGTTTGTTTGATATCTACTGGAAATGTTGAATGTCTGAGTGGAAGGATTCTCTAGTACGAGAGGAACGAGAGTTCGAGGCCTCTGGTCTACCGGTTATCTGACAAGGTATCGCCGGGCAGCTACGCCTTAAGGGATAAATGCTGAAAGCATCTAAGCATGAAGCCTGCCGCAAAAAGAGACATTCTCAAACTCGAGTAAAAGACTCGTTTGATGGGACTGGTGTGTACGTATCGAGCTTCGGCGAGATATTCAGCATGCAGTTTCCAACCGTTTGTTTGTATTTTTTTCTATGCGTGGTTTCTTTTTTTTTCTAAAAGATTCTACAACAATAAAAAATTGAATATAGCTTTAGCTAGATTTATTTTTTAAACTAAAACATAAAAATAGATTGTAGCGTTAGCTTTATTTTTTTTAATTCATTTAATCCTAAAATTATGGTTTTTCATTGAAAATATTTTGTTAAAATTGAAAAAATTTCTATTTATTTATTAAGAACTTGAAAAAGTGTCTGGAGAAATTGAAAAACCCTCCAACCTAATTGAATATTTTTCTGAAATTTCCACTGAAAGTTTATAAATCTGTCAGCCTATTAAGATTTTGTTGAATCGAAACAATGAAACAACAATTGACACAATATTTGGTTTGATTAATTTAAATCTGATTAAAAAATAATTAAAAAAAGTAATAATTAGGTGATATTAAAAAATGGGTGTTGTACGAAAAGTAGCGATAGCTTTATTCCTCGCAGGATTAGGAGTAGGATATTTTATGGGTTATTATGTTAATACAGATAGACGTTATAAAATTTCTAAACAATATAGTGTTCCTTATTTAATTGATAAACAAGAGCAAACTAAAGTTGTAATAGATGATTTTACTTTTTTAGACGCGGAAAAAATAAATTATGATGGTTATGGTGAACGCATTTTCCGAGGAGGAATTAATAAAATTAAGCGCGAGGTAGGAGATTCGATTGATTCTCTTGTGAATCATGAATAAACAAAAAAAAGAGTGTGCTAAAAGAGAATTTAATTTTCTTGGAGAACAAAATTATCTTATTGATGATGTAGTTAATAAAGATAAAGACTTGTTTAATGTTGTTGATTTGAATTCTGATCTAAGTCAGATGAACTATTCTTCATCTTGTGCTTATGAAGACTATGCCCTTATGTATGAACCTGCTGGAACTTGTCGACGAAAAGGCAGAACTTTTTTTGTTGATTCTAATGATAGTACTTGTTTGTTAGAAGGAATACTATTGCGCGCTAATTATAAACCATTTACTAAAAATGAATTTTATTCTGCAATTGAGTTGAATAAATATGTTGATCAATTGGAAAGTTGGCAAAAAAGAATAACTTGTAAATTAACTAACGAAAATAATAAGATAGTATTTTTTGAAGATTTAACAAATTATCTTAAACATCTATTTTTTGAAAAAACAGATTCTTTTTTCGGACAATCTTATACTCTGCCTGATAAAATTCAAAAACAACTCGATTTAGTTGTTGGACTAAATTTAATAAATTCTTACTTGATTTACAATTTGAAAAATGAAAGAAAACAAGTAGAGATTTATCGTCGAGTGAATACAGGAGAACTATTTGAAAAAAATAATTCTGCTAGACAAAAACACATACAAGATTGTTATAATTATTGCAAACTAGATAAGAAATGTAAACAGAATAAAAAAAGAAGTATAGGATCTGGAAGTTCAAATTTGAATGATATTTTATTTAAATATGATGCGCTTCTTTGGAAAACATCAAATATTTTTAAAAATGTGTTAGAGCTAGGCGTTGATATAGAGAATAGACTCCATGAAGAAAAAATAATGTATGAAACTGGAAATGTCGAATTTTCTAATTTTGAAAACATAGATTTGTTGGATAAACATATTGTTTATCAAATAAAACTTATGAAATCAACATCTAATGGTCTAGTTAAGTTGAGACCTTTCTATATCGACGAGAATTTTAAGCAACAAGTGATTAATTATGGAACTGAAAATTCGATCAAAGTACTAAATATGGTTTGTACAAAAAACAAATAAAAAAAATAAACAAAAAAAATAAACAAACAAAAAAAATAAACAAACAAAAAAAAGCGAACAAAAAAATAATAAACCCGAGGTGGAACAAAATGACTAAAACATTATATGGAAATTTAACAACCAAAACCGCACTAGATATGGGAGGTGATGGTGATGAAAATAAGATTGTAAAAGAAATTCCCTATGAACACCAAGAGATAATAAGAAATGCAGATTTTAGAAAATTTTTGCACTATATGACTGAAATGGACGATTCTACATATTTAGAAGATGAATTTGATATTAAAAATGAAATATCAGGTTATCTAAATCAGATGAATACAAATCAAGATGTCAAACTTAGAGTTCAAGCACTTGACGAGGGAGAAGCAATACCAGGAATAAATACAGATCAAGTATATTTGAATACAGAAGATCCAATTGAACCATACATTAGAGAACTTATTTTGGGAGAAGGAGAAGATAAAAAAGCTGTCGACTGTATTGACGTGGTTATAAAACAATGGTCGAAAGTAGGAACTAAATAAGTTATGCAATTTGATCTTAAAATGATATCCTTAGAAAAATCTGTGCTGAGAGAGTATCTTATGAATCAAGATTGTCTCATTATAGATGGAAATATTTTTAATTTTTCTTTTTTGGTTAATGGACGAGAAACAAAATCAAATAAATCAAATTTATCAAATAATTCTAATTATTTAAAAATTGGCCAAAGAAAAAAAAGTTTGATAAAAGGAATTTTAGAATCTGAATTAAATGAAAAAATAATTGATTTGAATAAAAAAACTATTTTGAATTATATTAACAATATAATGCAAGATAAAATTGATGAGATAAAATATGATTCTGTATTGAGTGAAAATTATGTTCTTGCAAAATTTGTGATTGAAGATGTAATTCCCTATATGAATTTTAAAGATAAAGGCCCCATATTACAAGAATCTAACAAGTCGACTAACACAAATAAAGATATATCCCTTCTCGAAGAAACACTATCTCGACTCAAAGATAAAACAAAAAAAATATTTAATAAAAATTATATGTTAATTAATGGTTGTTTTTACAAATTAAATTCAAATAATACGAGTTATGATAGCGTTGATGATGGCATCGATGATAATGTCGATGAATTAATATCAATCATATTCAATAATAAAAAATATATTCCTTGTTGTACAGATGAAAGATCAGAATGCATAGAATTAAATTACTTGAACAAATTAGAACGCTCGATTAACCAATTAACAAATAATTCTACATTTATAAAAAAAATAAAACAGAATTATTCAGACAACATAGCATTAGCAATTGATCAAAAAAAACATTATGATGAATCTAAAAAAGTAGGTTTTGAAATAAACGAAAAAGGATTTTTCTTAATAACTTGGATTGATTCATTTATTGTTTATGAACGAAAGAAAAAAAAGTTTTATCAATTTCCCGACGCTAAAATAGGAATTCCTCTAAAAACTATCGAAGGAGAGGTAGTTTTGAGTCCTGCGCAGATCATGAATAAATATAAACACCCTTCATTGAAAGATATAAATAAAGAATATCAGGAAATTTGCGTCAAGGGCGTTCCATTATATGATCTTTATGTGTTTCAGTCAGATTCTAAACGAATAAGGGCTTACTTAAGTCGAATAAGAACTCATTTTCTAGAGGATTATAGTAGTAATGGACAAGAGTGGCAAAAATTGTATTTAGACAATATCGCTAATAATTTTGAAGACCTGTTAATTAATCCTGTGCACGTCGAGTATGGCAATATATCTAACAAAGAATCATTAAATTCTGTTGAATTAAATGAAATGAAACGCTTGCTTAGAATTAGGTGAATGAAAATGGAAGAATCTACTAATTTAAATCAACAAATATCCAACCGAATAGATTTTAACTTAATAAAACAGGGGAGTGTTGTGGTGGTCGGGTCAGAAAATATTGCAAACTATTTATGTGCTTATTTATGTGGACTTGGAATTGGAGAAATTCATTTATTTAATCAAGATTTGGTTACTGCAAAATCTAGTTCTAGTGAATTTTTAATTGCACAAAGTGAATCATATTATGAAAGAAAAATAGATAAAATCGAAAATATTGTTAAACAAATAAATAAAGATGTTAATATTACTACCTTTTTTTCTGAGTTTGACTCTGCATTTCTCGACGAAAGTAGTGCAACAGATCAAACAATAATCATAGATACAACAAATAATCCTTTGTCAAAGTATAACTGTTATTCCCAAGCAAAACAAATTAGCCAGATATCAAAACAAGAAGTTCATTTAATAAGTGCTTCTAGTAATTTAGATTGCGCAAGTATTTCCAAATTACTAATAACCCAGTCTCAAAAAAAACATTCACGAAATAAACTTGAAAGATTAGTGCAAAACACGCAAAACAAAAAATATGTCGACAAAAATATGGATAATTTATTGTTAGAAGAATATTTTGGAAAAAAACAAGGAAGTTATACTAGCTGTGTAATAAGTGCGCTTGTTGCTGACGAAATAAGAAAAATTGTAAATCCTTTATTTGTAGAATCAAATAAAGAGTTGTTAGGCAGAATTGATTTTAGTATTTATTCTGATAAACTGTTCAAATATTCTGCGCATAAATCAAATCAATCAATTAAATCAATTAAATTAAATCAATCAAATCAAAAAATGATTAACTTATTAAATAAAAAAAATAAAACTGAAAAAAAAATACATAAAAAACTCAAAAACAATAAACTCAGAAAAAATAAATTTAAAAATAATAAATTTAAAAATTCAAAAATAAAAAATAAAAAAATTCTAGTAGTGGGCGTTGGAGGTATTGGAACATATGTTGCTCTTAATTGCGCATTATTTGGTTATGGTCAAATTGACATATACGACGGTGATATTGTAGAAGATCATAATCTAAATAGACAAATATTATTTTATAATAGTATTGGTTTAAACAAAGCAGACAGTATAAAACAAAAATTACAAAAAATTAATTCTTTTACTCAAATTAATAGTTATCCTACTTATTTTGGAAAGAATGAGCTCATAAGAGGTAAAAAATATGATTTAATATTTTCCTGCGTAGATAATTGGAGTGCGCGTAAATTAATTTCAGAATATTCTGTTAAAACAAAAACTCCTCTTATTAATGGATCTGTAACTACCTTTGATTGTGAACTAGATTTTTTTATTCCTGGAAAAACACTTTGTCACAATTGTTATAACCCTTACTCTGAATTTATTGAATCTGAAATTGAAAATAATGGTTCTGAAGAAAGTGCATCTTGTGCAGATCGACCTGTTAATGTTGTCATGCCTAATGCATTTGTAGGTGGACTAATGAGTGGCATTGGAGAACTTGTGTCGACAAGAAATTATAAATCTTTATCTGCAATCATAAATAAAAAAATAAATTATAGATCTCAAAAAAAAGATCAATACAAATTTGGTTTTGAAAAAGAAGAACGGTTATGTACATCTAACTGTGATTGTGACTGTCACAAATTCGCGTAAACTCTTGAGGTGAACTTAATGAAAAAAATAGAAGACTTAATTAGTGAAAGCTTTGAAATTGAAAAATTTAAATCAGTTAAAATAACAGATCAAGCATTACAAAAAATTTTATTATATTCTAATTATACGTCCAAAATTGCAGGCAACGATATTGAAGTTGCAGGACTACTTGTTGCAGCTGAAAATAATTTTAGCACAATCAGTACCGACGCATATTTACTTACAGATCAAAATGTGACAGGAGGAGATGCTCAATTTGGAGATAATTCTATTTCACAGGCATACAAAAAAGCTCAACTCGAACATAAGAAAATTATTGGAATGTGGCATAGCCACGGAAACTTAAATGCGTTTCATTCAGGATATGATGATTCCCATCTAGAAGTACTTTATTTACATAATCAAAATAATCTAAAAAATATAATAAAAACAGGATTTTATGAAAAGATATTTGAATCTAATGGAATGTTTTTGTTTAACGATTCAGAGGGATTTTTCGAAATAAGTCAACAAAATTCTCAACCTAAAACAATAATTTTAGACTTATCCGGAAATAAAGAATTTAAGAAAATAAAAAAATATCTTTCCAATGCTTCTGTTGAAATTAGAATGAATAGCGTTAGAGGTCTACCATTTGCATCAAGCATAGTTGTGAATAAAAGATTTTATGATCCTGCAATTTATAATGAACAAAATAATTCAAATAAAAATAAATATTATTGCGAAACATTAATACAAAAAAGTACTAGAACAAAAAATCCAATAAAGAAAAAAAATTTGATTTTAGAAATACTCCCCGAATCATTAGATAGACAAATTCTAAATTCTGATGATCAACAAGAAATTCTTGATAATGTATTAAATCAAGTAAAATACAATGGAACTGTTCTAAAAAATATTTTTGATAAAAAATGGAATTCGTATGAATCATTTTTTAATTATGTTGAAACAAATAATGAGGTTTCTGTTGGTGCTGTTGGCGATAAACCTGAGTTTGAAATTAACTCGTCTAAAAAAAGAAAAAAATTTTCATTAAAGAAGCTGTTAGGTTTTGCACAGAGTTCATGAGTTTTATAGGAGTTGAGAATGCAAAGAACAAATAAAATAATTAACGAATTAAAAAAAAAGAAAAATCATAGAAATCCTAGTATAGATTATACCCTATTAATAAAAGAACGAACTAAACAGCAAACTAAACAAAAATTGGAAAAAAAATATGCTAAACAACAAATAATTCAACAAATTAAACAAAAAACCAAAAACCAAAAAAATAAAAAACAAAATACTCGAGTGAACAACACTACTCGAATAAACAACACTAGTAACCAAGATAATAATATCGCTAATAACAATAAAAAGATAACCATTCCATCTAAAGGTCTCCTAGAAAACAAATTCAATGAAATATTTCGAACGCCTCTAAATTCGTTTAAAGAGTTAAGTCTCGAAGAGAATATAATTAATCAATATTTATTAAACCATATTAAGTTAGAACAATTTTCTAAAACAAAACTCGATATTGCAAGATCAAAAGGATATGAATTCATTGTGTGTGCAGATTATTATATTGAATTGAATCAACCTGAGAAACAAAAAACAATAGATTTTTTGATTGAAGAAAAAGATCCTGTGAGCATGATAAAATTCTATCAGAAACTCGGAGCGAATATGAATATAGCAGATGTGCTTGTGACAGAATGTACAGATAAATATGCTGGGTTTAATCCCAACCTAAGCGCGATTTTATTAGCTAATATATGCTATGAACTTATTAATGAAAAAAAACTTCTTAGTTATGTGTCTAAATGCTCTGGAGCTAAAGACTTGAAAGAAATAATAGTTGTTGATCAAATGATATTGAATTTAAGAAAACTTGGTGTGAACTATACTCCTGATTTTTCTGAAAATAAACAAATTGTTTTGAACAATGTGATTAGACTATTATCACAACAAAATAGTTTTGAATTATTGAATGATACAACTGATAACAATATTATTTATTTGAATTTTGAAAACAATGAACAAAATAATCACCATAGATACAACAAACCCAATGAAAACAATCAACACAATAAAAACAATAACCACAATAAGAATAATAATCACAATAAGCATAACGGCAAAAATAATAAACGTAAAAGAGGTGCTAAAATGAATTCTGATGATATAATTAAAGAACTCAAAAAAAGGAAAATTAAAAAGAAACAAAATAATTCTGTTCAGCCCCCTGTATCGAATCAAGAGAGATTAAATTTAGGATATACTCCTTGTTTAGAAAGATACGAAAATCAAAGAATACAAAATAATGCAGTTTCTTCTATTGGAAGCACTATGCAATCATATGATCACCTAGATAATTCAGAATTCTTTTTGAGTCCACAAGAACGCTCAGTTCAAAATAACGGATCTGGAAAATTAGCAAAACCAATTTTAATCGGGGGCGTACTGGCAGTACTAGCTATTGGAGGATATAATTTTATCCAGGACACAACAGGAATAAAAGAAACATTAGGTGTTGCTAATTCCTCGCCTGCAGCAGTTGTTTCTAATGAACCTAAAACAGAATATTGTAGTGTGGGTGTTAAAGATTTGGTGCTTGATCGTGATAAAATAAAGTATGTTCGAGAGTTTAGTAATGGTTTAACAAATAAAGAGGTTTATTTTTGGATGAAAGCAGGAAGTGATAAAGAGGACAGGATTTATTTGCCTGCAGAGTATCTTCCACGCGAGAAGAGAAAAAAGATAGTATTATGCGATTTTATACCTCAAAGAATACATGAAGAGAATGTTCGTAAAGTAAATGAGATTAAAAGCAAATATCACTTATGATTTATTAAATATTATTTAGAAATTAAATATGATTGAAACATTGATTGTTATCAAGAACTAAATCAAAAAAAAATAAGAGATAAAAAAAAGAAAAAAATTAAACTTCTGCTTCTAATTCTGGGCAGTTAACAATTCTTACAAATGTTCCATCTGGAGAGTTAATAGCAACTCTATTTTCTCCTGGATAAACTCCCATGTCAATTTCTGAACAGATTGTTGATTCTCCTGGTGCAAGAACTGCTTTTGCACAACCAGGTGTTGGATCTGGAAGACCTCTATTCATAATACCGACATTAATTTTCTTGCCATCAGTTTTTGCAAGAACCCAATCACCTTCACCAGCATTAACTAGCTTTACACTGATTGCGCCATCTGCACAAACAACTTCTGAAAACTCAGTACTATCAGGTGTTGCGTCAACTGCAATTCCTTTTTCTTCATCTTCAGCTTCAAGTTCGTTTGTTAATTCTGTACCTTCACCAGCTTCAGGCATTTCTACTGGAACTCCTTCTTCATCAACAGCAACAGGCACTCCTTGTTCAGCAGCAGGCGCAATAGGCGCAGGCGCTGGTTCAGGTTCTGCAACAGGTGCTGCAGGTGCTGGAGCCGATGGTTCAGAAGCAGATGCTGGTTCTGGAGTAGTTTCACAACCACAACCTACAACCAATAGTAATACTACAAGCATAACTAAATAACGTAGCTTCATTAAATCACCCCACGGTTTATATTTTATTGTTAATTATTAAGACGTATAAAAACGTATTTTAGATATAAATAAAATGTATTCTTTATAAAGTTTTTGGTTATTTTCATAGAATAAAGAGACGACAGAACAAGGTTTTCTAGACGATGAACCTGCGCTATTAATGAATGCCCTGAGCAAAGTTATTAATAAAATTTAGATAATTGCTAATTAGGATAACGTCTTATCTCATCTGCAATGATAGAATTATCTTCTAGTTTTCCTCTAAGCTGAATCAAATCTCCAGGTTCTGGCGTAAAATGAGGCGACTTGAATGCAACAATTTCTATTGATTGTTCTTGTTTTATGTTTAGAAATAAAGTTCCATTATAATTAGTTGATTTTTTGACAATACCTGTTAGTTCTATAAATCCGTCTTCACAAAGATCTAAATTTTGATCTTGATTTTCAACAGAAATATTTGAAAAATCTGAGAATGAAGATTCGTTTATTTCTTTAGTCAAAATAAATAAGGAGAGTAAACCTATCAATGCACAACTGATTGAAACTTTAATTAAAATAGATTCTTTCATAGATAATAATTTATTTTTTTAGGAATAAAAGCTTTGCGGTAAAAAATTAGAGAAATTTTCGACGGAGTTGAAGGATTTTTGGAAATAGAAAAACATAATAAGGAGTTATATATAGATGAATAATATGAGAAAGATTCCTAAATTTAAATCACCTGCATTATTAGCACCACTCGCAGGATATACAGATGCTGCATTTAGAGTTTTATGTCGGCACTATGGCTGCGGTCTTGCAGTTACTGAAATGATTTCTGCAAATGCATTATCTCGAGAGAATAAAGCAACAATTAAACTTATTGATGTTGATCATGAAGATTCTCCTAGATGTGTTCAATTATTTGGACAAAATACCGAAAATTTAGTTAAAGCTGCAAAATATTGCATGGATTCTTTTGATATTGAAATGATAGATTTAAATTTTGGATGTCCTGCTTCAAAAATAATTAGACAGGGCGCAGGAAGTGCGCTGCTTGAAAGACCTGCTAAGGTCAAGGAAATAGTAGAATCAGTAGTTGGTTGTGTTTCTGTTCCAGTAAGTTGCAAAATTCGAAGCGGGATTTCTAGACAGAAAATTAATGCCGTTAAGATTGGGCAGGTGTGTGAGGAAGCAGGTGCTAGTTTATTGACAGTTCATGCTCGAACACAAAAACAAGGATACACAGGAAAAGCAGATTGGAATGTAATCAAAGATGTTGTTAATGCTGTTGATATTCCTGTATCTGGAAATGGAGATGTATGTACTGTTAAAGATTTTGAAAGAATGGTTTCTGAAACAGGGTGTTCTTATGTTATGATTGGTCGAGGAGCAATGGGAAATCCCTTTTTGTTCAAACAAATAAATGATTATCTTAAGAATGGAAAATATGAATCTATTACCGTCGAAGACAGATTTAAAATGTTTAATGAATATTATGATTTAGCTTTAGAATTTGGTCTTGGTTTGAAGTCTGTTAAATTACATGCGCAAACATTCACCAAAGGAATTACTGGCGCAACTAAATTTCGTCATTTATTGACTAGTGCAAAAAGTTTTGAAGAAATTAAAGAAATTATGAGTTTGGAAAAGTAAATATCAGAGGTAAAAATGAAACCCAAATTAAAATTAGGCAAAGTAGAAATAAGAAAAAGTAGGATGAGCGATGCTACTGCAATTAGTAAGATATTAGATGATGATAGAGTTGTTAATAATCTGACAGACATTCCTAGTCCTTATACTTTAAGATGTGCGAAAAAGGACATTGAAAATAGTTTGAAATATTGGAAACAAAAAAAAGGATATGCATTTACAATAATATATGACTCTGTTGTTGTGGGGCAAGTGTTTTTAGAAGATCCTGCGCGCGGAATGAAAGCTTATTCTATAGGATATTATATTGCCTATGATTATTGGGGTCGCGGAATTGCAACAAATGCTGCGAAGTTAGCAGTTAAGTATGGGTTTAATTCATTAGGACTTAAGAAAATATGGGGAGATAATGACTCAGACATGTCTGCATCAGGAAGAGTGATGGAAAAAGCAGGATTCAAACAAGAAGGGCTAATGAAAAAACAAGTCTACAGAAAAACTTCTAAGGGTAAAGAAAAATATGTAGATCTTGTGATCTGGGGCAAAATAAATAGATGAATAATGAATGAATAGTTCAATACATAGTGATATAGATTAATACATAGTAATAACTTTTAAATATGACTTATATTTTGGAGTAGATATATGGCAAAAACAACTAAAAAAAGTGCTAAAACACTTGTAAAGAAAAAAGAAATTAAAAAAATTGCAGTTGCTAAATCAAAAGCTGTCAAAAAAGAAATCATAGCTAAAGTAAAAAGCCTAGCTAAACTCAAAGATACTTCTCAAATTGATATTTCAAAAAGCATAGTCGATCAAGTAATAGGACAAGAAGATGCAGTAGAAGTTGTAAAAAAAGCAGCAAAACAAAGACGACACCTATTCTTAATTGGAGAACCCGGTACTGGAAAAAGCATGCTTGGACTTGCACTTGCAGAGTTGTTACCAAAAGAAAAATTAGTAGACTTAGTTTCATTTGCAAATCCTAATGATGAAAATGCTCCATTAATAAGATCTGTAAATGCAGGAGAAGGTCGTAATTTAGTTGCAAAAAGCAGACTAGATGCAGGTAATATGTTCAAAAATCAAAACATCCTCATGTTTGTATTAGTAATAATTGCAATGATAGCTCCATGGTGGGCTCGTAGCCATTATAATTCAGATGTAATGTTTGCAGCAATGTTTATTGGATCAATGATATTTCTTGGAGCGTTTGTAATATTTTTAAATCTTGGGAAAAAAATGCCAGGAGGAAAAAGCTCAGCACCAAAAGTAATAGTAGATAACTTTGGAAAAAATCAAGCACCATTCTTTGATGCAACAGGAGCACATGCTGGAGCACTTCTTGGAGATGTTTTACACGATCCATTTCAAAGTGGAGGACTTGGAACACCTGCACATGAAAGAGTAGTCGCAGGAATGATACACAAAGCAAACAAAGGAGTACTATTTATCGACGAGGTTGCAACACTACAACCTCACACACAACAAGAATTACTTTCTGCTTTGCAGGAAAGAAAACATTCTATTACTGGACAAAGTGAAAGAAGTGCAGGCGCTATGGTTCGAACAGAATCAGTACCTTGTGACTTTGTACTAATTGCTGCTGGAAATGTAGAAACAATAAGAAATATGCATCCAGCCCTACGTTCTCGTATAAGAGGATATGGTTATGAAATCTACATGAAAGAAACAATGCTAGATACAACTGCTAACAGATGGAAAATAGCAAAATTTGTAGCACAAGAAGTAAGCAAAGATGAAAAAATACCTCACTTTTCAAAAGAAGCAGTAGAAGCAATTATTGAAGAAGCACGACGACGTGCAAACAGAAAAGATCATTTGACTTTAAGACTGCGTGAGCTTGGCGGACTTGTTCGAGCAGCAGGAGACTTAGCAATTGAAATGAAATCTAAACTTGTTTTGAAAGAACATGTAATTAATGCAAAAACAGTTGCAAGAACTCTAGAAAAACAAATGGCAGACAAATTTATTGAACGTAAAAAAGAATATGAAGTTATTATTACTTCTGGTCGACTTGTTGGACGAGTAAATGGACTGGCAGTCATGGGCAGTGGAAGTGCACATAGTGGAATAATACTACCTATAGAATCACAAGTAACTAAGGGCGGAAAAGAAAATCAATTTATTGCAACAGGAAAATTAGGAGAAATTGCAAAAGAAGCAATCATAAACGTAAGTGCTATAATTAAAAACTTCTTTGATGAAGACTTAAAAGAAAAATATGATGTATATGTACAATTTTTACAAACATACGAAGGAGTAGAAGGAGATAGTGCATCTATTGCAGTTGCAACAACAATAATTTCTGCACTCAAAAAAATCCCAATAAAACAAGAATATGCAATGACTGGAAGTCTTTCTGTTAGAGGAGATGTATTACCAATAGGCGGAGTAAGTTCAAAAGTAGAAGCTGCGATTGAAGCAGGAATTAAAAAAGTAATAGTTCCAAAAAGCAATATGAAAGACATAGTAATTAGTCCTGACAAGCTTAAGACTATTAAGATAATTCCCGTTGAGACAATAACACAAGTTCTTGCAGAAGTACTAGACTGGAAAGGAAACAAAAAAGTTCTTGATAGTATAAAAGCAAAGAATGGTGGATGAAAAAATGTTTTCTAAACTCAAATGCAGGATAGGCATCCACGTTTGGCAAAAATATATGGGTCCTCAAAACCAAGGAAGTGGAAATTTTTCTCAAAAGTATAAATGTATGAAATGTGGAAAAATAAAAAAGGAGATTTTTTAATAATGAAATTGACTTACCTCTTTATTATTTTGCTCGTTTGTTCAATATTTAGTTCTGGATGTGACAAAATAGAAAATGTTATTTCCTCAAATCAAATAGATCTTTATTGCGACACCACAGAAAACAAAGATTGTTTAGATACAATCAAACAGTATAAACGAAATTGCACTAATTCTAAAATTACTTTAGACAGTGATCTAAATATTATTGAAATGACTCTCAAAAAAACAGACACTCACTGTAAATTTTATGAAAAAGTTATTGGAAGCATAGCTCCTGAATTAGAAGGTGTTTATTTAGATTGTAACATACCATTATCTAAACTAGATTTATTTGCAGACTCTACAGGTCTTGATGAAACAAATATTTGGAAGTACTGTACAGGAGATTTAAAAGAAAAAACGTTTGATATGCTAAATTAATAGAGAATAACAAAATGAAACCTTTAGTATTTTTTATAACTGGAACTAGTGGATCAGGAAAATCAACACTTGTTGAAAATCTCCATGAAAACCTGAGTTATGTAGAGGTGCATGATTTTGACGAGGGAGGCGTTCCTCCGAATGCAGATGAGAAATGGCGTCGTGATCGAACTGATTCTTGGTTAAAGAAAGCAAAAGAATATGCTCAGGATGGAAAATCAACAATAATTTGCGGAGTTAGTGTTCCGTCTGAAATTAAGAATTCTTCTGAATATGATAATTCTCTTAATATGCATTATGGATTTATTCATATTGATTCTGATGAAATTAAAAAAAGATTATCTAGTAGAAACTGGGATGCTAAAGAAATTCAAGATAATATTAACTGGGCAAAACACATAGAAGCAGAAGTTCTTTTACAAGAGGATTATTATGTGGTTGACGGAGTAAAGAATAATGCTTTGGAAGTCGCAGATAAATTTATTGAGTGGATTGAAAAAAAGAGGTAAAAAAATGGGATTTATTAAATGGGCAGAAGATATTATGAAAAAATTCAAATGGTATGATGTTAAATTAGCTCAGATCGCAGCAATTTTTGCAACCTTAACTTTAATAACCCTTTGGCCTGCATTTTTAGAAACAGTACAAAAACTTGATTGGTATTGGTATTTAATATTTGCAATAATCACAGGACTACCTTTAGTCAAAAGAATGTTTTTTGATTGAATAAATTTTTTATTTTTTGTTTAAATCTTTCTTAAAAGAATTATTGATACCTACATCTATGCAGTTTGAAAGAAAAATACAATCTTTACAAACAAAACTTATATTTGTGTTATTTACCTTTTCTAAAGCAAGATTAAAAATATCTTTAGCTTTGTGAATTGAATTTGGTTTAATTTTTAAGAATTTAGCAACTTTTTTATCTTGAGATATAACCCACTTGCCAATCTTTTTAGATTGAATGCAATCATTGTTATGTTTATGAGGACAAGGTTTGCATAAATCATCTAGTTCTCCTACAACGACTTTGATTTTTGCGTCAGGATGATTTCTAATGTGCATACAAATATTTTTCATGTTAAGCGCAAATTCTTCATCATAACCTCCACGATAAAATCTAGGAATACAAAGTAAATGATGAGCTCTAATTTTAATTGTTTGGATCATTCAAGCACAGAATTAAATTGAAAATATAAATGTTTCTAATAAGCATAAGAATATTTTATTTTGAACTATATTTTAATTTAATAACTAATTGAATAATACTAATTAATAAAGCAATAAAATTGCATACAATAACAGGCCATGCAATAATAAGTGCGCCATATATTAACCAGAGTAAACAATTAAAAAAATATAATAGAACCATTCCAAGAGAAACATCATCTACTTTTTTGGTTTTGATAGATTTAATAACTTGAGGAAGCATTAATGCAGTTCCAACAATTGCTGCAGTGAAACCAATTATTTGTGTAATTAATGCCATGATGGTATAAACAAAGTATTTCTATATAAATTTTTGTTAATGGAAAACTATTTATAGATTATAGATATTATTTAAGTTATGATAAAAGTTGCAAAAGCAGTTATTTTAGATTGTGAAAAAGTTTTATTGATTAAACGATCAGCTAGTTCTAAGTTTTTTAGTTCAATGTGGGATTTTCCAGGAGGGAAAGTTAAGAATTGCGAAGATAGTGGTTTGTGTGTTGTTCGTGAAACTCATGAAGAAACTGCACTTAAAATTGTTTCGAGTTCATTAATTTTAGAAGGAGAAGTTAATTTAGATTCTGAGTCTATTAATTATAGTTTGTTTTTAGTTTCTGAATATAAAGGCGGAACTATAATGTTAAGTGAAGACCATACAGAATATGGATGGTTTGATCGTGAAGAGATTGAAAGTTTAGATGTTACGCCGTTTGTTGAGAAATACTTTGAGAAAAGTTAAAGTCGTCAATAATTGGTGACGTCAATAAATTTATTAATTACTATAGGATTCTTTTTTTTATGAAACAATATTTAACTATCGGATTGATTGTTAGTACACTTACATTAGGTTGCAAGATTACAACAGATGCCCATAAAAATACACCTCGTGCAGATCATGAAAAAAAAGAATCAATTATGACAATTGAAGAAATCAGCAAGTTTGGAGATATTGCAGCAGGAGATGTTACTGGAGATGGACTTCAAGATATTCTTTATCAAGATAGTTTTGGAAATGTTTATGTTTTTAAAAACCTTGGCGAAGAAAAATTTGCAAAAATAACAGATCCCGTATTTAAGGTCGAACAAGGATACACAATAGGTGCAGCAGACATGAGTGGAAATTGCTTTGCAGATCTTATTGTAAGCAGTGAAGATACAGGCAAAATATATGTCCACTATAATCTTGGAGATCTTGAGTTTGAGAAATAAGAATTCTATATTTATGTACGAAAGCTTTATATACTACTAATCCGTAATGAATAATAAAATGGAACCAGCAAAATCTATAAAAGAAGCAGTAAAGCTTAGAGTTGACGCATTAACTACTTATACAAACCTAATGGGTGCGAGTGCAGTAGTAATGTATTTAGCAGCACAACAAGATAAATCAGAAAAAATAAATCAGGCAATGGTTGATATGATTACAGCCATATGTCCGACTGCTACACAACCACCTTTTACATCCCAAGTAGAGCTCAAAGAAAATGCACACGGACTATATGAAAAAGTTCAAGATTATAGGCGAGATACACCAGCAGATGTTGTTGAAATGTTTGAAGAAGGACTTAGCTTTTTAGAAACACTTTGTGAAAAATATAAGTAAATAATTTTTTAAATTTCATTTCTTAATAAAAAACCACGAACTAAAATCAGTGGTATTTATTACAAAAAAATGAGTTATAATGTGAGTTAATCTTTTTTTGTAATATAATGTCTATAGTATCCAACAAAATTACTTATTAAAAATAAACCTTCTGCAATAACACCCATAGGTGAAAAAATAATAAAATTGTAAATTACCAATATAGATGTTCCACTCATCATTAATTTTCTCATCAACTTATTATCTTTTTGAAAATTACCAATAATAAAAATTACTAAACCAATGCATATAATCAAATCATAAATTTCTACATAAGTAAAAAATAAAGAGATTGTGTTAAGAGCTATGAATATAAATAAAAATTTTTTATTAGTTGTGAAATAACAAGTTATGAATCTTAAAACAGAAATAAAAACAATTACTCCTGCAGCAATTTTATTTAATAAAAAATAATGCGCACTAATAAGACTTGCAGAAATAATTAAACATAAAAATGTATATTCTCTTTTTTTATACTGCAAACTTAAAAAATCAAAACCCATAGCAATAAACATAGCAATTTGGGATATTATGAATGCAGTAGATAATTCAAACATAATATTTAAGAGAAGTTTGGTTTATATAAATGTTTATAATTAAAAACATTTATAATGTCGAGGTATTAATTATTTTAATATGGATGACGCTAGTATATTAATTGGACTGGGAATTAAAGCATTAGAAAATGCATTTAAAATTCATGAAGAACTCGGGGACAAAGGACTTGAATCTGTTCAAAAAAATTCTTATGGAGATACTTCTTTAGTAGGCGATCTTGAAGCGGAAAAAGCAGTTATTGACGTATTTAGAAAAGCAAATATTCCTTTGCGAATAATTTCAGAAGAACATGGTCAAATTGATCTTTCAGAAAATCCTAAATTTTTAGCAGTACTTGATGGTTTAGATGGAACTATAGTCTATAAAACTAAACGAGGAAAAGGAAGATATGGAACTATGTTTGGAATTTTTTCAAATTTAGATCCAACTTATGAAGATTATATTTTTAGTGGTGTGATGGAACATTCTTCTAACAAATTATATTATGCAATTAAAAATAAAGGAGGATTCCTATTACAAAATGGAGAAAAAAGTATTCTTAAATGTAGTTCTAAAATTAAATTAGATAAATCAACTATAATTTATGTTGACGAATGCTTTGATGGTAATAGAAATGTCCCCCTTATTTATGATACCTATTCATCAAAACTAGAAGGATATAATTTTCTTCAACAAAAGTCATCTGCAATTCATTATGTAGATTTAGCACAAGGAACTGCAGACTTAGTATTAGAATGTACAAGAAAAGGCAATCTAGAAATTGCTGTTGCGTTTGGTTTAGTAAATGAAGCAGGAGGAGTGATTGTTACACGTGATGGAGTTAATATTAATAAGAAAAAATATTTAGTTTTAGGACAAGACAAATATATTCCGATAATATCCGCATCAACAATAGATTTAGCAAAAGAATTGATAAGAAAAATATCTTGAAGTAAAATTCATATAGTTAATTGAGTTAAGTAATATGAATATGGCAGTAACAGAAGAAGATTTAAACATTGCAGATGAGATTTTAGACTGTCTAACTACAGATCCAATGAAATCATTAAAACTTTATGTTCAAGCAAAACCAGAAGTTAAAAAAATGTTAGGAAGTGTTGATCCTCGAGAACTACTTATTAATATTGATCCAAAAATTGAAACTGAAAAAGTAATGACTTATATTGACGCTCAGGAACATGGTAATGAACCGGGAATGAAACGAGCATATAAGTCGAGTAATGAACTTACAAGAAACGAAATAGATGATTTGTTTAAATGAGGTAGATAAATATGGGAGAATTAGATACAGTTAAACATTGCTTAGATGAACTTAATGAATTGAAAAAAGACCAAACAAATGAATTCTGGAGATTTACCCGATCAAAAGATCGAGTAACTGGTGAAATGCAAAACAAACGTATCAAAGAAAAGTTTGAAAAACGGTGGAATAAATTAATAATTGCAATGAAAAATCTTAACATGACACTCCAAAGTTTAGATCACAATGCTATTGAATTATATAATGGTTTAGCTGGTTGGTTTGATGAAAAGCTAGAATAAGCTTTTTTTGTAAAACGTTAAAGTTATATAATTAATTCTATTGAAATATTTTCAAAATAACAGAAAATCTTTCAATATAACTTAGGAAATATTTATTAACCAGTTTGAATAATAAATAATTATTGGAAATTGGTTAAATTTTTTAAAAAAATTGAGCTTTATTTAAATTAGAATAAATAAAAAACCCGCACTAAAGTACAGAGTTTTTAGTGTAAACAGTTGAATAAATAAGGCTTAAAAGCCAAGGTATAAACTCAACTTTTAACAACCAATAAAACCTTGCCAAAACAGCGAAAAGTTTATATATACCTGAGTATACCATAGTATACAGTGATATAAATGCAGGCTACAACAATAAAAATTCATGAAGATACAAAAGGACAATTAGATCAATATAGAGAATACAAAAATGAAAGTTATGATGAAGTTATTAAGAAAATGATATATATTGCAAAGAACATAAAAACACACCCTCAACTTAGCAAAGAAACAATAATAGCTATTGAAAAAGCTAGAAAAAGAATTAAATCTGGAAATTTTGTAACAGAAGATGAAGCAAAAAAAAGACTAGGTTTTTAGATGTATAAAATGAAAAAAATCGAGCTACTCTGCGCACTGAAGTGCGCAGTATCTTAAACGCTCGATTTTCTGCATTTCAAATTTAACTCATCCACCACATAAATATGGAGGTAATGAGAACTTTGCAATATTAAAGTTCTCAAAGATAAATTTCATTAAGATAATTTATCTATTCGCAAAATAAATTCGAAATAATATTTGATCGAGCAGCAATTGAATTCTTAGAAAAAATTGAAAAAAAACTAGCTAAAAGAATTTGGAATAAAATTATGTCTACAAAAGAAAATCCTCATCGCTTTTTTGATAAATTAGTCGAAAGAAAAGATTATAAGCTAAGAATTGGAGATTATAGAGTGGTTGCAGATCTAAATGATAAAGAAAAAAAGATCGAAATAACCAGTATAGGACACAGAAAAAATATATATAAAAATATTTAAATCTCAGTTCTTAAAATATTATAAAATTCATCTTTAGCAATAAAAATATAAGCATAAAATTTATTAAGTTCTTTTGTAATGATGTGTTTATGGATTTTTCAAAAAAAGTTAACTAATTTATAATTTCTACAGTTAAATTATAACAAAAATGCTTATTGTAAAAAACATCCATTACCAAAACCTACCAATATCTACCAAATTGGTAGTTCATACTTACTACCAAAACCTACCAATATCTACCAAATTGGTAGAAAGATTTATATAATACCAATTCATTTGTGATTGGTAGATAAATGAAAGTCCCTAAAAAACCACCTGAACTTCAAGAAGTATTAAAAAATAATAAAGAGCACATTTTTGACATAGTTGAAAATTCAGCAGTTAAAAAATTCATGAACAAATGCAATGCAGAATATATTCATTGGGATCAGCTAAGATATAAAAAAATTCCAAATAACATCAAACCCGAATATATTTGGATCTTCTTAAAATTATTTAGAAATAGTCAATCTAAAATATTCAATTTTGCTAAATGGAAGTTTAAATTCATGCTAACAGATGAATCTCAAAGAAGATTGCACATATTAGATAAAGGCACGGCAGGAAATCTTGAAACAGGATTAGAATCTATGCATACGTCAGGACGCAAAAGGTACATAATCAGTTCTTTAATGGAAGAAGCAATTGCTTCTAGTCAGCTCGAAGGTGCAGCCACAACTAGAAAAATTGCCAAAGATCTTTTGAGAAAGAAAAAGAAACCAAAAAATTATTCTGAAAAAATGATTGTTAATGGATTTAAAACAATTCAAAAGATTGTAAAAATGCAAAATGTAAAAATAACTCCTCAGATAATAATAGAACTCCAAAAAGAAATTACAAAAGACACATTAAAAGATGAAAACGATTCAGGCAGATTTAGGGATAATGATGACGTTGTTGTCGGCGATCCTATAGAGTTAGAAAAAATATATCACAAACCCCCTGATTATCAAAAAGTACCTAAATTAATTGAAGAGTTTTGTGATTTTGCAAATGATGACGACCACCAATTCATTCATCCAATAATTAAAGGCATAATTTTACATTTTTTAATCGGATACATCCACCCATTTAACGACGGTAATGGTAGAACTGCAAGAACTATATTTTATTGGTATGTATTGTCTAGAGGATATTGGTTATTTGAGTTTATGGCAGTGTCTAGAATCATATTAAGATCGAAAAAGAAATATGGTCTAGCATACCTTTACACTGAAACTGATAATAATGATCTAACATATTTTATTAATTATAATCTTTGCGCGATTGAAGAAGCTTTACAAGACATGGAAGAACATATTGCTAAGAAACAAAAAGAACAATCTGAGGCAATGAATTTAATAAAAAATAAAAAAGACATCAATTTGAGACAAGCAGAGATATTAAAAGAATTTATCAAAGAACCAGAAAAAGGTTTTGATATTAGTGAAATTAGAGGTGCTTATAATATTGCTTATGATACTGCTAGAAACGATCTATTACACTTAGAAAAATTAAAATACATAGAAAAAATAACCGACCAAAAGAAATTTGTGTTTATATTAATAAAAAAAATATAAGCATAAAATTTATTAAGTTCTTTTGTAATAATATTTTTATGGATTTTAGCACTAAACCAATACTAGGAATGATACATCTTGCAGGAGATGATCCTGTTAAACGAGCTCTTGATGAAGTCGCTATTTATGAAGAAGAAGGAATAGATGGAGTGATTGTTGAAAACTATCACGGAACTGCTTCTGATGTTGTTGATGTATTAAGAGTTTTGGATACTTCAATTTTAGTTGGAGTAAATATTCTTCCAAATAATTTTTGGATTTCTTTGCCCTTAGCTGTGAAGTATAAATTAGATTTTGTTCAACTAGATCATGTTGCAGGAGTTTATGAGTCTGGTTCAATAGATTACAACCACTACAAATTTGTAAAAGAGAGAAATAAAGTTTTAGTTCTTGGCGGAGTATGGCCAAAATATTATACACCTGTTTCAGGTTCAGATTTAGAAAGCGATTTATTAACTGGAGTTGAGCAAGCAGAAGCAATCGTTGTAACTGGAGCAGGAACAGGACAAGAAACACCAATTTCCAAGGTTAAAAAGTTTAGATCTGTGATTGGAGATCATCCATTGATTGTTGGTGCAGGTCTTACTGTTGAGAATTGTTACTCGTCTTTGAAACTTGCAGATGGCGGGATTGTAGGCAGTGTGTTTAAAGAAAATGGAGATACTCATAAGAAGATTGATAGGTATAGAGTTAGAGAATTTGTTGATATTGTAAAAGAAGTTAGAAATTCTATTTAATTCCTTTTGGAAAATAAGTATTTTTATGTTCTTTGTATATTAGAATTATTTTATAATTATTAAGAAGATTTCCTAAGTTATGTTTTATATCTAGAATTGTATCTCTAAGGATGTTTTGATTTTTTGTAAGCAAAGTAATTTTCAAATCCCATTCATCAATTGTTCTTTTGATATACTGAATTGAACTATTTAATATATTAAAAGAAAAATAAGTGTAGAAAGATTAATTTTAGTGTTGTGAAAGAGTTGAATTTAACTTTCTAGCTCCCTAATTATTTTTGAGAGCCTGTTTATGTCTAGATCAAGTCTTGTTGAAATCTCTGGGCTAAGTTTTTTGTTCAATTTTTTTTGTTTAACTAAACCTAAACGCCAAACAGAATATCCAATGTCTCCGCAAGTGTTTAGCAAGGAGATAATTAGCAATTTTTTCATGCTTTTTTTTGATGATTTGCACCCATATGTTTTTAGGAACAAATCTTTTTGTTTGGAATTGAGTCTTAGACTTTGTATAAAATATACAAGATCCCACTCAGGAAAATTATAATTTGAAAATTCCCAATCCAGAAGTATGATTTTTTTACCATCATAAATAATGTTTTCTCTTGATAAATCTCTATGTAACAAACAAGCTTTTTTCCTGTTAGCAAAAAGTCCATCATTTTTCTTGCAAAAATCAGTTACTCTATTAAATAACGAATCGATTTTATTAATTGTTTTAGAAGGAATTGCATTCCTATGATTATTAACATTTCTAAAGTAAGGTTTTATTGCTTTTAGCATAGAATGTTTTTTGCAAGGTTTCTTTTGTTGATGTAATTTTTTAAGCCATTTTGCCATTAAAGTTATAAATTTATCATTTAATTTTTTAGGGTGTTTACCCTCAATAAATTCTTCAACAAAATAATCAAAGGGAATAATTTTATGAGATGTATCAATAAAATAAACTTCGGGTCCTAAGCCAGGTCTTAGATATTTCAAGAGAGTGTATTCTTTCTTCAAATTCTTAAATTGAGGATTATTTTCTATTCGCAATACATATTTTTTATTAGTTGTAACAATAGCATAATTTGAATTATGATTTCCACTAGCTAGGGAAAAAAATTTAACTAAATCTTGATTCAGTTTCTTACAAATTTGTTCTACTTGTTTTTTATTAATATTCATAGACTGTAAATTATGAAACGTGTTTATATACTTTACCCATTTTGGCCCAAAGAAATATTTAATATGAATTAAACTCCTAGAAGACAATAAAATTTAAATAAAACATAGTTCTTGAAATTAAACATGAAACATTATAAATTTGAAGCAACTGAAAAAAATTTAAAAGGAACAATTACTTGTGGATCCAAAGTAGGTTATGAAGGAGATTCAAAATTTGATTTAACACAAGTATTAGATATCCTAGATCAAATTAATAAAGAACTCAATTTAGAAGGAATTGCTTCTATTCCCTGCATTGTTGTAGAAGGCGAACTAGTAGGAAGATCTGACTTAGAAAAATACAGAGAAAAAATATATAATCTAAACTTTGCATGGTGTCCGAGAGTTCCTGCACCAAGTACAGATGACTTTTATGAAACATTAAAGCAATATGTAAATAGACTCGGCAATAAAATGCAACAAGAGAGAATATATGTAGAGTTTGAAGGGGACACAGTTGTTTATAAGAGGAAAGATTAGAAAAACTAAATAAATAATTTCTTAAATAGATTAAGCAACTTTTGATTTTTATGAGTTTGTTTTAATTAAATTTTTTAGTGTGCTAAAAGCTTTCGGAGTATCTTCTTCTTTAATTATAAAAGTCATCTCTGTCAAGGTTGATATAATTTCCACAATATTTATATTTTCCCAATTTAAAGCTCTTGTGATAATATAAAATAACCCTACTGTTTCAATAGATTCTTGAGGTATATTTATAGTAACACTACTTAAATCTTCAATAATTTTTTTAATTTCCTTCTTTGAAAAAAGTTTAAGCAGTTGTTCTTTATACTTGCTATCCATAATTAACATTACTTCATTTACTCCTTGTGTAATTGCTAAGAAATCGCCTTTTTTATAATCAATCAAATCATAAATAGATTGTAATTTCTTTTGAAGATTTTCTGTTTTGTATACTGTAATTTCAATAATATCTGAGCGAACAGTTATATGCGAAAATTTATCAAATTTGACTTGTGCGATAAATGTCTTTTCTAATTTTTCAGAAAGTCTTCTTATTGCCATATTTACAGCACTAAATTTAACTTTCTTTTTGAGCTCCTTTTCAATCTCGGGAATCATCTGTTCAGCTAGAGCTGCATTATTGACTAGGCCTTTACTAAGCGCTTCTTGCATAAAGGGCTTTTGTTCAATTATTTTCTCAACCAAATTAGCAATCGTAACCATTTAACTTTTCTCCATTATTTTGTGAATTATTTTACATCAAGTTAATATGTTATATAAACTTTTCTATTATTATCAGCCGACGGGCTTAAAACGGGGAGACAAGAAAATGACATTACAAGAACTAGAAGAAAGTTTACAAGAGAGATTAGATGAATTTCAATCTCAATTACAAATTTGCGTAGAACAAGCAATTGAGAATGAAAGTAGACTTGAAGGAGTGCCCAAATTGATTTACTCATTTGATGAATTATATCGCCCTAAAAAATCAGAACTTTTTGGAGATGATACCCAATTAAAGGAAAATTTGATAGAATTGATAAATAATTCAAAATTAATAGATTCAGAATTAATAAATCATTCAGTAGTTGAAACTGCAGCAGTTAACATTAGCAGTATCCGTTCTTCAAGGGACATTGATAGACTTAAAAGCATAAATAATTTAGTAATACAATATAAAGATTTATTCACCGAGTCTGTAGGAAGATATCGACATTTTTCTCACAATGATTTTCCTGGTTCTTGGATAAGTTATGATTGTACTTTACAATCAGGAATACCAAAAATTGCTGAAGAAAATAATAGAACTAATGCTAGAGAAGAATTATTGATAATTTGTAAAGAAAAAATTACTGAAAATACTTTGCCTAAATTATTAGGAGATTTGTATGATGTTATGGAATTATATCTATTTTCAGCACATGATCAAAATAAAATATATAGGTAGTTGAAAATGAGTATAGCCATAGCATTAATATGTGCAGGAATAGGTGTAACTATAGGTGATGCTTTATTAGCTGGTTGGGCCCGAGGCAATGGGTTAATTTTTTTATTATCAGGTCTAATATTTAACATAATAGGAATTATCTTTTATGCTACCACTTTAAGAATCGAAAGTATAGGTGTAGCAACTGCTATGTTTTTGGCCATAAATATTGTTGCAGTCAGTCTTTATGGCATGTTCTTTTTAAGAGATCACATTTCAATTAGTAAAATATGCGGAATTATCCTAATTATATTTGCAATAATACTGATTGAAATATAATTATATTTTACTAAATTTATTAAACTTAACATCAAAATTAATAGACTTTTGTTTTTTCCTCGTGGAGAAAAATTTGTAGAAGAAACTGATTAAAAAAATAAAAAACCAACATGTCAAAAATTTTTGTCTTAATTGATTTAAAGAGAGTTTGAGTTAGAATAAAATAATTAGTTTAATACTTTTTTCATAGGGGAAACTTTTAATCCTCTAAAATTTCTTATTCCTGTGGTTTTCTTATATCCCATTTTTTCATAAAAAGAAGATGCATACAAAGAAGATCTAATATTAATTTTATCTACATATTTCTTAGCTTCATTTTCAAATTTTAGAACTAACTTTTTACCTATGCCTTTTTTATGTTGATTTTTATCAACAAATAGATTAACAATCCGTTCAGGTATTCCTCTAATCAATCCTACTATTTGATTATTTTCTTCAGCCACATAAAAAATAGATGTTCTTTGGAAATTAGAATATAATTTCTCTTCTGAATTTAATTTTGGATCATAATGATTTAAGTAAGTTTTAAGAGCGTCTTTTTTGAAATATTCTTTACTATTAAATTTCTTAAAAGTGTTTCTAATAATCAATGCAACTGCTATTGTATCTTTTCTTTGAAATTTTCTTATACGCATAATTTTAATTAAAAACTTTAGTTATATAAATAGTTATTTATGAAAATAGGAATATTACTTCTTGAAAGAATTCTAATAACATTTATATAGAATAAATATACGATATATCTTTATGACTGTATTAATAAGAAAAGCAATAAAAAAAGATATTGAAGAAATCTATAACTGCTTTTTAGATATGGCAAAATCTGAAGATACTTCTACTAAGAAAATAGATCGAGCTTTTATGTTATTAAGACAAAGAAGAAAAGATTTTGTAACTAGCTCAAAAAAAGAACTACTTAGAGAGATTCGTGAAAGAAATTCATTATACTTAGTTGCAGAAGAAAATAAATGTGTTGTTGGATACGCATATGGAACAATAAAAAAACAAAAAAGTCCATTTTTTGTTACGAAAACAATAGGATACTTTAATGCATTAGTAGTTAGAAATAGATATAGAGGAAAAGGAATTGCATCTAAACTTAGAAATGAACTTGAGAATTGGTTTAAGATAAAGAAATGCAAATTGATATATTTAGAAGTAGTTGAACAAAACAATGCAAAAGAAATATACAAAAAATGGGGATATAAGAATTCTAATTTGGTAATGGTTAAGAGGGGAGGAGGCAATTAGTTAATATCTTTTTTGTTAATTGGTAATATGTATGTATTTTTAGACATTTTTATTTTAAATCGTAATCAAATAATAACTTTCTACAAGTACAACCATCACCTAATTGAAAAATAGCTAATTTATTTGCTGTGAAATTTATTGGGAACTTTATGTCTTTTGCGAATAAATCTGAATCAAAAGAACATAAAGTAATATGGGGATGGTAATTAGAATATGCAAATTTTTCTTTATAATTATTAATTATCAAATTTGAAGTAGTACTAAGACCTGTAGTTTCTCCATCGACGAGCATTTTTGAATCTGTGCACTTTTGAAGTTTGTTTTCTATTGAAGTTAATATAGACTTATGAAGATTTTTTAATTCGTTAGAAACATCCAAAGTTATAAAACCTCGTTTGCCATCATCTCTTTCGTACAATTTTATTCCAGTAAGTTTTAGTTGTAATGGTTTTTGAAGTTTAAAAATAGAATTAACTTTTTCAATTACTTGATTTAAATCTTCCTCATTAATACATGCAATAGTTAAAGAAATATGCGGAACAAAATCAGATTCACTCATTTTAAATCTTCCCTTGCCACGTTCAAACGCTGCTCTATTAATAGAAATAACAAGATCCATAATTTCTTTTGGAGGCAGCAATACAATGTCAATTGCAAGTTTGTTCATAGTAATAAGTAGTTTAGAAGTTCTGATTTAAATAATTTCTCACTTAAACAGTTCAAAACATTCTTCTTTAAGAAATCCACCAACAATTTCTATTTTTGAATTACTATTTTTATTTAGAAAATCACAACTAACATTAATTTGCCTACGATTTAAATTTATAAGATCAGATATACTAATTCCATAAACTATCTTAGATATTTTAGCCCAAAAAAGTGCTGAAAAACACATAGGACAAGGTTCACAAGTTGAATACACAACACAACTTGAAAGATCGCGAGAATTAAGTTTTTCACATGCTTTTCTAATTGCAATTATTTCTGCATGCGCAGTTGGATCATTAGTTTTCTTTGCAATATTACACGCGCTGGAAATAACTTCATTGTTTTTTACAATTACAACACCATACGCTGTTTTATGTTTTCCTTCTGAAGATTTAGCTTCTTTAATTGCTAATCTCATAAATTTTTCATCATTCATTGTTTGTATCATTTTAGTTAATTGAACATAATAAAACTAATATCAGTTAAAGCTTTTATTTTATGATATGTTTTTTCTGGAATCATAATTTTCTCAGGAGCAGATATTGTTTTGGTTTCATTTTCTATTGTTAATTGCATAGAACCTGTAATTAAGTAAATAATTTCTTTAGGATTAATCTCATTATCTCCAGAAACAGAATCTTTAACTCTATAACATATTTTAAAATCTTCTGCGTCGAACGTCTTGCCTTTGTTATTTTCTTTAATAAGTTTCATAAACAATTCACCAATAAACATCAACATCATCAGTTCTTAAATAAGGTTTTATATCGGCATCTTCGACTTTGGTTTCTCCTCCTGCTTTGTGCATTAGTACTCCAAGCCACGCAATCATTAAACCGTTATCGATGTTTACTTCAATTGGAAGATCATATGATTCTGCTCCTCTTTCCTTTGCCATGATTTTGCACATTTCTTTAAGTCTAATGTTGCATGCTACACCACCTCCGAGAAGGAGTTCGGATTTGTTACAGTGAGCCATTGCTCTTTCGCTAACTTCAACAAGCATTGCAAAAGCAGTCTCTTGTAAACTAAATGCTAAGGCTTCTTTTGAAAATGAATCTTTTTTTGAATCAAATTTTTGTTTTAAATTTGTAGATAAACCACCAAAACTTACATCCATTCCTTTAACAACATAAGGAAGTTCAATTAACTCAACAGGTTTGTTTAATTTTTCAAATTTTTCTTTGTGCTTTAAAGAAAGTTCATAAATTTTAGGACCACCTGGAAAACCAAGACCAATGTAACGCGCAAAACCATCAAGAAAATTACCAACACCATTATCTAAAGTTTCACCAAACACACGATACTTTCCACCTTCATATGCAATCACCTGAGTATTTGCACCAGATGCATAAAGGAAAACAGGATCTTTAGCTTTGCTCATAAGTTTTCCAATTTCAAGATGAGCAATGCAATGATTAACACCAATTAAAGGAATGTTGTACAGAAGAGCTAATGATCTTGCAACTGCAGCACCGATTCGTAAACAATTGCCAATACCAGGACTTTGAGAATAAGAAATTAAATTAATATCTGCGAGCGTCAGATTAGCTTTTTCTAAAGCAGAATTAATAATATCCCTAAATTTCTCAACATGATGATCTGCAACTTTAGAAGGAATTAAGCCGCCTTCCTTTGTTGAAAATAAAACACGCTCATTAGCATACTTTTTACCAGAATCATCAATAATACCAATTCCAAAAGTATGAGCTGTTGACTCAATTCCTAAACAAATCATAATAGAAGTGAAAAATAGGTGATTTAAAAAGGTTTTGGGCTAAAATAGGCAAAACTCATATAAAGAACAAATATTTTTTCTTGATCACCACATGGCATTTCAAAAAAAACTTCCAACATTTGAAGAATTCATAGAAGAAGTTAAAGCAAATAATCTTAATGCAGATGTTGAACTAATTTCAAAAGCATACCATTTTGCACAAAAAGCACATGAAGGACAAAAAAGACAATCAGGAGAAGCATTTTTTATCCACCCACTTCAAACTGCAATAATTCTAATTGACCTTCGAGCAGATACTGCAACAATATGTGCCGCACTACTTCACGATACTGCAGAAGATACAAAATATAATATTGACGATATAAAAAAAGAATTTGGAGAAGAAATAGCTAGACTAGTAGAAGGACTTACAAAAACACAAGGAATACAATTTGAAACAAAAGAAGCATACAAAGCAGAAAATCTAAGAAAAATATTACTTGCAACAACAAAAGATGTAAGAGTAATTGTAATTCGACTTGCAGACAGACTACATAATATGAGAACACTATCTTTTTTTCGAGAAGACAAACAAAAAAGAATTGCAAAAGAGACCCTTGAAATCTATGCACCAATAGCACACAAACTCGGAATGTGGATGCTAAAAGGAGAACTAGAAGATTTATCACTAAGATATCTTGATTACAAAACATATTCTATGCTCAGAGAACAAATTTCAGAAAAAAGAGGAGAAAGAGAAAAGGTAACACACCAATTAGAAAAAGAAATTTCTGATGCACTAAAAAAAGGCGGAATTGAAGCAGAGGTAAAAGGTCGAGCAAAATACTTTTATTCTATTTACAAAAAGATGACAAGTAAACATAAAAAATTCGACGAGATATATGACCTCATTGCATTTAGAATAATTACTGCAAATGTATCTGATAGTTACAAAGCAGTTGAAATAATAAATTCATTATTTGAACCACATCCAAACAGATTTAAAGATTATATTGCACATCCAAAAGCAAACCAATACCAATCAATACACATGACCGTAGGATACAAGAAAAAACTACTTGAAGTACAAATCAGAACAGAAGAAATGCACCATATTGCAGAAGAAGGAATTGCAGCACACTGGAGATACAAAGGAACAGAAAGAGACAAAAGCTTTGATCGAAAAATTGCATGGCTAAAACAACTACTCGACTGGAAAAGAAAATCAAAAGATGCAATTGAATTTGTAGAAAGTCTAAAAATAGACTTGTTTGAAAATGAAATAATAGTATTTACACCAAAAGGAGATCCAATATCTTTGCCAGAAGGTGCAACACCTGTGGATTTTGGATATGCAGTACACACAAATGTAGGACACAAGTGCAGCAAAGCAAAAGTAAATAATAAAGGAGTTCCACTCGACGAAGAACTACACAGCGGAGATGTAGTTGAAATAATAACACAAAATAATGCAAAGCCCTCAAGAGGCTGGCTAAACTTTGCACGAACTTCTAAAGCAAGAAGTAAAATAAGAGTATACCTAAAAATAAAATTAGAACGAGGACGAGAGAAAAAAGAAGATGATGAAGAGGATTATAATTTATTACCTTTAGTAAACTACATAAAAATAGAAGGAAAAGACGCAGGTAAAAAGAACTTGCTAAAACTTGGAAAATGCTGTGAATTTAAAATCGGCGATCCAATATCAGGATTTTATATGAAATATAAAAAAATCAGTGTACACAAAAAAGATTGTATCAATGTACATTCACTAGATTCAGAAAAAGAAGTAAAACTAAGTTGGATTGAACCAGAAGAACTTAAAATAAAAAAGATAAGAGTATTTATCAATGACCAACCAGGAATACTTGCAAAAATATTAACATTATTTGCATCAAATAAAATCAATGTAAAATCAGTAAACACAAGACCACGAAAGAAAAGAATAATACTTACGTTTAAAGTTGATGAATCAGATGACAAAAAACTTGAAGAAGTTATTAATAAAATACAAGAAATTGACGATGTGCAAACAGCTGCAATAGTGTAACTAATTCTCTATTTTAAAAATAAACTCTTAATTTGCCTAAAAACAATGAATAGAGTGCTTAAGAAGACTAGTTAAATTACACATTAAGTTAGTAAAATTTAAATACAAGCCGGAATTCTTACAACTTATGGAAACCGAAAACCCATCAAATGAAGTTGAAAAAATCAAAGTACAAGCAAAAAGTATGTTGATAGGAAGACTACCTAGAAAAGAAGGTAACGACTATAAAACCGTAGTGATAAGATTTTTTGAGATCAACAACCCGCACAAAACAGAAGAATTTCCAACAAAAACACTAGAGTTTCCAGACATAGAAAAAGTAAGAATACGAAGACTAAATGTATCTTACTATTTAGAAGGAAATGATATTGTTGTGAATGACTTAGACGAAGCATTTGTAATAAAGAAAACTAACAAACTAATTGTGCAAGGATATCAAAAAGAAGTTGAAAACAGAGAATCACAGTAATTTTTTTATTTTCTATCGCTAAATAAGAGGTAACTATGCCTAATTCTAACAACAAACCAGAATTTAAATACAATCAAGGTGAGTATTGCGTAGAGAAAGTAAGATCAAGACCTAATAGAGAAGAATATACAATATGCAAAAAAAATAGTAGAGGTAAAGTACTTGCAGTAAATCATATTAGATTCTGGGATTATAACAAAGTAGACTTTGGAATATTTACATTTGAAAACAGAATGGGCCATGGAAAAGAAATGCTAAAATTTAGTTTTTCAATGCTTGAAGACATGGTTGATTTTTTTGAAGAAGAATACAAACACATGGACACATTTACACCATTAGGAGAAAGAACACTAAAAGAAATGTATGAAGAAAATGGATATACTGAAAAAGGAGAGTATATGATAAAAACATATATTCCTCGTAAGAAACAAGTTGCTAATTCTTGAGTTTATTATCAAATCGGAAAATATCTGGAAAAAGTTAAAAAAGATATTTAAACAACTAAACCATCATTACTATTAATAACATTAGGAGTTGATAATTATGGGTGGATACTATGGATGGCAGGGATATTATGGCCCTGCAGATAGGGAAAAAGAATATTTTCAAAAAGTGAATGAAGAACGAACAAAACTAGGAACAACATATCTAGAACAATACAAAAAAAAAATAGATGATGCAATAAATACACTCCCAAAAACACAAATAAAACTAGATTATTCAAAATTATAAAAAAAAAAAATAGTTTATTAGTTTCTATAATTTACCAACCAAAACAACAGCATCACCTGCGTCATAATCTACTCTCAAAATATTATTAAATAGATTATTTGCATTCTTATGTTTAGGGGTTTTAGCATATAAACAACGACCATACAAACCACGAATAAGAGAATCTTTCTGAGTGAGTCCTGACAAACCAACAAAATGATCCATTATTTTATCTATGCTAACAGGTGTTGGATTACTCAAAATATCCTTTGATGGATAAAGATTCTTAACTATCGTTTCAGACGCCGAATAAACAACAGGACTTTGAGTTCGCATAACTAAATAATCAAATTCTGTATCTGAAAGTTCATTTTGCTTTAACACTCTGTTGTTTATTTCATAAAACAAACCTAAATCTTGAAGTTCTTGCTTTATCACAACACCTTTTAGAAACAATAATTTCTGATTTTCAAAATCTAAAAATTTGTAAGAACAAAAACCCTTAAATTCATTTTGATGTTCTATCAAATAAACTGCATCTGCATGAAACAAATTATTCTCAACCTCTGATTTTGGAATTAAGCTGCCAAAACCATCCCTTGCTACTGCAAGTAAACAATTAGTTAGATTAACTTTTTCAGAATCTGAAAAAAAACTACTCGGATTTCTAATCAAATCAATCTTACAATTTTCTTTTTTATACTCTAAATGTCTAAAATATTCTTGATTTAATAAATCTGTAAATACCATTTTTTATACCTCGCTTAATACTATTTTTTCATTATAAATTGCACATAGCAGTTGCTAATTAGTGCTTTAAAAATTTTAAAAATCGCCTTGTTTATCGACGATAGATCTATTTAGTTTTGGTTGTCTAATTACGCCAACGCTCGACCTTATTATAGAAAAAAAAGAATGGAAAAACTTCTATTATAGATGAGAAACAATCAGAGATATGTGAAACTAGTAATAAGAATTCAATAACGTTGCCAGGGGCAACCACCCTGATTAGTTGATGTGTTCATAATAAATAAAAAAGAAATAAAAGTATTTAAGAGTTACTTATTTTGTCTTTTTAGATTTTTGTCTAATCTCTTAGCATACTTAACCAGTGCTTTATTATCTTTAAGCTTAAGTGCTAATTTCTTTGCAAGAGCAAAATTATTAATCCCTGCAAAAAAACTAAGACCTCCAGTATAAGGTAGAAGTGTTACATTATATTTATTTCCTTCTAATTTAGATTTAACCAAATCTCCAAACTTCTCTTCTGTTAAATTCGCACAAACTGCCAAACCAAGATAAGTACAAAAACCTTCATCTACAAAACTAGACGATTTGAATTTTGGCTTTTTTTCCTTTAAATGATCATATCTTAGTTTAGTTCGTTCCATTGAATCAATAAACGAATCAATTGATGATGCTAATTTATCAAAATGAGGATCATATTTTTCCTTTGCATCTTTTACTCTTGTTGCATGTTCATCATCCAAAATTTTTTGAAAATCTTCTACTGCAGGAGAAGAAAAATATGCTTTTGCAACAGGATTTAATTTGACATGTTTATTAAACATAGCATCACGCTTTTTATCACTCTCATTCCTCTCGATTGTAAACTTATTGCTCATATTACTAATACTTAATAGTTTAGAAACATTCTTCATATTAAGTAAAGAAGAATAAACTCGAATATTGTCCAAAGGATTTGAGGCTAAAATATCTTCTTGGGACAATTTAAAATCTAAATCTCGAGAATAACTTTGAAATGAATTCTGTTTTTCTTGAAAATAATCAACAGAATCATTATATAATTCTAATTGTTTAAGAAGTGCTGCTCTAAATGCATTAACTTTTCCACAATACTTCATTTCTTTACGTGCAGACTTTTTATTTTCATACATAAAAATATGACCTAACTCATGAGCAATATACTCTACAAACATAGACTTTTTCTCTTCAAACTTTTCTTGAGGAATAGATTGAATAGTGATTTCATACCGCATATTTTTTCCAGATTTAACTGCTCTTGCACAACCACCATGAAAGGTTTCATATTCTGCCTCAACTAATTTTTCAGAAGTTCTCATTCTATCTAAAATAGACTCAACAGACTCATTCTTGTTTTTTTTGTTTCCAAACAATTCATAATTCTTAATACTCTTTAAATTATGTTTTCTCTCAGTCTCATGATACTTATCATCAAAACTAATCTCAATTCTATCTTTATCAAAATTAATTCCAAAATCAGTTTCTAAACAAGCATAAACTTGATCAATTAACTCTTTAGCAGCTTTGTATATTTCAGCCATTTTATCCTCCAACACCTCCAGTTAATAAAAGTTAAAAAACACATTATTATTTTAAAAACTTATTCGGAAAAAGTCGGAAGATATCCGAATTAGAAATTATTTAATCTAAACAGAAAAAACTTCAGTCTTAATTACATTAGTAACTTGATATTCATTGAATTCGATAAAATCAAATTCATTTTTTAGTTTGTCTGTAAAATCAGAATAAGACTTAATATCCTCATGAATAGTTTCAATGAAAAAATCAAAACCATGATTAATTTCATGAAAAGAATTAATACAAGATTGGTTATTTAAAAAATTTAAAAGATCTTCTTTTTGATCTCTATTAACTTTAAGAGCAATTTTTGCATGATGATTAAAACCTAACTTGGGAAAATCAATTAATGTTGTATATCTTGTAATAATATTTGATTTTCTAAATTTATTGATTCGATCATAAATAGTAGAAGGGGGCATGTTTATTTTTTTGGAAATGTTAGAAAGGCTCGATCTTGCATCAAGTCTTAAATCCTCTAAAATCATAAAGTCAGTTTTTTTCATTTCAACAAAAATAAAGTACTATTTGATTAAAAAAGGTTTTCTGAATTTTGCCGGAAAGATTTCGAGCAAGCACTATTTTGTTTAAATACCGTCGATAATAGGCCGGAAAATAGCCGAAATAAATCACGATATTCTCTTTAAAAGAACTCACCGAATAAACTGTAGACCATTAATCAAAACTAAATAAAAATAGGCGAGATAAATAAAAAAAATAAAATAAAAACTGAAAAAACAAACAGTGGAGAGAAAAAATGACAACCCAAATGGCATTAGAAACAGTAGTTGATGAATCAAAGTGTACTAACCAGATAGTATTAGAAGAAGTAACAAATAAATTGAGCTATAACGACCAAATCACCTTAGAAAAAGTAACAGATAAATCAATTTATGATAATGAAGAAGATATCAACACGTTTAAAAAAATTGCTTGCTCTGCATTTGAATCAGACATGACCTATGAGGATGTAAAAAATCACACCATTGGTTCAGAAAATTTATATTTATTCAGATCAGGCGAACAAATAATTGGCTTTGGAACAACAAAGAAACTTAAATTTGGTTCTGAAAACATTTTGTATTTAGACGGTGTGGCTGTTGAAAAAGAATATCAAAAAAGTGGTGCTTTTAAATTATATCTCGAACATGCACAACAAAATGAAAGATATGTTGTAGGACGAACTCAGAATCCAGTAATTATGGGTTCTTGTAAAAATCATATTACAGGAAATTTTTATCCTTCACAAGATAACACCCCCTTTGTAATTCAAAATATTGCAGAGTTTATTGCTAAAGACACACTAAAAATGAAGGAATTTAATAAACAAAAAATGATTGGAGAAAAGACTTATGGCAAATCTTTATATAAAGAAATTCCAAATTATAAAAAAAATAAGGATAGAATTCATGAACAAATAAACTTTTCAAATGGAGACTGTTATATATTTGTGATTGATAAAGTTGTAAATAATTAATAATAATAGTTACAAACTAAATTCAGTCAGAACACTATAACGAGCAGAAGCAGTTTATGATTCTGCTCACCTTTTTTTCTTTAAATTTTCAACAAAATATAAAATATTAAAAATCATATCTGCACTAGTTTATGTTTATAGTTGTACATTTGGCCCTGCAATACTTGCAATAATGTTAGCTAGCTAATAAATCATGCAAAGTTAGCACCCACACTAAAACCCTCTCGTTTAATATCATCAATCAAATAATGAATTTCTTGTTTTTGAATTCCAAATCGCTTATTCAAATTATCTAAACACTCGTCGAGTTCCCTGATATTTTTATGAACAGTTTCTATTATAAAATCCCAACCATTATTTATTTTATAAATATTATTTACAGAATGATTACAATTTAAGTGCTGCACTAATTCATCTCTATTATTTGTATTAGTAGCAGAGTCATTTTTTAATTTAATAAATACTTGAGCCCTAGTATGATACCCTAATTTTGAAAAATTTAAAAGAACAGTGCTCTTTGTGATTGTAGAATGTTGAAGTTCTTTTAAAATATCAAACAAAGTTGAAACAGGAATATTTGTAGTCTTGCTAATAGATGTTAATTTTTCTCTAGAATTTTCTCTTAGACTGGACAACAACTTTAGCGATTTAATACTCAAATTTGTTTTGCTAGCTAAATCCTGTTTAATAAAATTATTATTTAGCTCATAAGAACTATTAATTTTTTGAATCATATTTACATCCCCATAAATTTTTATGCAATATTACAGCAAACCCAATAGATCTAAATTGCTGCCTGTAAAATTTTTGGAGTTTGAGTGCGCACAAAAACAACTAAGGAGTATCAAGTAAAACCAACTTTTAATGTTTGGCATTATTGATTGGAAAAAAAATATTTATCATGTTAAATTTTCATAAAATAATGTAAATCATCCGAGATAAACAGAAAAAAAACAAGAAAAATAAAAAATCATAGATATTAGTTGTAAGAATTCTATTCTTTAAAAACAATTATTAAAAACAATTATTTTTTATGTTTAGCAAATTTATTTACACTAGTTTTAACATGAGAATAACTATGTTTAGTGCGTTTCTTAATATGATTATAACCCTTTTTTGTATGAGTCTTTACCTGATTAATTGACTTTCTCTGAAAATCATAATACAATCTTTCAGCAGTTGCAAGTCCTTCCCGACCACACAAATATACACCTACAAATAAAATCAACCAACTAAATGCATATACAGATCCATTAATTATTAAACTAAGTTTAGAAGGCTTTACAAGGTAAATAAGAGGAACAAGTTTTCCCATAACCAAACTGATAATGATTAACAAAACACCTATTAAAAAACGCCTAGAGTGCGTCGGTTCTAACTGTGCATTAATAGAATCTTGATCCATTTTAAATGATTAAATATCAAGTACTATTTTAACTTTATGTTTAAATCATCAAAATTAATCTAACCAGATTCATACCAGTTCACTAATTTTTCAAATTCGCTTTGATATACTGCAATTACTTTTTTGTCATGAGGCATCATCTCTATTTGCGGTTGTTTATATTGGATTTGTTCATAGCGAGGTTCTCTATAATCTGTTTTTGGATTTGGCAAGGGACTATCCACGTCCACATATCGATAATCAATTTCTTCTGAAATCTCTTGTTTAGACCAAAATTTTTTCTTTGTTATTTTGTATTTAGATCCTCCAAAAGATATCCAAAATTTTCTAAAGAAAACTAATAAGTCACATTCGGTTTTTTCATTTTTTTCGCTTTTTTCTGATTCTTCAAAAACTCCAAGTCTCTGTCCTTCAAACATTTTAAGTCGTATTGGATCTAATAAAAAATAATATCGCGCATCATTCCAAGTATATCCATCTTCTATTTTTTCATCTTTATATGTAACGCCTATCGCCCTTAATTTATCCAAATCTAATTCGCAGTATTTACATTCTCTTTCTTTAATGAGTTTAATTAGTCCTGTTATATTATCGTATATTTTTGGTTTTTCTCTAAAGTTTATACTCATATTAACACCTCGAGTGATATTTACTAAGAGGAATTAATTCCTAATTATATAATATTTTACTAAAAAACACTACAAAAAGGAAATATTTATAAATAATATTACCTTAATGTTAATCAATGTCTATTAAAATTGATTTAAATGATAAAAAAATACTTCATGAACTAGACAAGAATGCAAGAATTTCATATTCAGAGATAGCTAAAAAAATTCGTTTGAGTAAAAACTCTGTAATAAATAGGATCAAAGTTTTAGAAAAAAATAAAATTATTCTTGGCTATAATGCTTTGATTAATGTTAACAATCTTGGCTACACTACTTACGACATATATCTAAAATTTAAAGACAGTTCTTTTGAAAAAGAACAAGAAATAATCTCTGACTTAATAAAAAATAAACATGCTTGGCTTGTTGCAAAAGTTGAAGGAAATATCAATTTATCATTACTAATATCAACAAAAACTCCTGAAGAATTTGATCAAATCTGGGATAAAATATATCAAAAAATCAAACCTTATGTTGAAGTAACAAGAATTGCAATTCTTTTAGAGTACCATCATTTTCCTAGAAAATATCTTATGGACAAATACGAAAAAGAAACAACAATCATTGCAAAAAGAGGAAACAATAAAATTGATAAAACTGATGAACAATTGATAAAACTTATTTCATCCAATGCAAGAATTTCTTTATTAGAATTATCAAATAAATTAAACATGACAACTAAAACAATAGCTGCTAGAATAAAACATTTAGAAAAAGAAAAAATAATTTTAGGTTATAGAGTTAATTTGAATTTTCAAGAAATGGGTTACAATTATTATAAATTAATGATCAATTTAAATGATCTAGGGATTAGAAAACAAATGTATAATTTTATTCAAGCACATAAAAACGTAGTGTACTTTGATAAATTCATAGGGGGTTCTGATTTTGAATTTGATGTAGAAATAGAATCTTTTGATAAATTCACAGCATTTTTAGATGAACTTAAGAAAAAATTTGGACATTTAATAAACAACTATAATTACTTAAACCCGACGATGATTTACAAATCGAATTATTTTTCGAATTAAAAAATAAAGTCTTTTAAAATGGTTAACAAAAAAAAATCGAAAAAGAAAAAATCAAAAATGAATCGAGTTGAAAACCCTGTTCAAGATAATTTATTTGTCAAATCTTGGATCATATTAGCTATTGGTTTTCTTACCTTTGGTTTTTTAGTTTTCTCGACTCAACTTATTTCCCCATTTATTGAACCAGTAGGACTTGCGGTTTCAACAATGGGCGATAATATAAATGTCTCATTTGTTTCTCCAACGCCAAATAATAATTCTCTAGAAAATACTAACTTGGTTATTATTAACACATCCATTGTTGAATCAAATCTCAAAACAATAACATATAATTGGAATGGAACCAATCAATCATTATACGACAATAATTTAATTCTCATGATGAATCTTAATAATAAATCTGCTCTTGGCGAGGATGAGGGTAATGTTGCAGATATAAGTAGACTTTCTAATGATGGAACTGTAACTAATGCAGCGTGGACTGCAGAAGGAAAATATGGTGGCGCATATTATTTTGATGGATCTGGCGATTACATCAGCGGATCAATAACAAGCAATACTGCAACAAATAAATACACTATGAGTGATTGGATATTAATTGATGAACTAGGAAATCAATATAATCACTTTTCATTCGGTGAAACTATTCGCGCAATATCATACGTGACAAGCACAGGATATCTTGCTTGTTGGCTAGGTAATGTTAGTGCAACTAATTTAGTTTCTAATTTTCAAATCTCACCAGATGTTTGGTATTATTCAACTTGCACATACAATTCAACTCACTTAAGCATATATGTCAATGGAGAATATCAAGACTCTGCACCTGCAGATTTTACATTATCGACAAATAAATATGCAATTGGTTCAGATATAGGTCTTGGCGGATTTTTAATAAACGGATCTATTGATGATGTAAAAATATGGAATACGACTTTGACTGATGAGGAGATATTCTACCAATATCAATTACAACTTGAAAAATATGATTCAACACACTGGCAGTTAACTGTAAACCAAACCAAAAATTCTACTGCAAGACTTGAAGATGCGACATATTCTTACCAAGTGTTTGCAACAGATAATTTGGATTCGTTGAGTTCATCAGGATTAAGAGGTCTGGAGATTGACGCAACAGAACCATTGTTTAATTTTTCTTCTCCAACACCCCTTAATGGATCTACCAGAACCCAAAGGTTTGTTCCTATTAATGTCTCAATTACAGAAAAACATCTTACTGAGCTAAAATATAGTTGGGATGGAACAAATTATACAGCATATGATAACTCTTTAGTTTTGATTATGAACTTGGATAACAAATCCAATTTAGGAGAGAGTTCAACTTATGTTGTTGATTTCTCAAATCATTCAAATAATGGGTCTGTAACAAATGCTGAATGGACATCTGCAGGAAAATATTCAGGATCATTTGATTTTTCAGAAACAAATAATTATATCACAATTTCCGACGATTTAGAACTAAGAATTCCTAGCTCATTTAGCATAAGCGTGTGGGTTAAGTTTAGAAATCTAACCTCTTCTGATAAAGACTTTATGGGAATATTAGGAAAAGGACAAGTTGGTGATTCAACTGAAAATCACAATTATTTCATAGGATATGACAATGGAGACTGGTGGGGAACAGAAGGAATTGTAGGAGGATATGAATCATCAGGAGGAACAAACTATCAAACAACCTGGGGATTAAGTCCAAACTTAAATCAATGGTACCACCTAGTATTAATTTTTGATGACGATGCAAACACAGTTACAATATATGGAGACGGACAACAAAGAGCACAAAAAACAAGTGCAACAGGAGTTCCTGATACTGGATCAAGAGATTTAATTCTGGGGAGAATAGCAGATGATGGTTTTAATACATATTTACAAGGTGAAACCAGTTTAAATGGATCAATAGATGAATTAAAAATTTGGGATAGAGCATTATCCCCTGAAGAAATATATCAACAATACGTCTCAAATTTAAAAAAAGAGGATTTGAGTACGTGGAATCTTTATGTTAATCAATCAAAAAATTCAACAGCTAGTTTGCCATATGCATCTTACAATTATCAATTATTTGCTTCTGATGCAGGAAGTTTAGAAGAAAGTAGTCAACTAAGAATAATTAATATTTTTCAAGAAAGCGGTGTTCCAGAATTTTCAGACTATGCAATTATGTTAATCCTAGTTTTAGCTGTTAGTGGATTTGTTGTGATGAGAAAACAAAAAGAATAATAAAATTTATTTCTTTTTCTTTATTTTTATTTTTTCCAAATCAGATATTAATTTATTAAACATACCCATTAATGCAAAAGATTCTCGTTTTGATAAAAAACTTTTTGTGAAGAGTTTTTTCCAAACCTTTTTTTGCGTGGTGATTTTGTCTTTAGTTGTAAAATGAAGAAGTTTTATGATTTGATTCATCATCTTATTCATTTGTTTGAGCTCAGCTTTTGTAACTGGACGAATATTATCTCCAAGTTTTGGTTTATCTAATTGCTTTTTTAACTCATAGAGAATAATTCCAACAGAATGTGAAATGTTTAATGTTGGATAAGTTGGATCTGAAGGAATCGAAACTGTAAAGTCACATAATTCGAGCTCGTCGTTTTTTAGACCTATACTTTCTCTGCCAATAATTAATGCTATCTTTGAATTGTTTAAATTAAGTTCTCTAAATTTAGTTCCAAGCGATTCAGGAGTAATTGGAGATCTCGTGACATTATAATCAGTTCCAAGACGTGCAGTAGTTGCAATTCTATAATCAAATTGGTTAAGAATTCTAAATGTTCTCACTTTTGCTTTTGTTAGAACTTCCTGAGCATACTTAGCACGATTCCTTGCAGTTTGACAAAGGTGATTGCACTTAGGATTGACGAGAATGAGGTTGTAGAAACCAAAGTTTTTCATGACTCTTGCAATAGCTCCAACATTACCTGAGTTTTTTGGTTCGATAAGTATAACTGAAATTGTCATGAATTAAAGGAAATGGGAGGAGTATATAAAATTTAAGTTTTATATCTTTAGTTGTCAGTTATATTTGGCAGAGGCATAAATTTAGCCCAAGAATCTAACTCTTTGTTATAAATCCAAAAATCAATTTGTTGTTTTTTATTCTTTTTAATTGTTAAAGGATTTTGTATAGGTAAGTAATTGCAGAGTAGGTCAAAGCATTTCTTTTTGAGCGCATCTGGACGCATATAGTCTTCAATGCCAACTGTTTGTGTAAAACCACATCTACCAGAAACTGCAACTTCATCTTCAGTTACATTTCTTGTAAAAACATATTTGCCAAATTGTTCTTCGCAAGAAATAGAATTATAAGTTCCATTAGTGCTTAGCGACATATTGTTAGGTAATAGAGGATATTTATTATATTTATTTAATTTTGTTGTGGCATAACCGTTATCTGTGTCTATTATTAACACATACTCGTCTGATTGTTCATATATTTTTTCTATTTTTTGAATACAAGCTAGTTTAGAATAAATATTTTTTAATAAGTCTTCTAGTTTTGCTTTATTTTTTTCAAACTCTTTTTCCTTTTTTGTTTTTCGTTTCTTTGTTACTTTTTTATTTTTAATAATTAAAGTTGTAGTTGTTTTGTTTTTAAAATCACGCAATACTACATTTTTATCATCTGAACTAAGATTAAAACCATTAACAATTAATTCAAGACATCTATGATCTACAAATCTTGTTCCTTTATCTTTACTAAGGATTTCAACAACATTATCAAATGTAATTCCTCCATCTAATTCATAAGGAGATACTTCATATTCAGTAATTAAGTAATGCTCTGAAACTTTTCTATATGTGTAACTAGTACGATCTAAAGAATATCCTTTGTCTAATTTGTGTATTGAAACTGTTTTTGGTTTTTCTGAATTTGATTTGTTTGAATTATTGTTCTTATTTTTTTTAATTGACTTGCTCATTTTATTCACCTGTTCATTTGTTATTATCCAGTAACCAAAGAGAAACATTTAAATACTACTATTAGTAATAAGCTACTAATGATTAGCCTAAATAACAAAATGTATAGAATTGATAGACTACTAGCACTAGGTCTTAGTCCCTATGAATCAAAATGCTACATAGCATTAGTTACGCAAGGAAATATGCTGGGAAAAGAAGTGGCAAAAGTATCGGGAGTTCCACCAACATCAATTTATAGAAATCTTGAAACTTTGCGCTTGAAAGGGTTTGTAAGTATTGTTCAAAAAGAACCATTAGTATTTCAAGCAGTAGAACCAGAAATTGCAATTTCAACTTATGTTAAATCTCGCCAGGAAAAATTAATTGAAATTGAAAAGAAAACCATTAAAGAATTGAATTCAATTAAGAAAATAGGCGTGATTGAATCAGACAAAAAAGAAGAAGTGCTTGAAGTATATTCAGGACGAGAACAATCATACAAATTAGGTAAGGTTTTGATAAAGAAAGCTAAAAAAGAACTATGTTTAATTGGTAAAGGAACTGACAGGTCAATACTAGATTTAATTCATGGTCTGAAAGCTGCAGTAAAAAGAGGTGTTGATTGCAAATTTATCCTGACCGAAATTAGAGAAAATAAAAACCAAAATATAATTGATGAATTAAAAAAAGCAGGAATTAAAATGAAGTACTTGCCGCTTAGTGGATTTTCTTTATTGATCAAAGATTCTGAAGAATCACAAATAGTTATCAAAGATAAAAAATTAAAAGAAGAGAGAATTGTTCTAAATATAAAAAATAAAGAACTATCTCGAGCTCATTCTGATTATTTTGAAACTATGTGGAAGAAGGCGATGCCTGTTTAGTAAATTGATTAATAGAATAAATTAAGAAAATAAATTAAATAAGAAAAAAAGTAAGTAATAAAAAAATTAAAGTGTTAATAAGAATCTACCAGCCCATGCCAAAACTGGCCAAGCAAGATTTATTGCCAACACCATTAATGTGAAAAAAGAAATCTTCTTCCAAACATAATCGCCTTTGCGCTTTCCTTTAGCACGACCAAGCATAACCTGCATCATTCTACCACCGTCAACAGGACCTAATGGAAGTAAGTTTGCAAGACCAATACCAAGACTCAAAAGACCAGTAACTGCAAGAAGTTCAATTAAAGCATTAAGTAGCCAAAATAAAACCCTATACGACCAAGACTCTTCATACTTAAGTGCTATTGCAGGTTGACCAGAAACAAGAATACCAATATGAGGTAAGTTTGGATCTTTAGGATTTTTTCCCGCAACCATAGTATGTTTTGTGTGGTCTGCTAAAATTTCCACAGACTCTCCGGGCTTTAAGTTTTTTAGTTGACCACTAAATTCATCAGCACTAAGAACAGGAATTCCATTAACTTCAGTAATAATCATTCCATCTGCTAAACCTGCCTGCGCTGCAGGAAGACCTTCAGAAACGCCAACCACAGCAACACCCATAGGATCTGCCATTGCACCTGCAAGAGGATTTAATAAAAATGTTAAAACTCCAATACAAACTAAAGTAAGAAGCATATTTGAAAAAGGACCTGCTGCATAAACACTATACTGAGCAGTATCCGCTGATGACTTTAACTTTTTCTCATCAGGTTCAACAAATGCACCCATTAAAGGACCCATAAAGAAAATACCACTTGATAAAATAGGAATTTTATGAACTCGCGCGATAACTCCATGAGAAAACTCGTGAACTACAACGACGAGAAACAATGCTAACCAACCAGAAATTAAAGGAATAGTAACTGGTGAACCTGGAACTGCAACTCCTGGAACAACCAATGAAACTGCGCTTTGAGTATTAGGAACAATAACAAGCTCGACGAGATTCTTAATAAGAAATACGAGCATGGTAATCAAACCAATAAAACCTGCACCAATACCAATAAAACCAAGAACTCTCAAATACTCTCCATACTTCTCACTCCAAGTGTCCATTAAGTTAAGACCTAACTTGGTTTTATAGAGTGCAATAAATTTATGTTGGATGATAAATCTTTTACGATTAAGAAATACTAGCAACATTATAGTTATATAAAAAGCTGCTACGAACCAGCCTGATTCGAAAAAATTCATATGGACAACCTCTCTTTTTTTTTGATAAGAAAATTAAACTTCAAAAAATTGAAGCGTTACAAAAGTACAAGTAAATAATTACTAATAGTTTACTTTTTACGCTTAGGTCTCAAAGATTTAGATTTACAAAACCTACAACTAATTTTCCCCTGAACAACTTTAAGACTTGGTGCTCTAATTTTATGTTTACACCGTTTACAAATAAAGATATTCTGGAACATTCTTACTGCTGCTTCATTGAATTTTACCATTTTTTCTAACCTTCTCTAAATTTTTAATGAATATAATAATTTGATTATTATTTTATTTAATATTTTGTTATTTTATTATTTAATATTTTATTATTTAGTTACACGTTTTTAACCTGCTTCATGACAAGTGCGTCAAGGACAATCCAATATACAATTGTACATCCTTCAACAATATCTTCTTTTAACTCAGCAGGAATTTCTAAATCAAATGTTTCAAATGTTTCTGAATCCATAACATTAGCATGCTTACCAGACATAGATAATACTTGAGCATTTCGCTTATCAATTACTGGAACATCAACATGATCGTGACCAGGCATTACAATAACTCTTTTTTTGTCATCTAAAAGTCCTGTTGCAGTTATTCTGCATTTTGCGTGACCGTGCTTACCAGGCCTACTTGTTTGAACATCATTAACCTTACAAGCATGACCATCTATAACCATAGAGCTTCCCTTTTGGATAGTCGATACTTCAATTTTTTTTGTTTCTCCCTTCATCAAATAACACCTTTTTAAATTTATAACAAAAATTCTAATTAAATTAATTTAAAGTTAAAAAAATTTCTAAATAATATATAAAGTTTCCCAAAGCAATGTGTACTTGTTTTAAATGATAAGTCGAATGCTAAAAAAAATCAATAAAAAACGCAAAGAAAATGCGCATTATTTTGCAGCTAATTTAACATCTCCCGCTTTAACAGTTTTTCTGCCTGCGTGAAGAGCTAACTTAACAGCATTTTCAGCAATCTCTTCTGCAATGTCCTCTATAACGTTTTTAAGAGCAACCTTCGCCTTATCAGAGACACGTTCAGCACCACATTGTTTTAGGATTTTTTCCATTGCCGCTAAAGGCAATAATCTTTTACTTTGATTTGCAGCCATTTTTTTTTGTATCCTCCGATTAAATAATAATAATATTTACTATTAGAAGCACAACACCTTTATAAAGGTTTTGGTGGATCTCCTAAAAATGAGCTTTTTTTGGGTATAGAAGTAAAAAAATTTCTTTTAATGTGTTAAAGAAGGTGTTTGAGGTCAAGTAGAGTAATTTAAAGGAATAATAAAGCAGAAGCACAGCCTTAATTGAACTATTCTTAGTGGGCTCGAGCTGCACTGCAGATGAACTTGCCAGTTATCAAAACACAATAACCCTCCATTTTGTGAATTACGTCTGCTTACAATTTTGTTTAATAATTAATATTATGCCTTGTGCTAATTATAAATATATTTAATAGAAACTACGTAAAAAACGAAAAACAAAAAACAAAACTTCAAAGATTTTTTATAGACTCAATAAGACCTGAGAAAAAAGATGTTTTTGATTTAGATTTAGACTTAGGTTTTGTCGCTAAAACAACATTAGAATTACCCATCCTCTGTTTATAATTTAATAAAGATAATTTTTGTAATTTATGTTCCATCTCTTCTTGATTTTCAAAAACTTTTTCTAAACGTTTAAATTTTTTATCATGATAAATTGTTTTTGTTCCGGACCTTATAAATTTTCTTTGCTTATGAAGAAGTTCATGATACATAACATAATCTAACAGAACAGGTTCTGCATTTAGAAGCATCTTGCTAATAGTAATTATATCTGATTTGTAATCATAAGTTCCAAAAACTCTAGTAGCATTAGACCACATAAGATTTGGACGCTCTGCAAGACCCAGAAAATAACGCTCATTAATTCTATTAAACGAACTTTCTAAAATTGGATGAGTTCTATTTTTAGGAATAGCTTTATGAAGATTTTTTACAAAACTATGATACAAATCAAGATACAACGTATTAACTTGCTTAGATTTAATAGGCCAAAGTTTAAGCATAAGCTCCTGAATAAATCCTACTTGAATCTCATCAGAAATCCCATACCACTTACGACTAAGCTTAACAGTTAAAGTATTAAATGCAAGAACAATATGACCTCCATAATCTCTAAATCTTCCAGAATACTGAATAATAGGAGTATAATTAAAACTACGATTAGGATAAAGTTCGAGAAATGCTTTTTCTAGTAAATGACCTTTTTTGTTAAACATATTTAATAGAAGAAAAAGAATGAATTAAAAAATGTTTGGATTGATATAAAAAGAAAAATAAGAATAAAAAAAAGAATAAATATGCTAATAAAAAAAATTACTGTAATCTATCAAATTCAGAATCCATGCAATCAAGAATATGTTTTCTATCAATATCATCAATAAATGCAGACTTAACACCATCCTTAACAAGTTTTTTCAAATCTCCTTTTCTGAATCCAAGCTCTGATACTAATAACAACATTTCTTTAGTAATATTAGTATGACTAACTAAACGATTATCTGTGTTAAGAGAACATCTAATTCCTCGACGCATCATCTGTCTAATTGGATGAGTATCAATAGAAGGAATTGCTTTAGTGTGAAGATTACTTGAAACACAAATTTCTAAAGGAAGTCTCGTTCTAACCGCATACTTAACAAGTCTTGGATCTTCAAAAATATTTGTACCGTGTCCAATTCGTCTTGCATTAAGATAATTAATTGCCTCTTTAATGCTCTTTGCACCATAAGCTTCACCTGCATGAATAGTTAATGGAAGCATATAATCAAAAATAGGTTGTAAAACTTTTAGGAAATTTTTAGGTCGCATACCATACTCTTTTCCAGCCATATCAAAACCCACAACACCCTGATCAATATAATTCAAAGTAGCCCTTGCAGCTTCTGTTGTTGCCTCAACATCTGTTTTAATGCCGCAGATAATAAGACCTGTGTGAACTCCAAAATCTTTTTCGCCTTTTTGTAAACCCTCTAAGACAGATTCAATAATTTTGTAAAGTTTTAATTTATCAGTTCTATAATTAGTCGGAGCATATCTAACTTCAATCAGTTTTCCATTTTCTGCTGCAACATCCTCTACGAGTTCATAAGCTACTCTTTTTAATGCCTCTGCATCTTTCATAACACTTTCAGTAATTTTAAATGCTTCAAGATATTGCTCTAATGATTCTGCATCTGTTTGAACAACATATTGTCTAAGTTCATCTGGTTCTGTTGACGGCAAGTCAATTCCTTGTCTTTTTGCCTCATCGATTAAAGTAGTTAATCTAATACTTCCACCTAGATGAACATGAAGATCTGTTTTTGGAATTTTTTTAATCCAAGCTTCATCAGGAAACTCTTTATCTGCTTGTGTTGCGTATCTTTCTTCTTCTTGAATATATTCTAATGTCATTTTTTATTTTTTCTGTTTTTTAATTTTTATTGTTTATTTTTTTATTTTTGTTTGTCATTTTTTAAAGCTCTAATAAATGATACTCAACAGTATGTGATTCCCATTTATTTTTTAATTTTAGTAGATATGAACTACACGCATTAAGAATTACAGGATCAAATGATTCTACAAGCGTGTTAGGTTTAGTATTATTACCCTTCACTCTTCTTTTATCATCTGCAAGCACAATCCCGTAAAATGAACAAACATTGAAAACAAGAGTTCTATTTTTTTTTGTTTTAAACCATTTTTTACGCTCAACTCTAAAAAGATCTAATTGGTAAATGCGATCGTGAGATCTTCCTCCTCTAAGCTCCACGTATTCAATCTCGAAATTCTCGGTCGGAAAAGATGATTGAATAAGTGGAAACAATTTATCGCCATAATCATGAACAATTCTTTTAATAGACGGTGTTCCACCTAATTTAGTAATTAAATTTAAACTATCCTCTCCAGGAACATCATATTTTGCTAATGCTTGTTTTACATAGTTTGCACGAATGCCTTTATCTTTTGCACGCTCAATAACTTCTTCAGAAGTAAATGTATTACTCGATTCATCAAAAACAGGTTTGTGTTTATCTTGAAGTTGAAAAAGCTCTGCTAACGCAAGAATCTTTTCGAGTTTTTCTCCAGGAATATTATTTTGATTTGTCATTTTTATTGTTTATTTTTTTATTTTTTATTTTGATTTTTGTTTTTTTATTCTGCTAAGATAGTATATGCATCAATAAAATCTTCGAGTTTTCTTTTTAGTTCATTGAATTTTTTTTCACATGCAACAAAAACCCTAGGATCACTATATGCAATTGAAATATTAGGAATTGACTCACTGCCCTTAAGTTCAATATCAGTATCCGAACGAGAATTCCCATAGTAAAAACAAATGTTTAACAAAGGTGTTCGAATTTTTCTTGTCCTAAATAAGCTATTAGAATCTATAACTGAATAAACATAAAATTGTTTCAACCCAGAATGATTTGATTTATTTTTCGGACAGTCAATTTCGAATTCTTCATTAGGAAAAGCTTGATTAAGAACAGGCAAAACTTCAGATTGATAAATTTTCAACAAAGAATATAGTGAAGGTTTTACAGAATTCTTGTTCATAAGTTCAATTGAATCATCAGTTGAAACAAAATATTTAGCACATGCGTTTTCTACATAGTTTGCACGAATGCATTTATCTTTTGCACGCTCGACAACTTCATCAGTCGTGAATGTATTACCTGATTCATCAAAAACAGGTTTGTGTTTATCTTGAAGTTGAAAAAGCTCTGCTAATGCGAGAATCTTTTCGAGTTTTTCTCCAGGAATATTATTTTGATTTGTCATTTTTATTGTTTATTTTTTTATTTTTTGTTTTGATTTTTTTTATTCTGCCAATACAAAATATTTATCAATAAATGGATCGCATGCTTTTTTTAATTCATCCAATTTATTTTCACAAGCAAGCATTACTCTTGCATCCCAATAAGAAACAGCAATACTAGGTTGTGATTTACTGCCTTTCAAACTCTTCCCACTATCCGATGTGATTCCTCCACCATAGAAAACAGAAATGTTTAAAACTTTTGTTTTGTTTTTTTTGTATCCAAAAAAAGTTTTGGTTTTTTGAATAGAGTAAACATAAAACTGATTTAAATTAATAGAACTTTTACTTCTAGCATCAGGACAACCAACAACAAATTCTTCTGTTGGAAATGCTTTTTTTAACACAGGAACTAATTCTTCTTCGTAACATTTAACAAGAGCATTTAATGATGGTTGAGCACCAAGTTTTGACAATAATTTCATATGACTGTGACTAGAAACAACATATCGATCTATTGCCTGTTGTACATATTGTTCATCAATACCTCTTTCTTTTGCACGATCGATAACTTCATCTTGTGCGAATGTATTACCCGACTCGTCAAAAATAGATTTAGGATGAGCTCTCTTATGAAGCACTTCTGCTAATGCAAGAATGTGTTCAAGTTTTTCTCCAGGAATATTTGCCATTTTAGTAATTCAACCTGTATTTTGTCAAGTGTTTACAAATCTCAACACTCACCTCAATACCTGTATAATTCATTATAAATATTATATAGAGAAATAGGGTTCTCATTTATAAATCTTTTGGTTTTTGACTACTATCTAGTAGTTATTGGTTGTTGTTTTTGATTCTTCACTAAATTATATAAATGATAACATCAATGCTAAAAATATGAATGAAATTGAAGTAAAAATCTTAGAAATTAACCAAGATGATGTAATTAGCAAACTAGAAAAACTTGGTGCAGAAAAAATATTTGATGGTTGGGTTGAATCCCGTTTCTTTGATTATCCTGATAACTCGCTTAGAGCTGAAAATAAACTTTTGAGAATAAGATCAACAAGTGAAGGAGTGGTACTCGGTTACAAAGAAAAAATCAGTCAAGAAAAAGCAAAAATAATGGATGAGCGAGAAGTGGTTGTTGGTAGCTATGAAGAAATAAAATCAGTTCTTAATGCATTAGGTTTTGAAGAAACAATTTACGACAAAAAATATAGAACATCCTACAAAATAAATAATGTAAGATTTGAAATTGACACTCTTGAAAATCAAAAAGTAAAAATACCCACATTCTTAGAAATAGAAGCAGAATCAATAGATATTCTTTATGAATACATAGCAAAATTAGGATTTTCAAAAGAAGATGCAAAAGCATGGTCGGGTTATGATGTTCTCAAACATTATGAAAACAAGAAAGAATAATTAATTCTTTTTTACTGATTTAATTTTTATTTCTTATTCTCTCAAAGGATATCTAAGAAGTGCGGCAAACATACCCATATCTCTAAGTTGAACACCTTCTCTAGTTTCCGTCGAGATAATTTCTACTTTAGACCCTAGTTGCTCTGCAATAATTTCAAATTCTTCAATAATGTCTTCATCTGCAACTTCAGATACTAAAATGGCATCGACTGCACCCATTTTAAGTGCTTTTTTAACTTGCTCAAGACCATAAGACACCATATCAGGTTTTGTAGAAAGCAGAGTAAAAAATTTACCCATCAATGCTTTTTCAGTTGCAATATCTTCTTCTGCTAACAAATCTTGAGATTTGTCGACGAGTTCTTGCAAACCAAAGTCGCCAGTATAAGAAAGATCTTTTGTTCCAATAATCTTTTTTCTAACATCACCAGTAATATAATCTTTATTCAAAAAATTATTAACAGTAGTTCCAGGACCGCCAAGAATAATTCCTTTCAAACCTTTCATTGTTAAAAAGTTTTCTTTCATATAATCTGCAACTTTTTTGAAATGATCTTTAATTGCACCTTGTCTTAGACGCTGAAAACGTGGAGCTGATTGTCCTCCCGCACGCATTTTTCCAGGAACTTCACTATGAGTTTTTTTAAGAGGAATAATTGCTTTACCTTTCAAAATTGCAATTGCAGCATCACGCTGATCAACAACAACCAAACCATAAATTTCTGTAGACTCAGTCATTTCCTGTAAAGGTTCAATAATAAATTCTTTATCACAACGATAAGTACGAAAGTTTAAAGGAACAGGCGGTTCAACAGACCAAACTTTAACATCTTGTTGACCTTCCCTTTCTGCAACATTACCTGAAAAAATAGCCAAACCATTAGGTGGCGTTTTTTTAAAAAGTCGCAAATGTTGAATCATACGCTCAAGAGAAGTAATAACATTTTCTCGAGTAGATTTAGATTTAATATTTGAGGCAGTACCTTGTTCTTGCTGCAAGTGATTAATGATCGCATTCAAATCATAACCTGCAGGAACATAAACTGAAACAAGCTCAGTATGTCTACCTCGACACTTAGCCAATTCTTTTACAAATTTTTTGAGCTTAAATCGCTCTTTTTCTGAAATAGCCATTTTATAACATAAAACTAGAAGGGATATTTAAAATTAGCGGTGGTATTAACAAATATGAAGAAATTGGATCTTGAATTCATAAATTTTAAATAATTTAAAATAAATGATAAATAAATCACATAATCAACTATCTAAATTAAATCAAAAAAGAGGTGTTTAATATCGTAGACATAAGAAAAATAATAATCATATTTTTGATTGCAGTTTTATTTTCAGTACTTGTATTTTCTACAATAGAAGCATTTTATCCAAATCCTGAATGGGATAATTATTGTCGAGAAAAAGGTTTTCCAAAAGTAGCACCCCTTGTTCAAAATCAAGAAGTGTGTCAAGAAATAGATGTTAATGATGTAGATCAAAATGCTTGTGAATCTAAAAAAGGATATATTGAATTTAATTACGATTCAAAAGGATGTCCTACGAGTTATGAATGTAATACCTGCAGCAAAGAGTATGACTTCGCTAGACAAACACACGACCAGTATGTATTTTATATTTCTGCATTGCTTGCGCTAGTAGCAATCTTTATTGGACTATACTTACCTGCACAAACAAATAATCTAAATGAATGGATTGGAACTGGCTTTATGCTCGGTGGAACATTTGCATTATTTTTTGGAACAGCATCAACATTTGGATCACTAGATAGAATAATTAGACCAATAATCATATTTTTAGAATTAGTTTTGGTTATTTTTATTGCATACAAAAAAATTGGAAATCTAAGAATGGATGATGTGCCAATTACAAAAAAAGTTTTGAGAAAACGCAAGAAAAAATAATTTTTTATTAAATTTTTTTCATTCTATTTTTTACTTAATTCAATAGTTTCTTAGGTAAGACCCAAATATACGCCGCACTCACAAAACAAAGTATTGCCATAGTAATAAAAATAGCATTAAAACCAAACTTCGATGCGACAAATCCTCCGAATACAGCACCAATTGCTATAGAAAAATAATTTAGAGACTCCCAAGCACCCCATTGTCTACCTGCTTTATTTTTTGTCAAGTGTTGTGAGTACAATGCGTCAAATGCAGGTGAATAAAATGCTTCTGCAAAACCAATTAATGCCTGAACTCCAAATAAAAACCAAATAGAATTAACAAAGTTCATAAGTAAAAAACCAACACCCATAATAAGATAACCACCTGCAACAATCAAATCGTCACGTTTTGCTTTATCTGCGTATCGTCCAGCAATCAGAGTTGTTAATCCTGCAGCAAGTGCGAAAATACCCCCTGTTAAAGAAGCATCAAGTAAATCTCCACCTATTTGCTCGACGAAAAGAGCATAAATTGGACCAAGCATTGCACCTGCGATTAAAACAATACCATTAGTAAATAAAAGAATTCTTAATGCATTATTAAATAATGATTTTTTCATTAAATCTAATCAAAAATTAAAAAGTATAAATATGTTTCTAATGAAAATAATTCTTAAAAATAGAATAAAATAGGATAAAATAATATTTTTTTGTAATATATTATGAGTCGGAACATTTAAATATGTGCTGGAAATTCACTTAAAAACAACCAAACCAGTTTGAATCATACTATTATGGGGCTATGGTGTAACTTGGTATCACTTATGGTTTGGGACCATACAATCGGGGTTCAAATCCTCGTAGCCCCACATTATACTCAAAATAAACAATAAATGAAAAAATAAAGGTACAAAAAAATGGCAAGCAGATCTAAAAGAGCAAGCATACAAGCAATGAAGAAACAAGTAATTAAAAAAGTACGTCCAAAAACCTTCAAAACAGAAGAAGCAGCAAATAAATGGGCAAAAGAGCAGAATATTTCAAAGTACAATTTAGTAAATATGAGAAACGAAGAAGCATCTACCAAGAAAATAAAAGTGGTAGAAGAGTAAAGATTTTTAAATAGACGCTTCTCACTTAAAAAAATACTTAAAAGCAGTAAATATTAAAAAGAAAGCTTTATAAGTTTTTAAAAACGAAAAAATAATTATAAGTGTGTTAAAATGGCAAAACAAAGATTAAGAAGCCCTTCTAAACGATTCGGGCCAAGATACGGCGGAAAAAATAGATTAAAAGTCGATAAGATTGAAAAAGAAAGCAGAAAAACGCATAAATGCCCTTATTGTAGTTATGTTAAAGTAACTCGAGTTAGTAGAGGAATCTGGTTCTGTGATAAATGCAAAGCAAAATTCGTAGGAAAAGCATATACAATACAAAAAGAGAAAAAGGTAGAACATAGTCCTGAACTCTACGAAGTTGTAGGTATTGAATCTCAAAAACAAGCAAAAGAAGATCTAGAAGAAGAAGCTGAAGAGGTAGCAGCATAAAAATGGTAGAATACAAATGCTTTCATTGCAATAAAAAAGTAGGACCTGACTATCTACGAAAAAAAGTTAGATGTCCGTACTGCGGATCAAAAATTCTATTCAAACAAAGACTAGTATCCACAAAAGTAAAAGCAAGATAACTTTTAGAATGGAATACACAGCAGAACTCAAAGTTAAAACAACTGATTCGGAAAATTTAATCAAACTTTTTGAACCTGAAGAAAAAAAGTTTGAAAGATCTGAATTTGAAATTCAAAAAAAAGACTTTGGAATTATTTTTATTGTTACTGCAAAAGACCCAACTGCCATGCGCGCAACACTAAGCACAATAACACAAATACTAACAATATATCATAAATTAAAGGAACAGAAAAAAAAATGACTGAACAAGAAACACAAGAAAAAATAAATAAGCTTCAAATGATGGAGCAATCAATGCAAACTTACACTGCACAAAAACAACAGTTTCAAACACAACTTCTAGAGATAGAATCTGCTTTAAGTGAACTTGAAAAAACAGAAAATGCTTACAAAATAGTAGGTAACATAATGGTATTATCAAAAAAAGAAGACTTAAAAAAAGAACTAGAACAAAAAAAATCCACAACTGAACTGAGAATAAAGACGCTAGAAAAACAAGAAAATAAACTACGAGAAAAATCAAGCGAATTACAAAAAGAAGTCATGGATAATATGAAATAAAGTTTACTAAAGATAGTACTGGCAGAAGATGGAAGACAATCGTATTAAAAACATAATAAGTGCATTAGACGACTTAAACGAAGATAGTACTGTTCCAAAAAATATACGTGCAAGAGTAAAAAACATAATAGGAATTCTAAAAGAAGAAACTGATGTTCAGATAAGAATTAATAGAGCACTACAAGAACTCGACGAAATAAGCGAGGATACAAACATGCAATCATATACTAGAACACAAATTTGGAATATTGCAAGTTTGCTTGAAATGATTTGAATGTTAAATTACTAAATTTTTATAAATAACAAAATTCTATTTAGTTATTATGAACATAATAGAAATAAAACCTAATCAATTAATTACATTAAATGATTATCCAGTACATAGAGCAGATAAATTAGAATCCTATTTTAACAAATGTAGACAAGGTAGTGAACTAGCTTTAATTCCAGTAATAAAAAAAGAAATAGCAAAAAAATATTTAGATCCTGAGTTAAGAGAAGAGTTTGAACAATTTGAAAAAGAAAATCCTTTTGCAGAATACTTTATGTTGGATGGTAGCCACAGAACAACTGCACTTAATCTCACTCATCACAATATCCAAATCATAATTTATGAAACAGATGAAGATATTATTCGAGCAAAAGAGATGATGTCTTCAGGTAAAGTTTTAGAAAATGATACATTAAATCATAATTTAGAAGAAAATTGTAAAATGTTAAACAAACACTTTAAACAGAAAAAAAGTTTTATGACAGTAGAGGAAAAAACAAAGAGAATGGTTGAAGAACAATTAGTTTCTCAAAACATGATCCAAGAATATACAACCACTAAAAATCAGCAATAGCTCTTAATTGAATAATTTTTAAAATACTTCTTTTGCAATCAATGTTGTAATTTTATTTATGAATGGAAATTTATTTCTCATGTCATCAACTAAATTATAAAGATCTTCTAATGATTTTGAGTCGATAGTAAGCTCAACATCATACCTGCCAATTTGATGAAGGAAATAATGAATCCCTGGAGCATATCGACAATAAGAAATAAATTTTTTAAAATCATTATCTGTGCATTCTCCCAAAGTCATTAATGCGATGCACGGTTGATAATTTAATATTGTCATGTTTATTTTAGATTTGAATCCAGATATTACTCCTGCTTTTTCCAAACGTTTTAATTGAACCATTACTTTTCGAGCAGTTGAATTAAGTTTATTTGCGAGAGTTAAAACTGATTCTCTAGAATTTTTTCTAAGCAAATTAATAAGTTTATGATCCTCTTGCGAAAGATCGATTGGTTTTTCTGTGTGATCTAATGTCTTAAAAATTTTATTCTTATGCTTTTGATCAAGAAATGATTTACAAATCTCAAAAGCACTTAGAACTACAGATACTTCTTTTTCTGCAATAAGATCTGAAAGTTTAGATATTAAATTGTTCATGTCTGATCTGTCTGCTGCAGAACCAATCTTAAAACTCAACATTAAATCATATTCTCCTTCGCAGAATTTATACCATGTAAAACTTTTATGCTGTTTTATTGTTGCTTTAATTCGTTTAATTATATCTTTATTTACTTTTTTTAATTTTATGTTTACTGGAAGAAGAGTATAACCCATTCTAGAATAACTTATTTTAGTTTTGAATTTAGCAAGGATTTTATTGTTTTGTAATCTCTTTATTACTTTGATTACTCCTTCTGGCGAAAGATTAGTTTGCTTTGCAATTTTTGATGCAGAAATACGACAGTCTTCTTCCAATATAGAAAGTACTTTACGTTCTGATAAATTTAAATTTCTCATGATGCGCAGTATAGGGGCTTACTATATAAAATTTGCTAAAAAATACAAATTAATTCACATAATTGTAGTTATTTGTAATTATTTCAACTTATTTGTCAGCAAAGTTAAATAATGAGCAGGGGTAAATTATTTTTGTAACTGGTGATTAAAATGAATGGACTAATAAATGCAATATCTGAGTTTGATAAAAACAAACAAAATTATCTTGAAAAAAAGCAGAATAAACAAGTTAAAGAAAAATATATTGGTGAATGTTACGAACGCATTTATTCGCTTTTGGAAAAAACTGATTTGAATACAAAGTTGCAAGAGTTTTGTTCAGAAGTACTTGTTATGATTGAAGAAACATTAGGTACTAAAAAATCTCATTCACTGAATTACCATAGTGAAAAGCAAGTAGCTTCTATTAATGATGTTGATTGCGATCTTGGAGAAGATGAAGATATGCTTTTAGACTTATATACATATCATGCAATGGATCAATACGGCGATCTAAAGTTGAATAATATTTCTGATGATGAAGCGTTTGAAACAGCAACTGAAAATCTGGCAAAACTAATTTCAAAATATGATCATTATGCACACAGCGACTCCCCTAATGAAATATTTAATGATAACTTTTATCCAACTGAATGGGGGATTGATTTTGAAAAATGGAATGACATTTATTGGGATGATGGATTTAGAGAATGGAGATAAAAAATGAAAGAACTAAAAAACAGATTAATAGCAATAGCTATGGAAAAAATAAATGGAACTGATTCATCACACGATTTTACTCATGCACTACGTGTTTTGAAAAATGCTGAAAGAATTGCTTCATGCGAAGGAGGAGATCTTGAGATTATTATACCTGCAGCACTGTTTCATGATATAGTTGTATATCCAAAAAATGATCCAAGGTCAAAATTCGAGTCTGATGAAAGTGCAGAAGTTGCAAAAAAAATTTTAATAAATGTGAATGAATACTCTTCTGATAAAATAATTAGAGTTATGCAAGTAATAAGAGAACATTCATTTAGAAAAGGAATAAAACCCAAAATGATTGAATCAAAAATCATTCAAGATGCTGATAAACTAGAAGTTACAGGAGCCATTGGAGTGATGAGAACATTTTCATCAACAGGACAAATGAAACGAAAATTTTATCATGATGGCGATCCATTTTGCAAAAAAAGAATTCCTGACAGCAGAAGATTTGGAATGGATTTATTTTATGATAGATTACTAATTGCAAAAGATAGAATGAATACAAAAACTGCACGAGAGATAGCAGAAAAAAGAACAGAATTTTTGCAGGGATTTTTAGAACAGGTTAGAGAAGAGCTTTTTGGAATTACTTACTAGTATTTCCTAAAAATATTTAAATGATGAAAAAACAACAAGGTCATATGTCTCATTTAAGCCATTCACACTTACATCATTTTTTTCAAAACAAAGAATTAAATGAATTTTATTTATCTATTGCTATTAGAACATTTGGCGAATCACTCATAAGCATATTCATTCCAATATTTTTATATCAATTAGGATATCCAATTTATTCAATAATTCTATTTTATATAATTAATGCAGCAGGATTTTTAGCGTTTTCATATCCTGGAGCAAAACTAGTTTCAAAAATAGGAGTAAAACATTCTCTTTTATGGTCGACACCATTTTTTATTGTTTATTACCTAGGATTAAGATTTGTTGAAACTCACGGATGGCTGTTTTATGTACTCCCCTTAATTCTTTCAATGGCAAGAGTATTGTACAACTACGGATACCATTTAAATTTTATAACTCATTCAGAGCGCAAAGAACGAGGAGAAGAAATTTCATTCATAGGAATAATAACAACATTAATGAGTTTAATTGCTCCGCTAATAGGCGGGCTTATTGCAGCATACTACGGATTTACAGTTCTTTACTTAATAGGTGCAGGAATTTTACTACTTGCTATGACTCCCTTATTTTGGACAAAAGATAAACACGAACCAATAGACTTTGGAATAAAAGATCTATACTGCGAAAGTATATCTAAAAAAGAAATAGGAAATATTATTAGCTTTACAGGATATGCCATGGAATCAATAATTGGAAGAATAATATGGCCAATATTTTTGATAATCATACTAATAACAGTTCAAAAAACAGGATTAGTTGTAATGATCTCCATGCTCATATCAGTAGTTGTTTTTTATTTTGCTGGACGAATAACTGACAAATACAGCAAACTGAAAATACTTAAATTTGGAACAATACTTTACTTTTTTGCATGGGTTGGGAGAATATTTGCAAATAGTGCATTTATGGTACTAGTAATTGATTCATACAAAAACATAAGTGAAAAAATAGTTCATGTTCCTTGGTCGGCACAAACATATGACCTTGCCATACGTGAAGGATATTTTAAATTTATTGTATGGCGCGAAATAGTATTTAACTTGAGCAGAATAATATTAATGCCAATTATTTTATTAATATTCTACATAGGGTTTATGCCATTTGTTATTTCTTTTGGAATTGCAGCAATGTTTAGCATAGGTTATATATTCCTCAATAGCGAATAATAATAATAATAATAATAAATGCAAAAAAAAGTAAATTACTTTTTGTTCTTAGAAATTTATTTCTTTATTTTTTTAGAGGGTTTTTTATCAACCTTTACTTTAATAATAGACGTTCTTGTGATCACTGAATTAGGTACAAAAATTATATCACCCTCATTTGTTTCCAACTTAGTTTCAACGAGCGAGATGTGAATTATTTTGCCTTGCATGCCCTTAACTTTAATTGTCTCACCTTCTCTAATTACTTTTTTACTTTGAATTACAAGACCTGCCATAGCATTAGGAATAAAATCTTTAATTCCAAGAAAAGTCGAAAGAATAATTATCAAAATAACTGCCCCTGCAATCATATTTAAAATAGTAGTTGCAATACCCATTTGTTGCAAAACCATAACCACTGTAATAAAATAAATAAAATAAGTTGTAAAACCTTCTGCGAGTTCTTCAGCCTGAAATTGCATTCCACCTAATTTATTCAAACCCTCATTAAGCTGAAAAGAATGTAATAATTTGTAAACAACCTTGCCCAAAAATCTACCAAGAATAAATCCTATGAGCAAAATTACAATTGCCACAACAAATTTACTTACAAAACGAAAAATGTGTAATTGAGTATATTCATACAAGGTATCAACCAATAAATTCAATTCTTCTTGCATAGCCATCGAATCGATAATAGAAGAGATATATTTATAAAAGTATTGATTTTTTATAATAGATATGGCAGACTACTTAGATAGAATAAAAGAGTATGAAGACGAGCTGCGTAAAACAAAATATAACAAAAGAACGCAGCACTCAATTGGACTTCTAAAGGCGAAAATAGCTATGCTAAAAGAACGCCAAGTTGCAAGAGGGAAAAAAGGACCTCGCACAGAAGGATATAATATCAAAAGAAGTGGAGACGGAAGTGCGATCATGGTTGGTTTTCCAAGTGCTGGAAAAAGCAGTATCCTAAATGTAATTACCAATGCAAACAGTCCTGTAGGCGACTATGAATTTACAACACTAGATGTTATACCTGGACTTCTCGAATACAAACATGCAAAAATACAAATTTTAGATGTTCCAGGAATTGTACGTGGCGCGGCTTCTGGCAGAGGTCGAGGAAAAGAAGTACTGTCAGTAATACAAAATGCAGACATGGTTTTAATGATTGTTGATGTATTAAGACCTGATGCATACCCTGTAATACAAAAAGAAATATACGATGCGCGTGTAAGACTAAATCAAGAAAAACCAGATGTTCGGATTCGTAAAAAAATAAAAAACGGAATAAGAATTGGAAAAACAGTTAAACTTCCCGAACTAAAAGATGAAACAATTGTTGCTATATGTAAAGAATTTAGAATAAGTAATGCTGAAGTTCTAATTAGAACTCCAATAACTGCAGATCAATTTATTGATGTTATTGAACGAAATAAAATATATATTCCAGGAGTTGTTGTACTAAATAAAATAGACTTAGTTAGTTCTGAAAGATTAGAAGAAATAAAAAAGGAAATAAAACCTGACATCTGCATAAGTGCTCAAACAGAATTAAATACTGAAATATTAAAAGAAATAATATTTCAAAAAATGAATTACATTCGAATTTATTGTAAAGAAGCAGGTAAACCTGCAGATCTTAAAGAACCTCTAATATTAAAAGATGGAATGACTATAAGAGATATGTGCCATAAACTACACAAAGACTTTGTAAAACAATTTAAATTTGCAAAAGTATGGGGGCCTAGTTCTAAATTTGGCGGACAAATACTCATGCTAAAACACAAACTAAAAGACGAAGATATTGTTGAAATACATGTGAGATGAAAAGAAAAAAAAGAATGATTCAAAAATATACTCAAACAACATATGAAACATGTCTTGCGTGTAGTTTACTTCAAGCAGTAGATAAAATAAAATCTGTTAAGATAACTCAGAAAAAAGAATTAGAATTAATAAATTATTCTATGAAACATAGCAAAGATGATTTTGTTTTAGGTCATTTAGATTATATTGTTAAGAATTTTAGTGTAAATGTGTCAAGGTTAATTGATAATAGGATATTTTATGATTGGATAATTGAGTTTAAAACAGATGATGCTATAGAAAATAAAGTTGAAAAAATAAATTTAAAACTTATTGATAAATTATTGTTAAATGGAAGTTTAATTCTTTATTTAGATGCTTATCAATTATTTAAAATATCTCACGCACCACACTTTATTACATTACTCAGTAGAATTGGTGAGAATTATAAAATATTCGATCCATGGGATGGACTGATTAAAACAATAGATTCTAACACTTTGTCAAAATCGATAATTTCTTTGAGAAATCATCTGAAGTTTTGTCCGCAGGTTTTAGTTGTTGGGAATCAACAATAAATGAAAATAGTACAAAAAGTTCATCTAACAAAATAGAAATATTTATAACAATTTAAAATACTATTCTAAAATTATGTGGTATATAAATTTTGATCCTGCAGTGTTTAGGATTGGCGCATTTGAACTTAGGTGGTATAGTTTAATTTACATTCTAGGATTTGTGATTGCTTATTTATGGTTGCGCTATATAGGTAATAAAAAATGGATTAAAGAATTTGATCATAAAACTGCAGAAGACTTTTTACTTTATTTGATGATAGGAGTAATTGTTGGCTCTCGACTTTTTGAATTCATATTTTACATGCCCAGTGTTTTGTTAAGTGACCCATTAGAAATTTTTAGAATCTGGCACGGAGGAATGAGTTTTCACGGAGGATTAATTGGAACATTTATCGCAGTAGGAATTTTTTGTTGGAAACATAAAATAAAGTTTTGGAAAATACTTGATGCAATATCAATTGTAGCAATAGGATCTTTGATGCTGGGCAGATTAGGAAACTTAGTAAACGGAGAATTGATAGGGACAAAATTTAATGGAGCATGGTGTGCTGTTTATGTTGGATATGATTCTGTGTGCAGACATCCATATGCAGTATATGCATTTATTTCACATCTGATTCTTGTTGTATGGTTAGGAGTGCTTATTTACTTAAATCGAGACCGCTTAAAAACATTTTTTGGTAGCAAATGGCTATCTATTAATTTCTTAATAGGATATGGTGTTTTAAGAATAATAGTAGATTTCTTTAAATTGGACAATATGCTCTGGGGCATTAGAACAGGACAATGGCTGAGTATATTCATGATAATTGCAGGAATTGCACTAATTATATCCCATATTTTCCTGAAAAAAGCAAAAAAAGATCGAAAGACTTAAAAATGCGACATGCATAATTGGTTCTGAAGTACACGAAAAGGGTGATTTGTGATATTTTATATCTATTTATACATTTAAACTAACTAGATTGATTTGCTAAATTTACTAATATTGATGTGTTAATAATGCCAAAGAAAACTAAACGAAAATCCAAAAAACGATTGAAACAAGAATCGACTGAGACTCTTGAAACTAAATTGGAAGATAATGAATTTGATAATTTAATAGAAGTAGATATGCATGTCCATACACAATATTCTCATGATTCAAATACCTCAATTAAAAAAATAGTTGATAAATGTAAACGCACAGGAATGGGTGTTGCGATTACAGATCATAATGAAATAAAAGGAGCACTAGATATTGCACGATACAGATCAGTATTTTCTATTCCAGGAATTGAAGTAGACACAAAAGAAATGACACATCTTTGTTTTTATTTTACAAATACAAAAGATCTAAAAAAATTCTATTTGGAAATAAAACCTTATATGACCCAAGAAGCAACATTTTCAAAACTAGATTTAGAAACTACAGAACTGATAAAGACTGCGAGAAAATATAATGGCTACATGTCGATTCCACACCCATACACAAAAGGAACTTGGAATGGAGCACTAGAAGATAATTTTTCAGAAGAACTCATTAATGAAGCAGATTTTATAGAAGTGTTTAATGCGTTTAATACAAAAAAAGATAATATTCGCGCACGAGATTTAGCTACAAAATATAATAAACCTCAATGTGGTGGAAGTGATGCACACTATTTAGGAGAAGTTTTTAGAGGAGTTACTCGTGCAGAAGGGAAAACATCTGCAGAGTTTTTAGCTAATGTTGCAGCAGGAAAATCCCAAGCATATGGAAAACAAATAAGACTTGTAAAAAAAGCACTTAATGTATTACATCATGAAGCTGAACGATATTTGCGAATGGATAAACAAACTCGTCAAGAAAGAAGACAATATCAACTAATGAGAACAAAAGACAGATATCAAAAGAAAGCAGAAAAAGGAATCGACAAAACTACAACCCGCGCAGTTAATAGAATAATTCAATTGATTAATATGATTTAATATATCAACTTCTAATTAACAAATTAAAATAATAATTAAGTTCTTATCTTTTTTTGTTTAACTTTTTTTTCAATTACTGGAAGGTCAGAATTCTCGTCGTAATCGTATAAGTCAGATTCTTCTTTATTCAAATCATGAACTTCTGATTTTTTCTTTTTAAATTTTACAAATTCTTTTTCATCAATTATATTAGTCATGTTATCAAGATATTATAGAACTTTGATAGTTATTAATTTTTCGTTATTCTGATGAATTTTATTCAACTATTTTGAGTTTTGGTGCGTGAACCATTTTTTCTCGACCGTCTGTAAATTTAACATAAGTAGCTCCATCTTTCCTAAAACCATACTCTATCTTACAGCGGGCTTCTTCTTCGATAGACTCAACAAAACCTGCACCATAAATATCATTAATAGCCCCAGGAATTAACATAAGTTTTAATTTTATTCCTTTTTTTGCATTTTCCTTCCAAGTTTTTAACTCATTAAGATATTTATTGTATTCTTTTCTCATATGTGTTTTTTTTGGTTTTTTAAAATATCTAACTTTTGTAAATGGCAAATTAAAATAATCTTTACAATATTTAGAAACACATTCGTTTACAACACTAAAATTTATATTATCTGCTGGATGAAACATACTAATATATCTTGGTTTAATTCCTAATTCATTTTTAGGAGCATCAAAATCCACTTGATAAAAATCCTCGTCCTCTAGATCATCATAACAATAAGCATAAAGAATTTTATTACAGCTTAAAAGTTGATCCAAACTCTTATTAAACATATTTGCTTCAGAAAGTACACCCTCTGCCAAATCTTTATTCTTCTGATTAACATTAAAATAATTTTTTGTTAAAATATCAGTAGAAAAAAAATCTAAATTCCCATCTACGTTTTTAAAATAAACAACAATATCTTCCCAGTTAGTTTCTTGCCAACCATGAATTCCCCACCAATAATTAAGAGAATCAGGCGCCACATAAACATCAACAGGTTTAATTATATTAGCATTGTTTAGTTTAGAATCTTTAAGCATAATTAATTGATAGTTTTTTAAGAATATTAAGTTATTGGTGATTGAGAATTTACTTATACACTTTACGTTTCATTTTGCCCATGCCTTTCATGCCCTTCATACCGCCCAGCAAACCACCCGGTCCCATTCGCTTAACCATTTTCTCCATTTGATCAGGAGAACCTGCTTTTCCAGACATTGCCTTCATTAATTTTTTACTCTGACGATATTGTTTTACAAGTTCTCGTACTTCTGAAACAGTTGTTCCACTACCTTTTGCAATACGCGCTACTCTACCTGGAGTCATAACAGCCTCAGGATCTTCGAGTTCTTCTTTAGTCATAGAACTCATAATATATTTCCAAATTTCAAGTTTGTCCTCTTGACCCTTTAACATATCTTTAGGAATATTAAACTGACCAAATCCAGGAATCATATCCATAATTTTTCCTAATGAACCCATCTTAGACATTGCTTTCATCTGATCGTGAAGATCAATTAAATTAAATTCTCCCTTAACAAGTTTTTTACTCATATCTTGAGCTTCATCGTCCGAAATTGCATCTCTTGCTTTTTCAAGTAAACCTTCAAGGTCTCCCATCCCAAGAAGTTTTCCAACAAAACGTTCAGGAGAAAAAGTTTCAAGATCATCAATTTTTTCACCAACACCAATAAATTTAACCTTAGCGCCAGTAACAGAACACGCAGCCAAAGAACCACCACCTTTAGCAGTACCCTCGAGCTTAGTCATAACAACTCCCGTAACATTACAAGTATCGTGGAAAGTCTGAGCTTGTTTTTCTGCAGCTTGACCTACATCACCACCAATAATTAACAATCTCTCGTCAGCATTTACTGTTTTAGAAATTTGATTTAATTCTTCGATTAAATCATCTGAAAGTGCATCACGTCCAGCAGTATCAACAATTACTATATCAAATTTTTTGAGTTCATCTTCAAACTCTTTGTAAATTTTTACAGGATCTCCAAGCTGCGGATTTCCAAAAACAGGAACTTTAATTTGAGATCCAAGTTGTTCAAGCTGTTTGAATGCAGCAGGACGCCAAGTATCTGTGGATATTAACGCAACTTTATGACCTCTCTTTTGATAATACTTAGCAAGTTTTCCAGAAGTTGTTGTCTTACCATGACCAAATAAACCAACAAGCATAATAGTAGTTGGCTTTTTTTTGATTTCGATTTTGGATTCGTGTTCTCCCAAAAAATTCACAAGTTCTTCATAAACAATCTTAATTAGAAATTCTTTTTTAGTAAGTCCTGAAGGAGTATCTTCCTTTAAAATTCTATCTTTTATCTGCTTACTAAGCTTAAAAACCATTTTAACATTAACATCTGCATGTAAAAGGGCTCTTTGAATATCTTTAACAAGTTCGTTGATTAGTTTTTCATCTACAAAAACCGCTTTAGAAATCTTTGATAATGTGTTCTTCAATGATGAACCTAGTTTTTCTAGTACCATGATCAGTTTGAAATCGAGATTATTTATAAATATTGTGCGAAATTCTTGGTCAATTCTTAGTCACAGCACATATATTATACAATAATACTATTATTATACAATAATGCTATTTAATTGTAATAAGTGTAAATAAGCGTAATAAATCGTAATAATTAAAATAAATTTAATATTTGTAATAATTGCAAATAGTAAGATAATAAGTATAAATAGTATAATATCCTATTATATCTTATTAAAAATACATTTTATAATATATTTACTAAAACGTGGTCAATCAAATTTATAAATTAAATAGAGTTGATAGTTATAAATGAGTACAAAATTGAAGAAAAAAGGGGTTAAAAAGGCTCATGAGAAAGGAGCGACAAAAAAAAAGGTGAAAAAGAAAACAAAAGTAGTTAGAAAATCCTCTAAAAAAATAAAGAAATCTGTTAAATCAAAAACTAATTCTAAACACACTAAAAGAAAATTCAAAAATAACTCTGATGAAGAATTAGAAGATCTGAACCTTGAAGAAGCAATTGAACCAGAAGAAAAAACTGATACCTCTGAAAAACCTGAAGACAAAAACGATTTTGGAATCGACCTAGAAAAAGAATTATATTCAAAAGATAAACCCATTATAAAAGTAACAAATCTAGGAAAAAAATATCGCAAAAAAGTAGTTCTTAACAATGTAAATTTAGAAGTAAACCCTGGCGATATATTTGGAGTAGTTGGAATGAGCGGAAGTGGAAAAACAACATTATTTCAATTAATGATTGGATTCATAAAAGCGACAAACGGAGATGTTGAATATCTTATTAAACAAACTAAAAATGGAAGAAAAACTGAAAAATACAGATCTGTGTTTAAATTCTTTAACCAAAACAAAATAAAAAACTTATACGGCTATAACGCGCAAATGCCCTCATTTTATGAACACCTAACCACAGAAGAAAATCTAAAATTCTATGGGACACTATACCACGTGCCAACCAAAGAACTAAAAATTAGAGTAGAATCATTACTAAATGTTATAGGACTAGAAACTGACCGTGATACACTAGCCTCAAGACTTAGCGGAGGAATGCAAAAAAGATTAGATATTGGATGTAGTTTAATTCATAATCCAAAGATTTTATTCTTAGACGAGCCAACTGCAGATTTAGATCCTGTAATTAGAAAACAAATGTGGAAACTACTACATGCAATTGCAAAAAGAGGTACAACAATTATTCTAAGTTCACACTTACTAGATGAAATAGAACACATGTGCACAAAAATTGCAGTGATACACGACCACAGAGTTTTAGGGTATGGCACATTAGAAGAACTAAAAGGAATATTTGCAAGAAACCAAGAAATACACCTTCAAACAACATCAGGAAATTACGAAAAACTAACAGAAAAATTCAAAAAAGCACGTTTGAAAATTATAAAAATTGAAGAACAAGAAGGCGTGCTAATTCTTTACACTCCCGAAGGTCAAAAAATACTTCCAAAAATAATTCAAATAATAAATAACTCAAAAGAAAAAATAGTATCTTTAGATTTAAAAGAACCTACATTAAAAGAAATATTTGAATTAATAACAACCAAATAAAAAGCATTACTGCCTTGGCATCTGGTTGAACAATTGTTCAAGAAGTTCAAAGCAAAACTTTGATAATTTCAGCGACGAGTGAAATGAGTTACTGATATGTTATCAGAAAACAAGCGATTTATGCAGCTTGTTTTCGTCATTTCAAATTCATAGAATTTGACGAACTGCCGCAGTAATGCGAAAATGAAAAATGATAAAAAACTAAAAAAAATGTTAAAACTATTAAGAATAATACAAAAGAACTTTCAACTTTTGCTACGAAGCAAAATGTCTGCATTAATAATATTTATAGGTCCCCTACTACTAGTTTGTCTTCTAGGTCTCGCATTTAGCAATAGTTCAGCATTTTTACTAACTGCATCTATTTACTCAGAAAATTATACAGACCTTGCACAAAGCACTATAGAAAAAATGGAAGGACAAAACTTCAAAATAATTCAACAAGACTCATTAGATGAATGTATAACTTCTGTTAAAATGGGAGAATCTCAAAGTTGTATAGTCTTTCCTGCAGACATGACAATCACTCCTGGAAAAACAAATGAATTAACGTTTTACATGGATTATACTCAAATAAATTTAGTATGGATCATACTAGAAGCCATGACTACAAAGATTGATGAGAAAACAGAAGAATTGTCAACAGAACTAGTAACAGATCTATTAGAACGAATGATAATTGTCGAAGAAAAAATAACAGAAACAAAATCTAAATTAAAAATAATTAATGAACATGAAAATAAAATAAAAGAACTAGTTTTAGAAGCAAAAGAAGATGTATCTCAATTAGATATTTCTGTAGATTTTAATGCAATAGATTTTTCTGATGCTAATCAAAATGCAGATGATGTTTTAGATCAAGCAATGATGATGAAAAAGAAAGCAGCAGGAGACATTAAAAACGCACTAAATAAAGCAAACAGCGCACTCATTAAACTAACTGCACTGGAAGCAGCAATTGATGATAATGAAACCCAAGAAGATATCGGATTTGCTATTGATAAAATAGAAGACATTCAACTCCATCTTAACCAAACTGAAGAATATATGAATTTGAAATATGCTGAAATTGAATCTGAACTATCAAATGTTACAAGTGTATTTTCAACAGTTAAAACAAAACTTGATCAAACAAAAGCAAAAATAAAACAAGTAGGTCTAAAACGCGATGAAATAATGCCTATACTAGATAATACTACTGCAGAAATAGACACAGTCATAAAAGAAGTATATGACGCAGATGCGCTTCTTACAACAGCACTTGAAAAACTACAAGCAATTGAAATAAAAGAAGCAGGACAAATAGTAAGCCCTATAACATCCAAACTAGAACCACTCACGACACAAAAAAGTCACTTCCATAGCTTATTTCCAACACTCGTTGTAATTGTTGTAATGATTACAGGAATACTATTATCATCCACGATTATGATGGTTGAAAAGAAAAGCAGATCATTTTTTAGAAATGCTATTAGCCCAACAAACTATTTCACATTCAACCTAGCAAACTATGTAAGTACAATAATCATATTAATAATGCAACTTGCGCTATTTTTGAGTGTTGCAATGTTTTACTTCCACGTCGGCATAATAGATAATATAGGAAGTGTATTACTAATCATATTTTTAGCAATGACCATGTTCATAACCTTAGGAATACTAATAGGATTTTTATTTAAAACAGAAGAGACAGTAACACTCGCATCAATAACAATTGCTAGCGGAATGATGCTATTTTCCAATGCAATTATTCCTCTAGAGAGTATGCCTGAAGCAATAAAACAAATTGCAATGTATAATCCCTTTGTGATAATAGAACTAGCTCTTAAAAAAGCAATAATGTTTGGATTTAATTTCCAACAATTATTACCTCATCTAAAAATGGTCGGACTATACACATTCTCAACAGTGATGATCCTAGTAATATTACATACTGCTCTTAAAAAACTTGCGCTGATGCATTTTCACTGGTTCCATTTTGGTGAGAAAAAAGGAAAAGTGAAAGTAACAAGCAATACAGAAAAACCTTTAATGATTAAAGACGAACCAAAAAAAACAGAAGAGATAAAAACAACAACTGAAACAAAAATCGTAAACGAAAAACAAGAACAACTACCTTCTTTAAGCGGTGAAACACTACATCAAGAAGTTGACAAAGCATTAACTGATGATGAACTAAATGATACTGATGTAGAAATAATGAGTAAGTTTTGATTTTAATAATTAAACGTAATTTAAAACCCTAATAATTTTCTAATAATAATTCTATTAATTCTTTATTTGTAGGTTCAAGAGCTATTGAATATACTAAAAATTTGTTGTCTACAGGTTTTGTAAATGTTGTCTCAAAAATTGAAAAAGATCTGTAGTTTACTTTTGTCAAATCACTGTTGGGTTGTTGTTCATAAGATAAGCCAGATATGTTAATTTTACTATCTACTAAATCAAGGTAATTTACAAAGTTGTTTGCATCTAATTTTGAATCAAACGATACAACTTGCTGAGATAAAACAAATTTTGTTGAGTTATAATCAAATTCTACTAGCTTCATAAATGAAGAAATATTTGCATACTGCTTTGCTTGACTGAATAATTCATCGTCGTAAACTAAACTAATAGTTGAAACAAACTTAATTCTAGGGTTATTAAGAAAAGAATCACCTCTTTGTAAAAAATCACTTAAATCAAGTATAACAGGATCTGATATTCCTAATTGAATTAAATCAGTTTCAGACATAAGATAAGAATCTAAACTAAGATCTTCATCAGATAAATAAGACCCCGAAGGATTAATAAGATTTCCAGTGATGAACACCTCCACAACCGCTGCAATCAAAAGAAGAACAATAACTATTTCAATAAATGCCTTAAGATTAAACTTAACTAGATCAAAAAAAGACTTTTTTGGAAGAAAACGTTTTCGTAATATGAGTTTTGTTAATAATAAAACCCCCATTACTGACGAAAAAATTAATGCAGGAATCTCAAAAATACCGTGCGGAAGGATTCCAATAATAGTTCTAAGTGGAAAAAACCAATCTAATGCTGCTAGTTTAAATGATAAATCAAACATTAAGCCAATTACAACAGCATTAGAAAATAAAAGAATAAAAGGCATGAAAAATGTAAAGCCTAATGCGAAGAAAAGAACAGCAACATACAAATTATTTGTAAAAATACTAAATGAAAGTAAAAAATTATTATTTGTTTGAATAGACTCCACCAATAATGCAAGCTGATTAAACATTTCAAGTTTGAGTTTAACTGGTAAAATAAATGCTGCGAGAAAACCAAGTATGAAAACTACTAACGCTGCGTAAATGAAATTTCTATGAATTGTTAAAAATTCTTTGAAAAACTCAAGATAGGTATAAATAGAATCATGTTTAGGTTCGAGTTTATGCTTAGCTGATTTTTTAGATGAATGTTTAGATAATTTAACAGATACTTGTTTTTTAGTTCTTTTTTTTGGCATTAAAATATTCTAAGAATAGGAGATTTAAATAGTTTATGAAATAACTTAATAAAGAAGAACTATTTCTAATACTATATGCACGAACAAACAATTGCAAAACAAATAATTGAAAAAGCAAAGTCATATGGCTATGTTTCTAGAATAGTTGTAGAAGTAGGAGATTTAGGACACTTACCCGCAAATGAAATGAGGGATGTACTTGTTGGAATGGTAGATTGGGACGTTGTTGTTGAAGAAAAACGCGGAAAGGTTAAATGTATATGCGGATATGAAGGCGAGCCACACATTATAGAGAAGAAACACGGCGGAGCACTATTTGACTGTCCGAAATGTGGCGGACTTCCCCGCGTGATCGATGGTGGAGAAATTATTCTAAAACAAGTAGAGGTTAACTGAGGTAATATTTATGTGTTTGATGATTCCTGGCAAAGTAATTATGGTTGAAGATGAATGTGTTATTGTAGATTATATTAGCGAACAAAGAAAAGTAAAACTTCTTGAAAACTGCAAACCAGGAGATTATGTTTTAGTAACTGGAGGATTTGTTGTTGAAGTGATTGCAGAAGATGTTGCTTTGAAAGTTATTGAAACGATGAAAGAGGGTCAAAATGGAAAGTGTTGAAACATATTTTTTAAGATACGCATTTCCTTGCACTAGTTCAAAAGTTTTAAGAGGAGAATTGAGCGAATCTGAACGGGAAGCACTTGAAAAAAAAATAGAATTGGGCGTGAATGTTAGTCGAGAAGAAATAGAACGAATATTTGAAGTCGCATTTGAAAGAATAAAGAAACTTGCTTTTGATTCTGGAAAAGATTATTGGGATTTGTCAATTATTAAAAAATATTTCCACAAATATCATAATCAATGTATCGACTCAGGCGAGGGAGAATACGCAAATTATCCTACTGCAATGAGAGAAGTCTGCAAGGTTAAACTTGCAGAAGTTATAGGTAAAGAAAAAGAAATTTTAAAAGTAAAATATATTAATTCTGATAATGTTGCGAGAAATGTTGTTGGGAAATTATTACCCTCAATAAATATAGGTGATAAAATATATGTGCATTTAGGATTTGCAGTTGAAATTGAAAAATGAAATTCAGAGGAATTAAATGAAAATCTATTGCTTTGGAAATGAATTCTGGAAAGCAGATTCTATTGTTAAAAGACTGGTTGATGATATTGTTAATTGTGCAGATGTTAATGGTATTGAATTTATTAAATGTAATGGTCCAGATGATTTGGGAGCTGAAAAAGATTTAATTATTATGGATGTTGTTAAGGGAATTGATAAAGTTATGATTATTGATGATATTAATCAGCTAAAGGATTTTGACTTGTCCAATTGCGCAGGATGTCACGATATAGATTTAGGATATTGGTTAAAACTCCGACGAGAAATTGGTGAATTGGATTCTGTTAAAATAATTGGTGTACCTGAATTAGGTAATTTGAATTTGATTAAAGAAAAAGTTATAAATCAGTTATTTAAGCTTTCCAAAGCTGTTTAAAGAATTCTATATAACTTTTGGCGATGTCTCGATGTTCAACTGTAAATGAAAGAATATTTACTGCAAAATAAATAGTTGTGACACTTGTTTTTGTGATTACAAGATATGCAGGCGCTATTTGGTCTGAGCGTTTAGTGAATGTGAGTTTATCTTTTTTGCTTTTTTTCCACCAAGAGTATGTTTTATCATTCCAACTAGGCGCGTCTTTGTTCGTTATGATTTTACAGACAGCACGCTTTTTTATTCTGCGTTTTTGCCAGTCTTTAATATAGCCACCTGCTTGCTCTCCAATTTTTTTTGGAGCTCCGAGGATAAAAATTTCATCTCCTTTTTTTAGATTGTCTATTATGTTATCAAGCACTGTTTTCATTCCTTTAAATCCTTCAAAAGATGTTAAAGGAGATAATGGAGATGATGTGTTTTTTCTCACATTTAGTTTCTCTATAGTAGAATTCATTAATAATTGAGTTTGATCTAATTTTGATTTTTCTTCTGTTATTAATTTTTTTAAAGCAGATGGCGGCGATGGGCTAAAATACTGCCTGCCTCGACGGTTAATTGTGCTGACGAGACCTTTTTCTCCTAGGCGTTTTAGAATGTCGTAAATTTTTGAATGAGATACTCCTGATTGCTTTAGAATATTTCCAACTGATGACTCTCCAAGCTCTACCAATGCTTTGTAAACTTTAGATTCTCCAGGAGTAAGTAGTGGAATTTGCATAATAAATTAGTATTGTTTGTTTATTTATATAAAACTTTCCCCTTATAGGGAGGGGATAAATATTATGATCTCCCGGAGTTTTCTAAATGACATGGTAAACGAAATCAATATTTTAATGGAAAGAGTGCGAAAGTTTAGCGAGGTTCGCGAATGGGGACAGTTTCACAATCCTAAAGACTTAGCGATTGCTCTTGTGCTCGAAGCTAATGAAGTGTTAGAACTATTTCGTTTTAAGCAAGAATCTGATTTTGTATGTGAGAAAGAGATTGCAAAAGAACTTGCAGATGTTTTAAACATAGTTCTTCGAATGGCAGATGTGCTTGGGATTGATTTAATTTATTGGTTTGATCAAAAAATGCGCGAGAATGAACAGAAGTATCCTGTAGAACATTGTTGCGGGAAGAATTTGAAGTATAATGAGATAAATAAAGAAATAAATAAAGAGTTAAATTGCTCGGAGGAAAAATAAAATGCAAAGATTTAGTCAAAGCTACAACTATAATGAAGAATTTATTCCAGACAAAAATTTACTAATTAGAAAAAGTATTTGTCATAGATCATTAAGTGCTTCTGAAGATAACTTACGTTGTGATTTAAGCAGAAGTTTGAACAGCTACACTGTTATTCAAAAACTAGAAGATAAATTGAAAGTTGCGAGAGTACATTTAGGCCATCCAATAGGAATGTATATCGAGGAATTAGAATTGCCAGATCCTTTTTTATGGAGCGGATTAAATATTCCTAAGGGCGAGCTTAGCAAACTAGAAAAAGTAGAAGAACTAGAAGATTTAGACCACATTGAAACCATTAGGAAAGAATTTGGGCTTGATATCACTGAATATTTGAGATGAATGGGAAAAAATAAAAAAGAAAATAAAAAAGATACTAATTTAAACAGCTTTTTTTAAATCTTTAACTAGATCGTGAATTTTGTCTTCGTCGCGTTCAATTCTATCCAAATGACGAATTATTTCTCTAGAGTTTTGATAAATCTCGCCAAAATACTCATCTAACCTAGAATAAAATTTATTTTGAAGTGCACTTTCTAATCCAAAACAACTTTGCCAAATCTTTTCAAACAATTCCCCAAGATCTGACTTGCTATCAAGTATTTCTTCTGTTGCGTGAGCCGCAGCATCCTTAATGATTCGTATCCTATCTCTAACTCCAGATGTTATAGGTGGTTTAGAATATTTTTTTATTTTATCTGCTAATTTTTTTAAGTACTCAACAAATTCGGGAGACGGTAAATTTAAAACCTCTTGCACAGGTAGCTTAGCCATAATATATCACCTCGAAATATTTATTTTTTGAAAAATATATAAATTTAACTGAAAAAAACAATAAAAAAATAAATGAAGAAAAAAAATGATTATTAACAATTAATCAAATCAATCTTTATCCAGCGTCGAAGTATCACCAGTATCCTGTCCTAATTCTTGAGCTTTAAGTAGACGACGCACAATTTTGCCAGACCTTGTTTTTGTTAATGTTAAAAACAATGCCTAATGTGCGAATATACCCTTTACAATAGCATTTATCAGATGTAGAGGGTGAATTTTAATTTATTTGTCTGCAAAAAATATAAAACCTAGACTTTAAACAATAAGAAATTACATAAATACTAATCTCACACATTAAAATTATCCCAATATGACTTAATAAGTTCTTCTGCTAAAAAAGTTATTAGCTTTTTGTAATGTTTAGTATCTGATGAATTTAAATTAGCTTTATCAGCAGAACTTAATGCCTGCAAATATTTTTTTCTATTTTTTTTAGTAACAATTAATGGAGGGTATTTATTTTTCATCAATAAATAATTCAAAACAATCCTTCCTGTACGACCATTACCATCTGCAAATGGGTGAATAGTTTCTAATTTATGATGTAGAATTCCTGCGAGAATGAATGGGTGCAACTTTTTTTTATGTTTATTGAACCATTCGAATAATAAACCCATATCTGTTTTTATGAATTTAACTGGAGATACGTCAAAACGCGAACCAAAAATACGAATGTCATGATTTCGATACCCTTTTCTTACATCAATTCTTTCAAGTAATTTGTCATGAATTTTAATTACTAAATTTTCAGACAATCTTGAATTCGAATTCATAAGATCAAAAAAAACAGTTTTGGTATTTTGCAAATCATACACTTCCCTTAAAGATTTGTCCTTAGGCAATATATCTTCAGTCAATAACCTATTCGCTTGTTGTAAAGTGATAGTATTACCTTCAATAGATGTTGAATTAAATGCAAAATCTATCAGAAAATGCTTGAATACATCTTGTAACGATTGAGAATCTAATTTGAGAATATTGTCCAAATAGTGTAATCTTGTTGCTTCAAGCAGGCCTAACAAATTTACCTCAATAAATGGATTTGATTTGATTTTTTTTGATTTGACCTTTTCAAGATAATAATTTGATTGAATAAACTTTTTAATGGACTTATATCCTTTCCTAATTTCAGATTTATATTGTTGAATAGAGTTGAGAACTGATTCAATCTTTGCAGGATCTGTCCCTAAGTATGCTACATCTTTAACAACAACTTTACCTTTAATTCTTTTTGAAATTCTTAGATAAAAATATGCTTTATCTCCAACTGATTTTTTATAAATATATGCCATCACACATATTAAATAGAACTAATATATAAAACTTACCCTTTACAATTTATTTTTTTGAATGTAAGGGGTAAAACAATAGAGTAGCTATAATTAATTTATGTAAACTATCTAGTTATTTTAGTTAGTTGTTTTAGTCAGTTGTTTTAGTCAATTATTTTAGCCAGTTATCTGATTAACCACATATGTAGACAACCCAACTTAACTTATATTGTGACTCAACCATCTCAATCTTTATCCAACGTCGAAGTATCTCCTGTATCTTCCCCTAATTCTTGAGCTTTAAGTAGACGACGCACAATTTTGCCAGACCTTGTCTTTGGAAGTGAATCCCTGACTTCAATCTCTTTAGGATAAGCATGACCTGACAGATGTTTTTTTATGAACTTTTTTATGTCTACCATAAGCTCGTCGTTGAGAGTGTATCCTTTATTCAGGACTATGAATGCTTTTATTATTTCTCCAAATAGCTTATCTGGTTTTCCAATAACTCCTGCTTCACAAACTGCAGGATGTTCTATTAATGCGGATTCAACTTCGAATGGACCAACACGATGACCTGCAGTATTAATTACATCATCTGCTCTACCTACAAACCAAAAATAACCATCTTCATCTACTTTAACACGATCACCCGTAATGTACCAACCCTTTTTGAAATATTCATTAAATTTTTCAGGATTATTCCAAACTTCTTTCATCATTGAAGGCCAACCTGGTTTCATAACTAAGTTACCTTCTTCTCCTGGCGGAAGTTCGTTGAAATCTTCGTCGACAATTGCAGCATGTATCCCTGGAAATGGTTTACCCATAGAACCTGGTTTGATAGGCATGTTAGGATAATTTGCAATAACAATTCCTCCAGTTTCAGTTTGCCAATAATTATCATGGAAAGGTAGACCTAAATTATCTAAACTCCACTTAATAGCTTCAGGATTAAGAGGCTCTCCAACACTGCACAGATAACGTAATGATGAGAAGTCAAAACTTTTTAATTCATCAACACCTTCTTTCATCAACATACGAATTGCCGTAGGTGCAGTATACCAAATCGAAACTTTATGTTTATCAATAATACCATACCATTCTTTTGCACTAAATCTTCCCTCATGAACAATACTCGTTGCGCCAGCACTCCAAATTCCGAGGATTCCATACGCAATACCCGTAACCCAACCTGGATCTGCAGTACACCAATAAACATCAGAATCGTGAACATCTAAAACCCACTTTGCAGTTAAATGCTCGTGGAGAATTGCATAATGATGGTGGACAACACCTTTAGGTTTTCCAGTTGTACCTGAAGTATAAAGCATAAAACAACTGTCCTTAGGATCCATCATAACGGTATCAAACTCTTCAGATTCATCTGCAATTAATTTATTAAAATCAATTTCATAATCTGTTAGTTCGCAATCTTCAGAATCACTGACAACTAAAACTTTTTGTAAATCTTTAAGATCATCAAAAATTTCTTCAACTCTACTTTTTAATTGGGATGTTGTTATAACAAATTTAGTACCACTATCTGCAAGACGATCGCTCAATGCTTCCGGACCAAATGCTGCAAATAAAGTTGCTGCAATAGCCCCTGTTTTTACAATTCCTAAAAAGGATGCATAAAGTTCAGGTATTCTAGGTAAGAAAATAAATACGCGATCTCCTTTCTGAGCTCCAAGTTTAACTAAAGCATTTGCAATTTTATTTGAAAATTTAGAAAGTTGTTCGAATGTAAATATTTTCTCTTGGTTATCATCCCCACACCAAATCAATGCAGGTTTGTCTTTTCTATCTGTTTTAAGATGTCTATCGACTGCATTATATGCAGCATTTAGTTTTCCGTCTACAAATTCTATTTCTTGTTCCATTACTTTGTAATCAAAATCTTTAGCTGTTGCTTCGTAGTTGATTAAATTAGGTTCGATTTTAAGTTGTTCTTTAGTTTTATTTATTAGCTTAGATTGGTCCATGTTTATTGCCTCCAGTTTTAATTTATTCAATATGTATAATCTGGTTAATCTGGTTAAGTCAGTTTAATCAGTTTAAAGTTTTTAAAATAGTAGTTTATTTCTCTTCCCACTTTAACTCGAGAAAATGAGTTGAGCAAGAAATACAAGGATCATATGCTCTTATTAGTTTTTCAATTTCGAGTTTAATTTCACTATCGCACCTTTGTTTTTTAGGATCACAAGTATTAATTAACTCATGAACTAAAAACTTTATTGAATCTTCCATGTTAGCAAGATTTTGAGTTGTAGGTGTTGTAAGATTTGCATACGTGCAAATACCCTCTTTATTAAATTTATAACGATGAAATAAAATTCCTCTAGGAGCTTCTATTGCAGCTATGCCTTCGCCTTCAACAGGAGTAAATTTCACAGGAGACTCTGATTTTAATCTAGGAATTAATTTTTCTAAAATTTCAATAGACCTTATTATTCCTTCATAAATTTCTATCGATTGAGCAAGCACATTCATATAAGGCGAATTACGATTTTTTTCTAATTGTTTAATATATTTTGCAGGAGTATGAAGCTGATCCTTAGAAATAAGAACTCGAGGAAGCGCTCCCACCATATAACTTTTTCCCTCTTTTGTTGCAAATTCTGCTGTTGATCCTCGACGGAAATGTTCATGAAAATGCGATTCGTAATCCTGAATATTAACACAGCCCTCAAATGTGCACTTAATAATATCATCTGAATAAAAATAAGATTTGCCACGCAATGCAAAATGAGGAGTAATTAAATCAAAATGAGGATAATCCAGTTCTGCAAATACTTTTATTGATTTTTTTGCTAAAGATTTTACACTATCCAATTCTTTAATCAATTCTTTCAACCTTTTTTTATCAGGAATACGAGAAAAACCACCAACCACGCAAGAAATAGGATGAATATCTCTCCCTGCAACTATCTGAACAATTCTATTCCCTGCTTTTTTTAGAGCAAGAGCATAACGAATTAAATTTTTATGTTCTGATGCCATCTCAATTGCACTACTAAAACCAAAATAATCAGGCAGAACCAGAAAAAAAAGATGCAGAGCATGACTTTGAACCGTACCTCCAATATTAAGAAGTTCCCTTAACAAATCCGTTTGTTTTGACACTTTTACATTAAACGCTGTTTCAATTGCTTTAACTGCTGCAATAGTGTGAACAACAGAACAAACACCACATATTCTCGACGAAATAGTTGGAAGTTCATCAAACTTTTTTCCTTTTAAAAGTCCTTCAAAAAATCTACTTCCTTCAAATATTTTTAATTTTGCTTTTTTAACTTGACCGTTATCTATAACAACATGCAATCTAGCATGACCTTCGATTTTTGTTATGTGATTAAGATTAATTGTTCTTGGCATTTTTTAATTTTGGGTATTTTTTATTTTTGACTTTTTATTTATAATTATTTTTTCTTTTTAGGTGTTTGTTGTTTTACATTTTGCTTTGTTCCTAAATCCAGATTCTTAAACTTTGTTAGTTTAGTTTTTATTTCATCATCATCAAGACCCCAACTTTTGAAAAGATTAACCTCTGCTGCAAAATTGGATGATTTTGTTGGACCTCGACAAAGTACGCAAGGAATATTTTTTTGAATACAAATTGCATTACAACCTCCATGAGCCATAGCTCCAAGACAAACTTCTTTTTTAGCAAGATAACAGTCCTTTCCTCTTTTTGGACATTGAAGACAAACAGGACCTTTAAATTGTTCTATTATTTTTCCTTTTAGAAAGTTTTGAAAGAAATCAATAAACTCATCTTTACTAATAGGACAACCACGCATGTGATAATCAACTGTTATGTATTGATCAATACCTGTTGCCTCTATTGAATCTTTTAACATATGCTGAGTATAAACATATTTTCCTAATTCTTCATCTTTTAGAAAATTACGCATTGCAGGAATTCCTCCATGACACGCGCATGCTCCAAGTGCTACAACAAATTTAGATTTATCACGAATTGCTTTTAATTTTTTTATTTCTCTTTTTGAAGTTATCGCACCTTCAATAAATGCTAAATCAAATTTTATATTCCTATTTTTTTCTTTGATTAAATGAAAATAATTTACATTAACTTTATTTAGAAGATCAAGAATTTCATCAATAAAAAGAACAGTAAACTGACAACCCTCACAACCAGTAAATGCGAAAAAACCCACAGAAGGTTTTCTTTTTTTTGAACTAGTTTTTTTTGATTTAGTTTTAGCTACCATAATACCCCTTTTCAAGCTATCAGAACAATGAATTTAATATAAAGTTTTTGATTAATAAAATGAAAATCAGTCTAATCATCTAATTCTTCTAGTGCGTAAATTATATACAAAACATTTAAAAATGCACAGAGGTTAGCTAGAATTAAGAGGTTGATGGATTAACGAGGAGATTATCATGTTTGAAAAATATCAACTTAAAAAAGCAATGCGAATAGCAGAGAAAAAAATAGAACGCGGAGAAATCCAGGTAAGATCTCTAGAAGATGCTATTTCTGACGATAATAAATATACT
>JABJCP010000039.1 GCA_018668595.1 Candidatus Woesearchaeota archaeon
AAAAAACTAAAATGAAAGATTATTGATCCTGCTCTAATCTTTTTAGTTCTGCGTTAGGATCAGGATTAGGATCTACTTGTCTAACGTTAAACTCTAAACGATCAAACATTTCATTCTTGTTAACCTTACCGCCAAGTTTAACTAACTGACCTAGCATAGTAGTTTTTAACTCCTCAACTTTTTCAGGAATCTCCTTGTAATGTAGCATATCTTCATGAGTTTTGCCAATAAGTTTTAGAGCTTGCTCACGGAAGAAAACACATCTCAACGTACCTGTACCATCATCAACCACACAATTAAGAACGTATGAAAACTCAGGTTCGACAGCACCATGTTCTGCACAAACATGCTTATCTTCATTGAGTCTTGCACGCTTACCACAAGTTGGACAAACCTCAAAAAAAGTAGGATTGAAAACTTGAACCACTGTTGCTAAAACTTCAACATTAAAATCAGACCCACTTAAATCTACAATTTGTTTACGCTTCATATCAGACGCAGTAGCATTGTCAGGAAGATCAATAGATACACCTTCTGGATTTAAAACAAATTCAGTTTTACCAGTTGTATGAACCTCAATGCGATCATTATTAGATCTTGCCATTCCACCTTGAAGTTGAATAATATCTCCAACTTTGAATTCTTTCATAACATCTGTTTGATCATGCCAACAAGTAACTCGTAAAACTCCTGTTTCATCACCAATCAAAAAAGAACCTACTTTACCATTGCCTTTATCATTAGTAAATTCTCTAACTTCATAAACGCCAAGAACCTTTCCTACAGTTTCTACATTACGCATTCCAGAAAGAATATTTTTTATCTTAATAGAACCACCAGACTGATCAACAAGACTAACACCAAGCTGATTTGCAATAATGTGCGCTGCACCTTCTTTGGAAATCAAACCAGAAAGCTGATCTAACTTTTCAGCAACTTTGGAATCAATCTCAGAATCAGAAAGCCCTGATTTCTCTTTAATAATTTCAACAAGTTTTTCATATGGAATTTGAAACAAATACAACACCCCCAGGTTATTTATTAAATAGTATTTTAATAAATAATATTTTATTAAATAATATCTATTTTATTTTTCATTACTTATTTATTCTTATTTATTAAGCTATTAATAATATGTATAGAAGGGAAAAATGGAAGTTTAAAAAGATGTTGATTGTTGGGTTTATATGTTTGGATGTGTGTTTAATTTGTTTTTAAATAATGTTGAATAAGATTAATCATCATTAAATATTCAAATACTGCTCTACTACCAAATCCTCAGGAATCTGACCCATAAACGCATTATTCTTTTTATCAAACGTAACGCCAAAAATATAAGTCTTAGTTTCACCAGGTGGTTGAGGACATGACGCAAGAACTGAAATTGGATGTGATAAAGGAGAAATCAAATCTGCAGGTAGAGTGCCAAGAAGCTTAATGTTTTTTGAATTTTTATTTGGAATAAAATTAGGATTAGGTGAATCTGCACAAAAAATGTCAATACGATAAGAATCAGTTTCAAACATAGTTGTTCCATCAAGATTTAAAATAGGTTCTTCTAATGCAGAAATCTTAGCGGACGTTATATCTGTTTCTATGCTAATTGGCACTAGCTGAGGTGGAAGAGAATCAGTAATACTTGTTGTAATAGAATTTACATCAGGAGATGTATAACCATCTGAATCAGCACCAATAATACCAAAATACCAATTTGTTGCTTTTGGAAGATTTGGAATAAACCTAAAATAAAAATGACCTGTTTTAACATAATAAGTATACTCTTTGTCAAACTCTAAAAAAGCATAATCTAGATTTGGTTGCTTTGCCCAAAACTCCACATCACACAAACCAGAGGAAGGTTGACAACGAAATTTAGTTATATCAATATCATCTAAAATAATTAAATTATCATCATTAAATTCAAAATAATTTGAATTATCACCCATCTCGCCTGCTTGAAATAAATTAATTATTTCGCTAGGAGTAAGTTTAGACAACTTTTTTGAATTTGCAGTTGCAGCAGAGGTTGAAAATAAAGTGTAATGATCAATATCACTTTCTAAAATTTCATCCCATGCAACAATGGCACCTCTATCAATACCAAACAAAGATAAACTGTTTAAACTAGAAACTTTAGGAATTGTTGATCTAAAAGTTTCAGCAAATCTAATGACCACATTCTTTTCTTCTAATATTTCTTTTTCAGAATCATATGCATAAAAAGTATAAGGAGTATTAACGCAAAACTTAACATACTTAACAGATGACTCATCTACTTCGCACTCTTCAATATCAGAATCAGGAAGTTCTTTGTAAAATCCTAACGCACCACTATCTTTAACTAAATAAAATGAATCGAATTTGTCGTATGTGAATTTAAAATTGCTCATGAACTTAGGCTTAGGATCTGTATCTTGACCCGTAACATAATCCCCAATAGCAGTTGCAAGAGAATCTATCAAATCTTCTGTTGGAAGATAATAAAGAGCAGTATCTTTTACAATAACTGGCGACGCTGTGAATGAAAAAGAATCTCCTCCATCCCAAATAAATCCCTGTTCTCCTTTGAACAAATCTTTATCAAGCTCAATAGATTTACTTAAAGTAATTGTCGTGGATTTATCAGGAGGAATGGATGAAATAAAAATTTCAGAATCATCTGCATATTCTACTAAATGATCAGGTGCATCATACTGACAAGAACAATTATCACCCGGAGCATTTTTACAAGAATCAATAAATTCTGCTAATGAATTAATAGCGTCCTCTGCAATAGTTTCACAATACAAATCCCAATTAGGAAACTTACCCGATGATAAACCAAATGCGCCTGTCAATTCTTTATTGCCGGAATCCATAATTGAACCTGCATATTTTGCCATCCAATCTGGTTGATAATTAAAATTGAAAAGACCCGTTTTTTGTTCCAAAACTACATCTTCTGCATTATTCATTTTTTCAAAAATACAATCAATATCTGCTTTACATTTTTTAAACTCTTTAACAGATTCTGCAATCTTAGAATAAATACTAAAATCATAAGGAATATCTACACTAAAAGAAGGATTAAATGAGTATTCTGACTCTCTAAAAATAGGAGAAAAACTAGGAATATAAGTTATTTTTGGGACGAGACTTGTCGATAATTTAGGAGTTACTTTTTGTTCTGTTGAAGGTGTTGGTTGTGCTGACTTACTCCCCACATCCGAAGTACAAGTATTTATTTGTTTACCTTTCATGCAACCAAGAACCATGCCACGACGAGAACCATATGCTTTTTTTAAACCTTCAACATCTGATGTTTCTATAGGATTTGGAAATTCTGGCTTTGTTGAAGTTCCAATCTGATAATAATAAGCGTCAAAACCATCTGCATATCTCAAACAATGAACAACTGGTTTAACATGAGGATGATCAGAAACAACTAAAATCCTATCCCCTTGCTGAAAAACTAATTCTCCCGACGGCTTTTGAACTTTTTTTGAAAGTTTATAATTCGAAGTTGTACTTTGAGCTTTATTCTCTTTGAAAATAATTTTTGAATCAACCCCTTTGTTTTGCATTAAAACTGCCATTTGCTCTGCTTCACAATTAGAACTAGCTGTTCCGTGAGCGCCACAACCACCAGAGATTAAAATTTCATTAAAATTATTTCCTTGAGTAAATAAATCAAAAGCTCCATTTACTCTTTTTTCTTGAATAGATTTTTTATGGCTTCCTAACAGGAACATAGAGCTGAAATCAGATAGTTGAGCGCTAGATGTGTAAGGACAAGAATTAACTTTAGCCCCTGATGATTTAGAAAAAGAAATGTCTCCAATAAGCGCATAGTGATCAGAAGCTTTTGATGTGTCAACATTCAAACTATTAAATGAAAGCGATTTAGAAATAAAAATATGATCTATACTATTATCTCCAGAACCCGAATATGTAATTAGCTTAGTTTTAGGATGAACCATGCCTGTTGTAAATTTAGACAAACCGTCTAACTCTTCATTAAAATCACCCATTACAACAACATGACCTGATTCGCTCGACGCTAAATTATATAATTCATCGATTTGATCTGCTCTTGCTTTAGGCTCATAATTACTAAGATGCGTATTGAATATAGTAACATCATTATTCTCTAAAGAAATCTTTACTTTCTGATAAATTCTTTTTTCACCTTGTTGAGAATTATACTTTGCAAAAGATTGAGAACTAAAAGGATATTTAGAAATGATCGCAACACCATACTCTCCTCCATGAGCACTAATTGATTTAGAAAAATACCCCTCCCAATTTAACTCTGACAAAATATGTTTGTAATTATCTTTTTGAGTTGAATCTTTTAGATTTGTAACAACTTCTTGCAAAGCAACAACATCAGGATTATTAGTCTTAATTATTTGAACTATTTTATCTGCGTTTGTTCCCAATTTGATATTAAATGTCATTACTTTAACACCTGAAACTGAAACAGTAAATGATGAGAAAATTAACATTATTAATAAAAACAAAAAAATCTTTTTCGATATATTCTTAAGCATCATATTAATTATTAGTTTATTAGTTTATTAATTTATTAATTTATTAGTTTATTTATTATTCATTTTTTTAAATTGTATTTATTTAATGTATTTGAATGATGTGCATTAATAATTGCATCAATATCACTTTGCTTAAATCCCTTATTGATTAAAATATTTCTAATTGTTGTGTAAGGTACTTTTCTAGATATTAAAATATTAAAATCCGCCAATAATTTATTTTGATTTGTTATCTTTTGAAATGACTCTGACGTTAAAGGAATTTGTTTTTTAGTTCTACCAACATAATAAAAAATAAACAAACCAATTATAAATAAAACTAGCACAATGGAAATTATAAAAAATTCTGATTCAAACTTTTCAAAAAAGTTTAAATTATCTTGGTTATTGTTCTGGTTCAAGCCTAATTTTTCTTCTTGAACTCTTTGTTCTTCTAAAACTTCTTTTGGAACAGCTTCAGATCCGTAGACTTCTAATTCTCCTACTTGTGCTGTAATAATTTTTTCTGCTTGATCTGAAGGTAAAGAATTAATATCTAGGTTTTCTGATAATAATTTAGCTTCAAATTTAGTAATGGATAAGTCTGATTCTACTTTTATTAAAATCTCTTCTAAATAATTTGCTTCTTCAAATGCTTGATCTTCAATATAATTTTCAAGCTCTTCAAGAGACGTACAATAAGCAATATCAGTACAACAAAGAGATCCATCTTCGAGAATCATATCAGTTCCATAACAAGATTCATCAGATTCGCACAAAATACCATCTAACTGATCGCATTGTTCTTGGTTGTTTTCGGAGTTTGCAAAAACAGGAAATGAATTTAACACTAAAGAAAACAAAATACACAAAATCAAAAACATACAAAAATTCAAACTTAATCTAAATAGTTTCATTTTAAATTAATTGACCTCGCTAGTTCCGCACAATCTAGTTGCTCCAGCATAATCTTTTCTCGTTGAGAGGGGAACAATTTTAACAGGATGGCCTGCATGAATTAACTTATCATCACCCATATACATACCAACATGGGTAATACCATCATTATCGCAACCTTTTTTGCCATCATTATTCGCATCATAAGTACCACACATCAAAATCAAATCGCCTTTTTCTAAATTTTGAATATTTGGAACTGAAGGTGTACAAGAATCTGCACCCAACGTAGGAGTTCCATCTACAGGCACACCTATATTTTTACCTTGCCACCTCGCACTTCTTGAAACATGCTTTTTAAAATTAGGTTCTTGATAAATTTCACCATAACGCATGTAAACCCAAGCAGTATAACTTGAACAATCAATAGGACAAGACTTATATTTTTCTAAAGATGCTTGACACTTAGGATGATCATCATCTTGAAGACACTGATCAGGAGATGGAGGATCAGAAGATGCAGACCAACTTTTAGCACCCAAACAATAAGGATGACCTAAACCTTTTTTTGCAATTTCTACAAGACGATCTCCACAAGAACCTGCAGAAGGAATATTATCTGCAATAGCAGCAGTCTCAGATGATAATGAACCTGCACCTGAAGACAAACCAGAATTAGGAACTGAATCAGATAACTTATTAAAAATACTAAACAAATCAAAAATATCTCCAACAGGATCATGTTTTTCTAAATCTGCACCCCAAAGACTTTTTGAAATTCCTGTAATAGTTGTTTTTCCACTTTCTACAGAAATAAAAAAATCATAAAATGGTGGTGCTTTTGGTGGTTCGAATGTTATATCTGCAGCTGTAGGGATATTGGATGACGTTGATGTTTGTTGCTGACTTGATTGAGTACCTGCCAAATCTAATTGTGAAAAAACATTTTGTGCCCAGCCATCAGAACCTGCTTTATTATAATGAATACCGTCAGAAAGTTTTGTAATGTTTGCTAAATCTCTAGAATCAACAAAAGTACAATAAGGAGTTACTGCTTGTTTAACAGATTCTGCAACAGTATCTAAATGATCTTTAAAATTAATTCTTGTTGTTTTTGGAGGCCCAACCCAAATACATTTAGCAGATTCAGAAGCAATTTTTGCAAGATCACCACACTCAGTTTTTATTTTTTCTAACTGTTTTGCTTTTCCCTGTGAAAGATGATTAGAACCTAATGAAATTATTATTATGGTCGGTGAATAAGTTTCTAAAATCATTTTTAATGATGTCTTGGTTTTCAATGGAACATTAGTTCCTTGTTCGTCGCTGTATCTCGAATAACCCAATAACTTATTTTGCATATCAGGTTTACTAATAGAATAATGAACATGACCCTTAACCCAATGACCTGCACGACTACCTGAAATTGCATAAGTTCTTACTGTATTTGAACCAGATCTTAATAATAAATCCATCGCTTTACCATACCAACCAACAGTATGAGAATCGCCAATGTGAAGAATTGTATTTGACAAATCTGAACTCGCAGATTGCGATGAACCTCCTAAAGAATCTGTATTAAAAAAAGATTGTAATTCCTCGTCGAATAATTGAGCTGCTTTTGAATTAATCTCTACTTCTGAAAGTGGCTTGCCATTACCTGATCCTGGAAAAACAACATAAACAAATTCTCCTTTAGTTCCGCCTTTTTTTGCACTAACTGTAAAACCTAAATTTTCTGCTAGTTTAATTGATGCCTCTCCAATTTTTCCACCAGGACCAACATCTGCAAAAATAGCACCTGACTTTTTGCCAGTATTTTTACTAATTACAACACCTACATCACCTAGTTTTGCGCCAAGCTTTGCCTTTAACTCTTTTGACAAAACAAAATAAGGAATTTTTTCTGAATCAACATAACGTGCAGGATCATTATTTTTCTTTGTACCATCAGAAAGTGCAGTGGTGGAAATATAAAAACCAGGATAAGGCTGACTTTCAGTCTGAATATAAGGATTACCCTTTGAATCGGTTGAAATCCCCCACCAATTACCCGGACTACCTGCATTACCCAAATTATCCAAAGCTAAACTATTATCTGTAGGATGATACGCTCGTGGAGAACCATCTGCATCAATAGACATTTTTGCTGTAAAATGAAAAACATTTTTATTTGAATCTGAAAAACCAGAAAGTTGATTAACACTTGAACTTGCAACAGTAAGAACAGAAAATTCGCTTAAGGATGAAGAAGTAACTAATGAAAATAAAACCAAAATAATTAATACTGCTACTACTGAGAACAACTTTTTAGATTTATTTTTCATTTTATTGTGATTTTTAATTTTTTCTCTCAAATTTCTTAATTGCTTTATCAACTAATTTTTCAGGATTGCCAAACTTAATCAAACCTGCACGGATTTGATTAAAGGAATAACCTTTAGATCTGTAAGATGTAATTAAATTTAATAATTTCTCAAAAGCTAAATCAGATTTTTTCTTATATTTTGCTAATTTTTTGAAAACAAATAATAAAAACACAACTACTATAATGATACTTAACACAATAATAAAACTTTTGCGAGAAATAAACTTATTGAATGAAAAATTATTGTCGAGTATTGGTTTGTCACTTAAAATATCTGGTAGGCCTGCGCCGTCTACAAATATTTGATCTTGATCAGATACGTCATCAACTAAAGTAGGTTTAGAACCATCTAAAGTTGGAAATTTGTCTTCTAGACTAGGAAAATCATTAGGATTATTTGGATCAGTGTTTTTATTTAATTCGACTGCATCTGCATATCCATCCCTGTCAGAATCGCTCCACCCAATAGTTACGTAATTATCCAAAGGATCAGAATTTGATCTTAATTCATCCAGATTGAAATAACCATCATTATCTAAATCAATCCACCAAGGAACTGAATTAAAATTATGCGGATCTGTTCCCTGCAAAATTTCTACGTAAGTTGGAAAACCGTCCCTATCTTCATCCATACAATCAGAATCATATTTACCATCAAGAAAATCAAAACAAGCCTCTTCAAATTCAGATAAACAAATACCATCACCATTATCACAAATAACATTTGCATCTTCTTCTATGTCTATTTGATCTATAATTGGAATGCTAGCCTGATTATTAGGATCTGACCCTTTATTTAATTCATCTTCATTTCCAAACCAATCACCATCAGAATCCCATGAATCCAAAAAAGAATTACATTTGTCAATTCCAACGTCCTTATTTAACAAATAATAATCCTTAAAAGACAAAGATAAATCTTGTAACTCATAACATAATGCTAAATTTAATATGGATTCGTCAATATCATAATCTAAATCTGAAAAAAACGGTTTGATAGTAATATTTGAAAAATCAAATTCTGCATTAACAGTAGATGAACAAATAAAAATAAAGATAAAGCTAACTAAAACAAACAAAAACATTTTTTCATAATTTATTTTTGATTTCATTTTGAATAATTTAAATTTTGAAGATATTAAGTTGCACTAAATGAATCTAAAATATTACCATCTGCATCTTTTGCAACACACTCTAAATTAGTATTACACCGATAAAAACCATAACCACCTACTCCTCCTTTACAAAAACCGCCAGCAGGAATATTCGATTTGCATTTTCTTGGGTGAGTTAATGCACCAACATCCAAATTAATAACGCCATTTACTTTAATTCTTGACAAACCGTGTGTGTGTGCTGCAATAAACAAAACTTTATTACCCTTGGTTGCATGTTCTGCTAATAAAGGATTTAACTTATTCTTTGAACAACCATGAGCTCCGTGTTGAATTAATGGAAATCCTGGTTTATGAACCATCAACATCACATTTTTATTTTGATTAGCTGCTAATTTTTCTTCTAAAAATTCGATTTGAACCGAACATTCAAGTTCATTATTTAATGTAACTAGAATTAAATCACTAGTTAGTTCTGCCATATAATTACCTTTATCTTTCATTTGCTCTGCAACATAAGGCAACTTTTCACCCATGTTTTCGGCAATTGCTAAATCTCCCCTTTTATCAGTTCTACCATAAGTTTCGTGATTTCCTACAGTACCATAAAAATAACCTTTTGAAAATAAAGTTTCATGATCTAATAAAAATCGATCCCAATGCTTTTTATTTCCTCCTGTACCAACCATATCGCCTGCGTGAAATAATGTGGGAGAATCACACTCTTTTTCAATTCTATCTAACACTTTTGTTTGCGCATTACCTGTTCCCCTACTATCTCCATATAAAATTAAACAAGAAGGATCTTTTACATTTGAACCTTGAGGAATAGAAACTGGAACTGCAGGAGTTGTTTGCTCTAATTCTTTACACTCGCCATTGAAATTTACATTTTTAAATTGAACGACCATGTCGTCGTAAGTGCCTTCTTTTTTATATTTAGGATTTGGCCAATACCAAATTGAAGCCATATTACCTGCTGCTTCAAAAAACTTATTCATGTCTTCTGCACTAGGATTTTTTTCACTAGACTGAGCTGGCCAAACAGGAGCTTTCAAACCCATTTTTTTAATTTGTTCTAAAGCTACATCCACAGAACCATCAGGCGTACCTTTTTTACCACCCCAATAAACCCAATAAACCTGCGGAAGATGTGCATCTCCACAATATTCATCAAATGCTTTCCAAGGTAGAGACTTATGATTACTAACAAGACCATATGAAGAAAAACCAATAAATGCACCCTTTACTTCTTGCCTTATTTTAGTGCAAAGTTCTTGAGCTCTAAAAGCGCGCTCATCAAAAGATAAAAACTCAGGCGGATCTTTTCCATTAGGAAACTTTTTACTAACAGTTTCTTTTTTATATTTCTCAGGACTTTTGAAATCTTTTTCAGCGTCGAGAATAATCCCTTTAACGCCTTTAATTTCTAAAGTTTTCTTTATTGATTTTACTTGAGCATCAATATTCCAAGGAACAACCCAATACCACGCATAAAGATCAATACCTCTGCTAGTAAACTCATCAACAATTTGTTGATTAAATTTTTCAGGCCAAAAACTTCCCGAGTCTCCAGACTTTAAAAGAACAAAATCAATACCTAAATCTTTTGCTTCTTGAGCTACCTCTGATGCAGATTTTCCTGTTGCAGCTATAGTCCAAATCCATGCGCCAAACTTAGCTTCACCATCACATTGTAATGTTGATTTTTGTGATTCTGATTGTGCTTGAGTTTGAATACTATCAATTTCTGTTGTTGTTAAAAAAGATCTGACAAAATCTCCAGGACAAAAATCATAATAAGATTTGAAAGACTCTTTGAATTCATTTTTCAAACCTTCCTCAACTCCTTTATCATTAGGACTACAATCTTTACCATCAACATCATGCCAAAGATTAAAACCATAATACTTCCCACAATCACCACTAGTTCCTCCTGCAAGTTGAAGATTGTACAAGGATTCATGCATTCCAATTCTTGCAGCAATATCAATACATGCCAAAGACTTTTCTCCTTTTTGAATTTTTAATATTTGTTCTAATTGATGTTCACCCATAACCTTTTCAAAATTATCAAACTTATTTGTAAGCTTCACAAAAGCTGTTGTGAGAACAATAACTGTAATTATAACTAGGAAAATATTGAAAATCATTCCCTTTTTTGAAGTTCTAAACAGGTTCATTTTTTTGTTTTGTTAATTTCGTTTTGATCTTTATAATTTTTGTTGTTATCTAGTTTTATTCAAACTAATCTGCAAAATTGTCATAATCAACATCATAATATTTAAAAAAACTATCATCACCATAAAAAACATACAACTTGATAGGATTATCATCAGGATTTAATGAAGGCAATGTTGTTGTAAACTTTTCTTCTACTGGAATTAAATCTGAATTAGGAAAATAATAAGGATTAAACGTATTATAACTATACTGAGATGTTGAACATTTATAAGAGCCGTAATTATAATCAATATTGTTTCCATAAATGATAAATGTTAAACAAAGATCATTGTCAAAAAATGAATTTATGAAATCATCTGTTTGAGATTTTAATAATTCTTCATACTTTTGTGGATCACTATCAGCAAGAAGAACTAATTCCCCCATTGAAAGCACACGATCATGACCTGCAACATCAACAGGCCATTTTAAATAAATCGAACTCAAGTAATTTCCTTTAGCATTAATTGTATCTACTTCTAACTTTTCTTTAATCTCATTAGACTGAAGACTGAAAATTAAAAAGAATACAAAAATTACAATAGCAAAAACAATATATGCATAAATATCAACAATAGCTCCTGCTATGAACGCTTTTTTGTTTTTTCTCAATTTTTTAAAAGGTTTTATTTTGAACATTTTGTTTTTTGTTTTGATTTATTTATTTTTATTATTTAATTGGCCTGGTTAACCTCGCGGAATAATTGCGCGTATTGTTAACTTACCTCCATAAACTCCATGAGATGAATGAACTACTACAGGAATTTCTTGAATATGCCAATCAGCACCTGAAAGACCTGGAATGCGCGTATCTGCTAAAGGTTTCCAATTATCAAACCATTTTTTATTATAATAAATTGAATCGTACATGACTTCTGGCAGTTCCCCTCGAGGAATTGTTGTTAATCTAATCTCTGCTGCAATTAAACGATTATTACCAAGGTTAATATTATGCTCTAAATCAAAATCATTTTCACTGAATTGAACACCATCAATAATACCTGGATAAACTCTACCTGAAAGAGGATCATGAGTTGAAACACCACCAGGTGAATAAACTAATGAATGAGTAAAAACATCTGCAATCAATGGATCAACATCATAATATGAAACAATAAATAATCTTACAAGAGCTATAATGCAAACAAAAACAATAATCATAAAAACAATACGCGGAATCATAACTAATATATTAAAAGATAAAATTCCCTTTTTGTTATTAAAAGGAATAGATTCTTTTTTCTCTTTTTGATTGTTTAATTTTCTTTTCATTTTGTTATTATAACTTGAATTATTTTATTAAAGTTATTTATTAAGTTGTTGCTTGAACAGTTTGTTCTTTTGAAGCTGTTGACTTACCAAAACTAAAAAAGTTTAATAGTAATTCAGTAAAACCCGTACTCTGGGATTTTGAATGTGCAATTCCTCCATCTCCTTGAAGTTTAAATGTAAAAGTAAACCAATTATGTTCTAAATTTTTAAAAGCTGAATTGTAATTTGAACTATAAAAAGTTTTTGTAGAGTAATCCTGAGGAGATATACCTTTAATGAAATTTTCAGAATCAATATCTCCTTTTGTTAGTGCATTATGGAAATGAGTTAATATAGATTGCTCTGAATCAAAAGATTCTAAAATGTGTTTAGCATAATTATAATCATTACAAGCACCATCAAATAAACCTAAGAGATACAATTCAGAATCTGAATTTGAAACTGCTCGCCTTATTCCGCCACCACATAAAGCATTACCTTGACCCATTATTGAAATACTTTCAATGTTTATTTTATATTCCTTCAAAATTTCACTAATTTTTTCTATATGCAGGTTTATGTCATAATCATTTTCTAACCAATAATTACGATTAAATTCTGTTTCTGATTTCGGATCATCCATAGGTGCTGCAATAATAACCGGCTGAACTTGACCTCCTTCAATTAAAGACTCTGCAATAAGATCAAATGAATTAGAACTACCTGGACCAACAAAAATATTTGAATCAGGTATTGCGCCTGATCTCCAACCATGCAATGAAATAATAAGAGGGAAGGAACCGCCGCAAAGAGCCTGCCTAGGAATCCAGACACGACCCATTTCACCACGCCTTCCCTCAGGGTAATCCAGGTGATCAGGATAATCTAACGGTAACAAAACTGAAGTTTTTTGAGAACAAGAAGACCCAGAAGTTTGCGAAGAATCTTGCAACCCATACTTAGCATTAACTGTAAAACCATCAATAAAATAATCAAGTTCTGTGTTGTAGAATTTGCTTAATGCATTATCAACAGCATACGCAATATTTTCAGGATTAGTTTCAGATTCTGCAAACCTTCCCAAATCTATGAAAACAGAAATTTTGCCTTCTTCATTTGCTTTTTGTAAATAATTAAGAGGGTGATTAGCAGCAAATTTTGAAGGAGTTACAGGAATGATTTGAGCAAACTCAACAGATGACTCAGGAGTAAGAAGTTCATTAATCAAAAGACAAGCAAACTTACGATTTGCTCTTAAATTATAAGACTCTGCAGAAATAAAGATTTTAATACCTTTGTCAACAAGATCATCTCCTGGACCGCCAAATCCAATAGTTATATCTGGAGAAATATGCGCACCAGTATAAGTGCCTCTTGAATCTGCAGTTAAAATATTAACAATACGATCAAAATAAGTTTGAGATTCGTCAAAACTTGACGCAGAATTAAGAGTACTTGTTGTTTTGACTTTACTTTGAAGATCAGGAGTTAAAGAAAAACCCTCTCCAAAAAAATTAACCCAAGAACAATAACTTGCAAAAAAATCATTAGCAAGATTGCATGAAGGTGGAGAATTTGAATCTTGTTTAAACTCAGATGCTCCATCTTTATCAGACTGCAAACAAATAATACATTGCCAAAGTTTAGTTTGATCAGGGTCAGATGCGAAAGTAGAACAACGCTCAAAAGATTTGAACTTATCTTCAACAGAAGATCCCATTGCAGCAATGTATGCTTGTTGAGTAAGCTCTGCTTTACAATCTAATTGTTCACGATCAGAATCTGATGCGAAACTACATTGAGTTTTTTGAATAGAATATTCTGTATCGCAATAAGTTAACAAACTTTTTTTGAATTTAATTTTACAAGAATCTTTAGCTCCAAAATCAGTTGTGATTTCTACAAAAGTTGCAATAACTGCAGGATGCAAACCATATGTTTGTGCAGAATCAACAATTTCTTGATACAAAGAATTTTGATTCTCAGAATTAAATGCTATTGCATTCATTTTAGACGAAATTTCAGACTCTGATTTTGGATCAATACCTGAACAATCAACAGGCAAACCAATACCTGATGAAACTGAATTTCCTTTTGTTGAACTTGAAGCAGACGACGATGATGGATCTGATGGTGCAAAACCTGTAATAGAAAATGGAAGAGAATTTGAAATTGAGTTTGAAATAGATGATGCGACTTGGGTTGATGCTGCAGATTGAGGCGTAGATGAACTCTCACTGCCAGAACCCAAATTTTGATTATATGCAGTTTCTAACTTACCTGCATATTTTCCAGATTTATCACCATTATAAATTCTAGCAAAATTATAAAAATCTTTTTCCTGAGCGGCTTTAAGTAGGTTTTTATTGTTTTCTATGAACTTAAACATAGCTTGAATTTGTGTACCTGCAGATTTTTGAAAAGTATCAAACATGACAATAGGCGAATCATAACCAACTTTTTTATGATTAAAACCCATTACTTGACCTGCACCCATACTAATAGATCTATATGCTGCAACCTGGTTTAGAGTTACTGCTTTTTCAAAACAAGCATATTCATTTGACTGACCACCTTGACAACTAACGCCTGCAATTTCTCTTCCAACAAGTTTACTCTCTCCCTTAGTTTTGCCCATACCTTTATTTTTCCACGAACCATCCTCGCTATTAGACTCTCTATTATAAACATGAGGCTCCATTCTAATAATCATTTTACCATCTTTGAAATACTGTTTTGATGATTCGACTTGAGTTATAGCTTTGGCAAATGCTAATGCCATATTAAGCCTTTGAGCTTCACTTTTGATCACTTCATCAACATCACCAGAAATAGGCGTTGTACCTAAATTAGAAGGAATGTTTGACGGTTTTTGTTTTGATTTATCATTAACAGTATGAGTAACAATTAATTTAGCTCCAGGAACTGGAGCCACTTTTTGAAGTAAAACTACTTTATCCTCTCGCCAATTAGAATAAGATGTGTTTGCCGCAGGACATAACATCTGATTTAAATTAAAACTTGAATTATCTTTTTGATTTAAAATTATTTTATTACCTAATTTAAAAATTTTGGGAGTATCTAAATTAAACAAAGCTCCCTTAACAAGTGTTAAAGTTAAATCTTGAATGTATTTTGCCTTATACTCTGCAGCTTCGCCAGGTTCTTGTACAATAACAGTTGAATTATAAAAGTAAACCTTAATTATCGCATTATCTTTTATTTTAGAAAAATCAACAGGAGTGTACTCTGCGTGAATAAACCCGGGTGCTGTTTGAATAACAGACATTAACAATCCTAAATCAAATGAAGTATATTTTTTCTCAAAAGTAATATCCTCTGCAACAGAATTGACATAAGCAAACATAACACCTGCAACCATAACAACAAGAATAATTTGAATCATAACAAAAATGAGTTCCTGAGTCATTGTTGCACGACGAGAATTTAAAAAACTCTGTTTGTTTTTATTATTTAAAATAGAAAATAAATTAGAACAAAAGTTAGATCTAACTATACGATTACCTAGATTACCCCTTTTTTTCAAAAAAAATCACCCAATAAAAGACAATATATGCTTTTTATTTAAATAGTTTATCTAAAATACTTGATTAATTAGTAATTTATATAATGGAACTAAAATATAAATTATAATCTCTGATCAAAAAATATAATTAAACTAATAATTAAATGACATTATTAAAACATAATATTAAATGATATTATATTCAAATATATTCCTATAGAATTCTAAAAATGTTTTTAAGAATATTATTTTGTCATAACAGTATTTTTCATATTGCCTGTTTGTTGTTTTGGCTTTTCAGCAATTGTAACAGTTTGAGAAGTAACTGTTTTTTCTTTAAATAGTTCACCTAATTGATCACACATTATAAAATGTTTATCAGATTTCTTTTTGATTTCAAGTTCTGAATTAGATGAAACTTTAATAGCAACCTTACCCGGAGCACCAAAATCTTTAATAATTAAAAATGCTTCTTGAATTTTTTTATCCTCTCCAGTCCAACAAGATTCGGAATACAAACTAAGATCAGAATTTATAACATTAGGATCTACTAAATTTGAAGTGAATCGTTTAACTTTAGAATTAACTTTAACACAAGTTCCATCATTAATGCAATCATCACCAGTAGTATCACCATAACCACCATCACAAACACAAAGACACGCTTTTGAACCGCACTTAGACTTAGGACGGATTATGTTGTCATCATGAGGGCCGCAATACTCTTCGACTTCATCCCTGTCATTCGTTGTGAAAGATCTTTCACCAGGGATACTAAATCCTACCAAAGCCCAATCAGGTTCAAGATACGCATTTTTAAAACCACAAGAAGTATAATTGGTGTTTTTCTCGTCGTATAAGAAATTAACATATTTTGCTATATGTTTTACAGTCCCCATAGTTCCCTCATCAGCATCAGAACTAACTAAATTAATAAGACTAACAACTAATGCAACAGTTGCAATAATTGCAAAAAAAGCGAGAACTAAACCTGTCAAAGAATTAATACTTAAATCAATTTGCGCTTTTTTATTTTTTGAATTTAGAAGATTTATCATGTTTAATTATTATTAATGTTCTAATTATTTGTAAAATTTGAAATCTGGACGAGCCCTATTACTGTTTCTAAAAATACCTGTACAAAGAGTTCCGTATCTAGTTCCGCCATTGTAGCCATCTTCATTGTTTTCTGCATAAGCTTTGTAAACATAAGCAACTTCTGCAAATTCAGACGCCGTATTTATTTCAGAACAATCAACATCATACGTTCCTTTAGGATCTTTGGCAAACTTTGATTTAAATTTTAACTTCTGGAAAAAATTCATTTTATTGGTAGTAACCTTAGTTTCACTACCTTTAGCCAACTTATCAGGAAGACATCCGGGAAAATTAAGAGTAGACCCTGAACCCATAGGACAGCCAGGAGGATCAAATAAACAAGCGCATCGACTAAAATCGCCTGCAACAGCAGAAGTATATTGACTTGTAGACTCTGCAGCAGTTGCAGAAGATTTGAATATTAAAGAACTTGTAAAAATACACAATGCGGCAAGAACTACTGTGATTACAGATCCCATAAGGAATCCCATACCTCTTTTTTTGTTAATTATATTAAATATTTTAAACATTTTTAAATATTTTAAATAGTTTATTAAATAAATTTAATTTTGAAAATGAAAAAATAAAAAGATAAAATGAAAAAAACAAATTACATCATGCAACACTCAGGTGCTTCTCCTCCGTCTTCACACATCCATTCACCTTCGTGGTAACTCCCTCCATTAGATTGACAAGTATCTGCACTCATGCCGCACACATTATTTGTTCCTGGAAGTTCACACATTTTTCCAGACGTATATGTTTTTGAAGAATCTGTAACACCTTTATTAAACAGTTTTAGTTTGCCTGAAAAAATAAGAACTAACACAATCAAAATAATTAAAACAATAACTGCAATGATTACAATGTTTAATGAAAGTCCTTGACCTCTTTTATTGTTTAAGTTTCTTAAATTCAAATTTGGAAGTTTCATAAAATTTCACCTCATATTATTTTAAATTAAATAAAAATTAATGTTTATGAATGTTAATAACTATCAGGAACACAACAAATACCAGCAGGAATACCTGCTTTTAAGTAATTCTCTTTAGGCTTAGTTCCGTCGGAACAAGTCATAACTTTTCTAGTGGAACCCGGAGGACAACCATCCTCTGCTTGGCTAGGCGTAAGACATTTTGCATTAGGAATCACACCCTCACAACCTGCAATTTTTCCACCTTCTCTAGCTTTAAGACCAATATAAATTAAAATAACTAAAACAACCATAGCTAAAACTACAATAATTAAAGTTGTGATTGGAAGACCTTGAGCCTTTTTTGAATTACACATACAATTCTTTTTTGATTTTCTTGTATAATTTATTTTTGACATGTATAAAAACACCTATTTAGGATTAGGATCTGCTTCCATTTTAAGACAACACTGTTGACTAGGTTCTAATTTAGCACAATTAGTTCCTAAAAGTGGTTGCTCAAAAGAATTACAACCTACTGTAACTGGTTTACAAGTACCGCCTTTAGAAACACAATCACTCGCTCCTCTGTTAAAAACACTCATCTTGCCAGTAAGAGCCATAACAAGAATAACTAAAACAATCAAAGCAAGAACTGCTATAATAATAACATTAAGACTCAAACCTTGAGCTTTTTTATTCTTATTTACAAAATTTGAAGAAAAAAAATATTTCATTTTGTGTTTATGCTATAGATATACAACAATATTGACTTTCATCATCACAAGGATCATCAGTTACTTTAGTGTACTTACCCATTTCAGTACATTCTTCAGGAGAATAAACACAATCACCTTTACACTTGTCAACATTCTCTGCAGTAGTTCCCATTCTACCGATAAAAATAACTGCCAGAATAACTAAAACAAGTAAAGCAATAGCTGCTACAACAATAACAGTCATAGAAAGACCTTGACCTCTTTTCTTAAACATTTAATCACCTCGACTCAAATCTTTTTTAAAATATTTATATTAATATAAGTTGATTATATAATATTTATTATGAATTAATAACAAAAAGAGCATAATTAATATTTAAAGGTTTCTAAAACTTCAAATAATATTACATAGGATATATAATTCATTTTCTACTATCCTATATGATATAGATATAATATTAACCAGGTTTATTACTGTGGTTTATCGCTTTGAATTATTACTTTGGTTTAAAACCTTCTACGCAACTACTAATTCCGGTACCTGCCTTATATTTTGCAGGATCGGCCATACTAACAGAACACGAACCTGCGCAAGTACCTGTTGTACCACAATTACAATTTAAAGACTTATCTCCACAAATAAAATCATTATCAGATCGATAATCTCCAAACTGAGGAATAAAATAAATATGATTATAATCTGCTAATTTATCATTTAACATTTCAATTTCATCATTGATATCAGAAGTTGATTCATCATTTTCTTCTAACATATCTTTTTCTAAAGATAAATTGTGAGCTTTAATATCAAAAGCAGATCTTGCAGCACAAAAAACATCATTTAATGCTTGCTCATAAAGAGCATAATCCTGATGTCCAGAATCTTTATCTAAATATTTAATCCTGCCTTGTTCCCAGCAACGAGTAAACTCTTCAAAAACAACAATAGCTTCCTCTGCATCATTAAAACAAGTGCTTAAAGCATAATTTACAATATCTTTTCTAAAATCAAATAAATCATAATCAGTATAATCACAAGGTTTAGAGTTTGCCAAGTTAAGAACACTCGAGGATGCAGGCTTAAGTTTTAAAACAATCATAACAACTGCAAACAGACATAAACCTAATAAAAATAATATAACTAACATATGAATAGGTCTATGCTGACCTTTTTTTTGAAAAAAAGTTATTGAATCCATTTTATTTTAGTTTAAATTATTTTAATTCTACTAGTTTATTAACCCTGTAAACAAATTAGATGCTCCATATTTTAAAGCATCTACAATACCTGCTCCTCCAGAATCAACAGGATCTTTAAATTGCCAAATAATAAAAATAATAACTGTCAAAACAATAACTCCTGCAAGAACCCATAATGCAACAGAACCTATTTGTGATTTTTTGAAAAAACTTAATTTTGAATTAAAATTTGAATTGGATTTCGACTTAATTTTTTTGAACATTTTTACACCTCAGTTGTAATTTATGAATTGATTATATTATATTAAAGTTTCGAATGGTTTAAAATTAATTATAAAATCGAACTGCTGGATACCCTTTGCAGCACTACGGCAAATTATAATCTTCTATGAAGCATTACTTAACGAAAAACGTTTTGCATGAATCAAACGTTTTTCTGCAATACGTCAGCGCCTCCATTTACTCGTCGCTGACACAATCAAAGCAAGCTTTGAAACAATTGAACACTACGTGTTCAAATAACTCTGCCAAGGTAGTGCTGCGGTAGTTGTAATTGGAACTAATATTTCAGTCTAGTCATACTTGCCTTCGCCTTTTCCTTGAAGAGAATTGCATTCAAGTTTTGCAATGTCTTCACCTTGCCATTTGGTAAAAATTAATCTAGCTTGCCAATCAGCACCATGAGATAAAGCTTCACCATCTGACGCTGATGCGCCAACCCCTGCACCCACTGCTGCACCTGCTGCAGTCCCCCCAATATATGCTGCATTAGATAAAACAATTGCAACAATTGGAGTTCCAGCACCACCAGTAACGCCAATAATAAAACCTGCAGCTACAAATATAGTTGCAGTTGTGACCACGCCAATGAACGCACCCCATACAGCACTTTTAACTTTCGACCAATAACTCTCCTTATAATAAGTAAATAAAACAGCATATTTCAAACTAGAATCTAAATAATTAATATCTGCTACTTTTGTTTGATCGATAACTTGAGGAGATGTCTGAACACCAGTAATATAATCAGAATAAGATATACGCTTGCCTTCAATCTTTACAGGAATTTTTTCTTGCTGAAGAAAAGAAGTAAATCCAGGAATTTGTAAATCCTTTTTTTCAAAATCAATAACAGAACACACAGCACAGAATTTTTCATCAGTAGCTTTAAACAATTTTACTTTACCTTCTCCAAAATTATTCCAACACAAATACATTTCATCAGCAATCTGTCTCATAAGTTTTTTTTGATCTCTTTCTTCTAAAGTAATATATCTTGTTGGACACTCAATATTCGCATTATCAACGTTATCTGCAAGACCAATATTAACAAGCTTTGCATGCGTAAGAACGCTAGCATGACATTTATTTTGTGCTAATAAATTATCAGTTGGGTTTCTTAACATCATAACAAAACCAATTAAAAGTAAAAGAATTATAACTCCAATTATTAAAGTCTTTAAAACATCCATGGTCATTTGACCATCTGAACTGGAAATAAAACGTTTGAATTTCATCTTTATTGTTTTTTTGAATTGATATTATATTGATTTTAAATTGATGTTAAGTTTTAATTGATATTAAATTAAGTTTAAATTAAACTATTAATTTTAATTGAACATAAACTTCAATTAAGCATAACTGTACAAAAATCTTGTTTCTCTCCACCAACATCTCGTTCTTGAGATAAATAATCTTCAGGAACTAAAAAAGTTTGCTGAAGCAGTTTTTCATCACTACCTGAAATTATTGCACTAACACCTGCAACACCAATAACTACTCTTGCAACACCACCTGTTGCACCAATAACAATAATACCTGCAGCTCCTAAAACTAAACCTGCAGTGAACTTTTTTGCATAACCCCAAATAGATGTATCTGGAGAATATTTTTCAACACGCCAAACCACAACATGATCTGAAATATCATTAATATTTGCAAAATTCATACCTTTATTGCTAGCAGGAGAAATTTTAAGCTTTTGTAAATCTTGAACAGATGAGCGCTCACCACCTAAATACTCATTAATAAACATCGACGTACCTGGAACTCGCTTAGTAGCAATATAATAATCAAAACCAACAAAACTATAATTTTGCTTTTTTGCTTTTTTCAAAAAATCATTATCAAACATAATTTTTGAACAAATTAAACAAAAAGTATCCTTAACTTCTTGTTTACCCTTAAAAGGATCGAGCTTTCCAGCACCAACTTTATTCCAACAAGAAACCATTTCATTGCCGATAATTTCTTTGACAAAATCATCTTGAATTTTTCCTCTTTTTGAAACATCATCTAAACCTATATGCAATTTTTTTCTTGGGCAATCAATTTTATTGACTAAATCAATAACATCATGAGTACCTTCTTTAACAGAAGAAAGAGCAGATGCTGAAAAAATAGAAAGACGACAAACCTCGTCTTTGTTTACCTCACTAATCCCTGAATGCATTTTATATGACATCATTAAAAGGATCATACCTGCAACTAAACAAAGAATAATAACTACTAAAGGCGCCATACCCATTGCTTTTTTATTGCGTAAAATCAAAAATCCCTTTTTTTTGTTCATTTAATACAAACCTCTTAAATTATAAAAATTATAAACTAACTACTAAGTAAAAATTTTAAGGAATAAAACTTTTTAACTTTGTCCAAACAATATAGATTAAAAAAAATGCTACTATTGCTAGGACAACATACGTAATTAATTCTCTTATTGAAACTTTTACTTCTGCTTTTTTATTTGAAAAAAAACATTTGAATAAATTATATGCTGAATTCATCATTGTAAATACCTCTAAATTTAATCATAAAAATTAATCGCAAATGAATAATTTAAATGTTAACAAACCCCTATCTGTTGGAAGGAAAAATTGTTCTGCTTCTCCTGGAACACCTTCTGAACAAGAAGTATGCTGACTTGAAAAATTAAAAATCTGATCTTGTGCAAGAGGTGAATTTCCTGCTTTAAAATAATATTTAACACGCCAAATCTCTAAAGTCTCGTTAAGAATAAAACCCAAAGTATCTTTGACATAATCACAACTATTCCTGCCATTTCCACAAGTAATACTGCCACCTACCTCTTTCCAATTAGCACAATCAATCATAAGCTCTGAAAGATCAGTACCGCGACAATCATCAGTTGTGGAATGAAGAAGTGCAATACCAAAATTAGAAACCATTTGCGTCGTCATGTAATGCTGCTTAATAGGTGTTGGAGGTTTTAAAATAACAAACTTAAGAGCAAATAAAACACCCATAACTACTAAAATCACAATTATCATTAAACCCATGATTTCCATTTGTCCACGTTTGAATAATTTTTTTTTACTCATTTTTAATTAAATTAAATTATTTGAATTATTTGGATTAACTAAATTATCTGAAAACTCTAATTTGTAAAATACCAAAGTTTGAAGCTTCTTCTGATGCATCAAAAATTGAAATAGGGATTTGAAACAAAGATGATTCTACTAATTTGTCAGGAGTATTGTTAAATAAAGTCCAACTCATCTCGAAAGGATAAATTTGTTTAATTTGAATTAACGACTGACCAAACTCTCTTGAATAATACGCAGAGTTTTGCTTTTCTTTAGAAATATCAGACAAAGCAATTATTTTAAACAAATCAAAACAGCCAGGTTCCACCACATTTTTTTCAGTACATTGAATTTCAGGAAGGAAAGAAACAACTTGAGACAATTCAACAGCACTAGCTTCAAACCGCTCTGCAATATCTCGACGTATAGTTGTTTTTTGAATATTGAAATAAATCAAAGCTCCAATTATTAATAAAATAAAAAATATGAACAGTATTGCAATAGTTTCACCCATACGTACTTGGGCTTTTTTAGATTTGAATATTTTTTTCATTTTTTTATTTATCTTATTTAATATATTAAAGGGCAGGAATTAATCTCTGCTTTGTCATTAGTTTCTCTTAATAAATTTGAAGTCTGCATAATACTTCCTAAGTTACTTTGAATAATGTTATAATCAGTTTTATTTGTTAAACTAATTAATGTTGAAATATCTTGATTATTTTTATAAAATCCTTCACATGCAGAACCTTCATAAAATGGAGCAAGTTCGTTAAACTTTTTTTGATAAACCTGTGCTACAATATTGAGATTTTTGTAGGCTCTTTCTACCACACATCTAAATGTTTCTGTACGATCAGAGAAAATAGCTCCAAACATAATAGGATCATTAGCATATGCATATTCAGTTGACGCCGAAAAACCAGACTCTGTTTTTTTCAAAAAAATCATTTTCTTATCCACAGAACTTTGACTAATCCAAATCCCTGAAACAAACTCTTTATTTAGATTTGAAGGAAAATGTGAAGGCGGAGAAGGAGTAACGTAAATAAACCTAACATATTCATCATCTTCGTCGACAATATTAGGATCAGAAGCATCTACAAAATAATCTTTATTTAATGTATCTGGCAAAGAATTATTAATTTTTGTTAAAATGGTTGAAGAATCACCAATAACTATGTATCTTGTGAGTGGCGAAGTTAAATAAAGAAAAGTATTAACTTTAAACGGTAAGTTCCAATCAAGAGCCCAGGTTATTATTTTATCAGAATTTATGAATTCGGGTGCAAACACAACGCGATTACCCAAACGCTGAGATGCAGCACCAATATAATAATCATTACAAGAAAAACGAATATCTGCTTTAGAAATTGGAATTAATTCAGTAGCACCACTACTAACCTTTGCACCTGTTAAAACTGTATTAAGTTGTTTAGTGATTTTACCTGCAAGCTTAATCTCTGACGCTGCTTTTTGTTTGATCACAACATAAGAAAAAAATGCGAGGATGAGACCTCCTGCTATTAAAATGAAAATCCAATTAAATTGAGCTTCTACTTGCGCTTTTTTGTAAAGTCTACGCTTTGTTGATTTATAATTTTTTATTTTTGACATGTTGTTATTGTTTTGGTTTATTTATCACTATTTCTATAAATTAGCATAACTAATTTATTATAAATGATAATTTTATTCATACGTTGAAATCTCTACATGATTACCCTTACCTTCAATTTGAAGATTAATTCTATTGTTGACAACAGGAATGCAAATGAAAGACGCTGTACCCTTAACTTTTATATCTCCTACTGAAAATGAATCAGTACACTCAGGACACAAGTAAATATTATTTCTGCCAATTTCCCAACCACTACAAACAACAGGCTCATACGCAGGATTTCCTTTAAGACAAATATCTGAAGTGGTAGCGCTAGTGATTGGTTGATCAAGATCTATAAAACAAACCTTTTTGAACTTAGCCGGCACGTCGAGCTTAGGACGTTTAATTGAACCAAAATCAGTTTTGATTGCATTAAAAGAATTTTCAAGATCTGTTTTAAGAGTAATAAATTCTATTTGTTCTTTGTTATCTGAAGTTCCTTTAATTGCTTTATAACCATAAAGTAAAATCATTGAAACAACAATAATTGCTAAAATATAAATGAAAATCTGACCTGCAACTTGAGCTCTTGAATTTTTTGACATGATTAAAACCTCCTCTTTGATAATTGTTCGATAATTAATATACTTGATATTTATGTTGTGATTTTCTTTTAAAAAACAATTAATATTTTTTATTTTATTATTTCTTTATACCTAAATTAAAAAAAACATCAGACACATCTTTCTCGTCCAAAACGCCATCTGATTTAAGATCGAATAATAATGATGAAACCTCGTGCTTGTTAATTTTTCCTGATTTCATTAAATAAGATAATAAAATTTCAAAAACATTTTTATCAACGTGCTTATCCTTGCTAATATCTTTAAATGTTTTAAACAATTCTTCTTTTGAAGCATTTTGATCTAAAGATTCAAGCTTTTTTAAAGCAGATTTTTCTACATTTTGTGGAACTCCAATCTTTTTTAAATCTTCAAAAGCATCTTCTTTTTCTTCAGCTTTCTTAAGAAATGTATCAATGTGCTGTTTTGAAGAAAGTAACCGATCTAACTTATCAAAATTAGAAACCTCGACTGCTTTTTTAAACTCTTTTTTCTTTTCTTTATCATCTTTAATTTTTTTTGTAATAGTCGCTAACTTTTCTACTTGTTTTTCTCCAAGCTTTTGTTTTTTATCTGAACGATCTGTAATAAGAGTTGCAAGTTTGCCAAATTCGTCAACTTGAGATTTAGTCAAAGATGTAAGTTTAGAGAATGCCTGATCTTCTATTACTTTAGACAATTTTTCAATGTGCTCTGGCTCTATATTTTTTTCTTCTAACTTTTCCACTGCGTCAGATTTTAAATTTTTTGCAGGAATTTTGGATTCTGGTTTTAATCTAATATTTGTCGACGTTTTCTTTTTTTCGTCGTCTAGTTTATGCTTTAAAGCAATCTTTTTCATTAATTCACTATGCTCAACTTTTTTACGATTACCAAATACATCTAAGAATTTTTTTCTACCTTCTGAACGCTTTTTTACTTCTTCCATGTATTTATCACGAGATAATTTAGGACCTGGTTTTGGACTGTGCTTTTGATGCAAATGATTCGGGTGATGAGCTAAATTATAATTATGCTTAGCAGTAGATTTTTTGAATAAAGGCTTTTGAGTTTGCTGTGCTCGAGAAGGTGATTGCGCAGGAGCAGGATTTACTAAAACTAAATAATATTTTCTGTAAACAATAGTAGCTATTGAAGCAAGGATCATTAACAAACCAAGTAAGATTAAAATAAGTGCTAGTGCTGATGAAGAAGGTTTAGACTCAGGATCACAAGGATCTGTTAATGCCAATATTTCTTCATTGTCATCGTAGCCGTCATAATCAGTATCTTTTAATGTTGGATTTGTTCCTTTACTGCAAAGACCTTTAATATGTCCGCATTCTTCCCAATTTTCAAGACCATCACCATCAGGATCTTTATCATAATCATAAGGATCTTTATTAGAAAGAACTGACGGATACAAAAGTTCACATTCATCTAGAATATTATCATTATCCTCATCAGGATTAAACTCTTTTTTATCATCAATAGGTTTTAGTGTTGCTTTGTTAGGGTCAGAATTCTGACGATACTCATCAATATTAATAATTCCATCCTCATCAGGATCACTGTTTGCATCATTTGATTGTGGATCAAGTTGGTAATTAGATTCCCAACCATCAGGCATTGCATCACAATCTGAATCAAAACTGCAATTTGACGTGCATTGAGTGTTGTCGGCAATCTTGTTTAAATCATTACAATCAGGACCGCTACTACAACCAAGACCAAAACCATCACCGTCGAGATCAATAACGCAATTAGTAGTTGCTGTGCAATCTAAATTTGTTTCATAAATCGTATCATCACAATCAGGCGCGCAACCAGAATTGAATTCTCCCCAACCATAACCATCACCATCATGATCAATAATACAACCAGATGAACAACTATCTGCATAAAGTTGATTTACATTATCGCAATCATTACCTTTTGTGCAACCAAAACCAAAACCATCACCATCCTCGTCATTTACGCAACCGTTATCACAAGTACCTAATTGGTTTTTATTCGGATCATTACCATCACAATCAAAACCTTGAGTGCATCCAATACCAAAACCATCACCATCAATATCTGATACACAATCATTTGTGCACATTGTTAAAAAGTTTTTATCCTCCCCATTACAATCGAGACCAGGACCGCAACCAAAACCATAACTATCTGCATCATTATCAGAAACGCAACCATTAGTACAATAAATAGTTTTGAAATGTTTTAACCCATTACAATCATGACCTTTACTACAACCAAGACCATACTCGTCGCCATCATTATCAATAATACAACCATTAGGACAAGAAACTGTTAAATTTGTGTTATGATCATTGCAATCATTACCTTGATTGCAACCATAACCAAAACCATCACCATCAGTATCTTGAGTACAACCAGATTCGCAGCCATCATAAATTGTAGGATCTGTGTCGTCACAATCAGGGCCTGCAGGACAACTATCTCCACGAGAATCCCCATCATTATCAACACCATCAGTACAAAATTCGAGACTAGACCCACTTAGATTAAATGGAATTGTTTTTTGACCTTTATTTACATTACCTTTCAAATCAGCAACATCCCAACAAACAGTAATTGGACCTGTCAATGGCAAAGTAATTGGTGAAAAACCAATTGAAGATGTTGAACAATTTTGATTTAATGCAATACCATAATTAATAATTCCACAACCAGACTCATTATCATAACAATTAATAATAACTGAATCTCCAAAAACAGATTTATCGACGAGAATTGTCGGAGGAGTAGAATCACACTGCATACCAGTATCATCAAACTTAATAGCGGAAGACGTGGACTCAGGGCCAATATTACCTGCACCATCAACAGCAAATGCTTTAAAAAAATAATCGGCGTTTGAATTTAAAACAAAAGTGCTTCCATTCAAATAATGAGAAACAGAAACAGCGCTGTCTGATGTGCCATTGTTATAAATTATACCCTGAGAACCCACACTCCACACAAAATGATCAATACCTGAATGAGAATCATTAGACCAAAAACTTGCGTCTAAAGTATCTCCACACACAAACTCTGATGTGTTAATCGTCGGTGCAAGCGGAGGAGTAGTATCAATTGTGAATGTGAATGATTTTTCAGAATCTTGTAAAGGAACATCACCTGCTTGAGGAACAATACACCTAAACTGATAAGTATAAAATCCTGAATTTAAAGTTCCGATATTTGCATAATGTTCTCTACTAAGACTTGTAGGATTTGAACTCATAGTACCTTGCGGATAAGTTGAATCTCCTGTTTTGTACATGCAATACGCACGTTTATTCGTCGTAAGATTAAAATACATAGATGTATCTTTAATAAATTTAGGAGGATAAAGAATACCAATACTAAGTGCTGCTGTAAGATCGACTTTGACATCAATAATTTGTTTGGAAGTTTTCCAACCTGGACGATCCTCACAAATCACATAATATTTAAAATCTTTTTTTATTATAGACTGATTCTCAAAAAGAATTGTGACTTTATTTTCGGTTTGAAAAGCGTCAAGAAGTTCTTGGCTAAAAGGTTGACCTTGTGCATTCATAAAATTATCAAACTCTAACATATCTTGAAAAGTCGCATTGTTGTCTTCTGAATATTTACACACAGTAGGTTCATTAGTAACTACTTGAAGCTCTGTTGTTAGTGGGCCTGAAGGAGGATACTCAACGACGGGATTGGGAGTTGCTTTTTTTGAAGCAAATGATGGAGGCGTCGTGTCTACGTGCAATGTAAAATCTCGCAAATTCTCTCTGCCAATATTATCCTTGCAATAAACATAAAATGGAGAACTCAGAGCAGGAGTAATTGAATGATTGTAAATATAATGATCTGATTCATATGTTGCTGGTGACGAGAAAATTAAAGCAGTAAGATCAAATGCTGATAAAAGTAATGAATCAAAATCAGTAGGAATAATGCTAGAATATTTACATGCAGAATTCATTCCAGTAATGACTTTAATATCAAATATTGATGAATTTGCAAAGCCAAGACGAGGCTTGTATAAACTAACAGAAGATGGATCAACAAAAACATCAAAATTCCAAGTGTAAGTACCCATGTTACCCACCATATCTCTTGCTTGAACAAAAAATTCATACATTCCATTTTGTAATGATTTAATTGGAGAAAAATAATAATTCTCTTTTGGCATACCTGCTAAAGACTCATTTGTAAGTGCATAATCTTTGCCAGTATCAAGATTAGATAAAGAATAAAACATTATCGTCACAGATTCGTCAAAATCAGCATGAATCTGAGGAGTAACTGTATCATAAGTTTCAATAGCAGTTGATATATTTGGAAATAAAATTAGACAAAACAACGATATAAGTACTAAAATCGAATACCTCTTTTTATTCATCCAAACACCGATTAAAAAATAATTAATGAATATGAAAAGATAATGGGTTAAAGTTCGTGAATTAATATTGTTTTCTTAATTGAATTAATTAATTTCTTATTATGTTGAAATGTAAAATGATGGTGTAGCTGGCTCAAGAAGATCCTGCACAATATTGAAATCTTTAATATTAGGATTGCCCGCCTGATCAATTACGCCTATTGTGAACTTATTAGGAACTTCTTCTTTGAGCTTTCCTGAAAGCAAAACACTCACATGAAATCCAGATGGAACACCATTAGTTTTTGTGATGACTGCAGCCTTCTTTTCAGCAAAAGCTTGAGTTGATTCATTCCAATCTCCTGGAGAAACCCAAATATAATATGTATCTGAATCAGTAGTTCCAGTAATTGTAACATTTGAATTTGCAGTATACCACTCATTATCTATCTTAAATGCGTTAGACACATTAATTAAATCAATTGAAAATGCAGGATATGTTGTGTCAAGATAAATGTAATCATTATAAGTATTATAATTTCCTGCAAAATCCTTTAATGTTAAAGAAAATGAATAATTACCATCAGGCCAATCAATATTAACAGGCCAATCAAAACTATAAAATCCAGTCGAAGAAGGAAGAGTAACATATTGATCAAACTCTTTAGTTTCTCCATTTGCGTTTGTTAAAGTAATACTAACCTGCAAAGGATGAACCTCATTATCCACATCAAAATTCATAGTAAAATTAAAATCATCTCTAATTCTAGGTTTAAAATTTAAAATCTCAAAATCAGGAGCTTGTGAATCAATAGTAAACTCAAAAGGACCATAAATACCCCTAGGTGAATCTGTACCATCTGCTAAAGTTTTAAAAGCTTCAATATTAAGTGCATAATCCTGTGATGTTTGATTCATATCAGTAACATCATTATTGAAAAATTTACAATTAAAAAAATTAAAAATATCTTCTGATTCAGTGCAATTAGCATTATCACTAAACGGCGTGCTAAGTAAACTAACTGAAGTAATAGTAATAGGATCATCATCAAAAAATTCTAATGAAAACTCAGGATTGTTTTGTGATGAATACCATCTAGGAGTTGAATTCTCTGAAATTGTTAAACCAGGGAAACCCGGAACTAACTCAAAATTAGGATAAATAGGTGCAGACTTGTCAACCATAAATGTCCAGGAAGCAGATGCGATATTTTCATCAAGAATATTTCCTGCTAAATCCTCTGCATAAATTTCAACTTCATAAGTTGCTTCTTCTAAATCATAAACTGAATAAAAAATTCTATAAACTTTCTTACCATTAAACTGAGGATGATCAGAACTATTTTCAAGATCAAATGATCTTTCTACTTGCGCAGGAACTGTCTCGTCTAAAAAATTCCCTCCAGAAATGGAAAACACAATAGACTCGTTATCAATACCTGACTCTGAATTATCTTCAGTAACATAAATTTGAATATCAAAACTATCTTGTGCAGTAGTTCCATCCATTGGAAAATGTTCATGAACAATTGGCTTGTCAGGATCCAAGAAAACTGAAAAAACAGAAGGTTCATCTGATGTGGTTGGAAGTCTTACAAGATTTCCAGACGGATCATAAGCTTTCAAATAAAACTGATTAAGCTGATAAGGTTTTAGCTCTAAATCAAAACCATACCAAAATAAAGGATATTCTCTAGTGTAAAAGAAAACCTCATTATTAAGAGGATAAGATTCTTCTAAAGCAGGGTAAACCATAACTTCAGTATACTTATTATCTCCCCCCATGTAATCTACAGAAACCATATCGTAAAACTTACCATAATCACCATACTCAGTTCTTGGTCCTATGGTTTCTGTTTCAGAATCAAAACCAACAAAATGAGCTGAAGAAGTTAAGTCTGAAATATCTCCATTAACTCTAACCTCAAAATAATCTCCAAATGCAGAAATAATACTATCATCATAAAACATTTTAGTTGCAGAATCTTCTGATTGAGTAAAAGTATAATTTTTGTTGTTTGCACCATTACTAGATCCATCTTGATAATTTAATACTGCAATAATATCTAACAACTCGTCAGTATAACCTGTAATGTGGAACGTTGGTTCTGAAGTATAATAAATTCCATCATGAACTCTAAGAGGATAATCCCATTCGGGGTATTGTTCAAATTCTGGTTCGATAACTGGTTGAGTAGGAGGTTTTGTATCAATAGGAATACTAAATTCTACCTCGACAGGAACATTATGAAAATCTTTTGCAGATACCACAAACTTACCATCACCTTCAAAATCAAGATTGTCATTAATGTAAGGAATATGGAAAAAACCAGTGTAAATAGTAGTAACATTAGTTGGAAAAAGTTCAATAGTTCCAACAAAATTTTGAGGATCAGACGAATATGTAATTTTTGGAAGCTGTATTCCTGGACTGATAAGTGGCTTAGATGAATTTAAAAAAATAGTGTAGGGAATGCCTGGACGAAGAATATCCTCTTTAATATTACCTTCCCAAAATTCTAAAGTTAGATTCGAAGGCGTTTTGTCAAGTTTAAACAATGCATTTTGTACAACAACTTCTTTGTTATTACCTTTATCCATTGAAAAATAAGAGATATAGTTATCACCTTCTTCTGTTAAAAAAATAGGACCATTAGTTTTGTATGCCAAATAATTTTGGTATTCGTCACAATTTTCTCCTAAACAGAAAAAAGTATTTTCATCTGCTGAGCAACCGTATTCCCAACTAAAACCAACACCATACATAGGCCAATCCATACATTCAAGCTCGACTGTTAAATCAGCATTATACCAACCCTGGAAAACATCTACATCTTCATGAGTAATTGTTGTTGGAGCAGTAAGATCTAATGCAAATCTAATTTCATCACCTGCATTACCCCTATATTTTTCACCCATCAAACACTTAACATAAAACTGATGGAATCTAGAATCTGATTTAGGATCAAGGGTTAATTTATGTTTATGAATAGTATTTGGTTCGTCGCCTACAGATGTTTCAAAAGGAGTCATTGAAGGGAATAAATTTGCAATGTGCTCTTGCTTTTGCTGCGCATTCATATTTGCAGTTGCATTCCACTCAAACCCTGGCAAGTCATCATGATTAGGATCTGGGTTTTCTAAAAATCTACACTCAGCAGACTTACCTGTATAAACTTTTAATTCAACTTGAGAATCATTAATAGTTCCTTTAGGTTGTGGTTGTGTAATGGATTGGTCACCGTCGATAAATATAGTTAAGTTTCCTTTTGCAATATTACCCACTTCATCCTCACAAGTATAAACAAAAACATAAGTATTATCAATCATATAACCAAAATTAAGATCCCATTCTTCACCATACTCATCATAAACTGCCTCCACAGGATAAACAGTATAACCATTTAATGTAAGATTAGCAGTACAAATAGCAGGTTCATTCATAGACTTCATTGTCAAACTTAAATTAGTTCTCCACTCATCTTCAAAAATTTCAAAAGAATAATTAGATGATGTGAATGTAATATTAGGAGCATCAGCATCAATTAAAACATCAAAAGTTCTAACAGGTTCTAAATTATGAGAAATATCCTCTGTAAAATAATGGAAACGATGCATACCTGATTTGAAACCTTTCTCTGAAAAATTATATAATACTTTATGACCTACGTTCTCGTAAGTGATTAAGTTTTTATTTAATGTAATTCTTTTTGCAGTACCATTAGGATAACAAAAATTATCTTCGTCTGCATTTGTTGGGACAAGATCTGTAATACACACATAAGTTTTAGGATAAGGATTAAACATGAAATTAATTTGAGGAATAGGAACTGTAATTTCATCATCTTCTAAACCTTCAGATGATTGTTGGATTTGAGGTTGGAATACAGAATAATCAAAAGAATTATCTTGAATTAAAACCTCAATTTCGAATTCTCCTTTAATCTTTTCGAGATTCATAATAGTAGTATTAGGTTCTGTGAAATCCTGTCTGCATTTAAGAGAATCGACAATATAATTATTTAATGAAACAACTGCATTAGAACCACAGTCAGGAATGAATTGATTAACTTGATAAAAAGTATAATTTGACTCGTCGAGATTTGTTGTATTAAAATCCATAGATTCAAGATCTTCAACATACTGATCAAAAGGAGGGGTTTGTGCTGAAATCATATTAGGATCATTATCAGAATTCTTACCACACATACCTTGAGTATTTTTGACAGTAGATCCATTACTATACAAAGTAATAGCCCCTACAGGGTGCCACTGACATTTACCAAAACCAAAATAATCATCACTTTGAGCTAAAGGAATATTGTCTCCTTCTAATTTCTTAAAAGAATCAGAAACAATTGCAGGAGTTTTGAATCCTAACGTGTTAAGAACAAAACCATGATTAACATTAATTACGGGTTCTTTATAATAAATATTTTCTAAAAAATTAGATTGGTTAAAATCAAAACCAAAATCACCAACTTGTTCTTCTGCTTGTAAAGAATAAGGACTAGAACTATTTACGCAATCCTCTTTTCTATCAAACTCAAGACAAGAAGTTTCTGATTTATGAATACATTTTTTGAAACCATGAACTGATTCTGAATTACTATCAGACCCATAAGTTGCATCTGCACGCTTAAGATCATACTCTGATTTGTAATAAAGTTCTAAACCATTCTCTGCTTTGTTATAATAACACTCACCATACAAACCACACATATCATAATCACACTTACCAAAAACTTTATTGGAATGTTGATGGCAACGATCACACTGTTGTTCTTCAATAATATTTGTACGACAAACACCAATACCAAATTCTTCATATCTTTGAGACCAAACCCACTCACAATTACCTAAACCTTTTTTATCATTACCACAAGCATTTTCTGAATGGTAATCATAACAACTAAAATCATAAATTGAATCTAAAGAATTAAACTTATCAACAACAGATTTAGTAGAATCTGAATAACAAGACGGAATCTGATCACAAAAAGAATTAACTCCTTGAAATGATGCAGTACCAAAAATTCCATGAGACCAAGAAAATAAACCAAAAGGATCAGAACACTGATCACACAAAGACTGTTGAATACAAGCAGTAGTTCCATCATTTTCTTTACCCGTATTATAAAAACCAACACAAATATATTTTGGTTTTTCTCCTGTGAAAGATTCTGGAATAGGAGGATTTTTACAATCAACTAAATTAATATCTTGAACAGGCATGATTGAATTATCATCGTCGCAAGTGGTACGCATATCAATATTTACATTTTGTGGATCCCAACAAAACTCTGTTGCAGAAGCACCTTTTTTATCTTTTAAAGTATAACAAACCTCATCACCAGATTCTATGCAAACCATTTCTGAATCTTTTTCTGAAGTATCAGCTGTTAAAGTAGAATGAACAGCTCTGACTTTATAACAATATAATTCATTCGAATCAAAACTATCATCAGTAAATTCAAAAGTTCCCTTAGAAAGATGATTAGGTGTTAAGGATTGCCAAGTATCCCAAGTTGGATCACAAGGAATGCCACTTTCAGACTTACATCTTAAAACATCATAATGAACAGCAGTCTCAGAACAATCATCATCCCAAAGAATATTAAACTCACGCATGAATTTTTCAGTCGTGATATTTTTAATCTCTGGTTGTGGAGGATCAAGCTGACAAACAGGAGGACACAAACACTGACCAGGAAAAGTTACTGTAGACTCGTCGATATAAAGAGTATCTAAATTATTTTCGTCTGCTAAAAAAGTATCTGCTTCAATTCCAGGCCATCCGCAATACTCAGGAAGACAACCATATCTTCTAGTTTCAAAATTAATCCATTCGCCAGTATCCTCATCATACAAACCTTCACAATCTTCAGTTGGTTCTAAAACGCCATTACCACAAGTATAATCTTGTTGAGGGCATAAACAATTAGGTGAACAACCCTCACAATTAGACGGATCTGGATTTACACCTAACTTACCAGGATCACATTCTTCAGGTGATTGAATTTCACCATCACCACAAGTTGCAATTTTACAAACACAAGGATAAGCACTATTGGGAGTTCCACAATTTAATTGATTACACTCTAAAGAATCAAGAGAAATAAAATCAAAACCTTCCCAAGAATCTGAAAAAGGATTATATATTCCATCACATTGTTCTTGAGGAGGATCAATTACACCATTACCACAAGCAGGAGAATAATCACAAGTACACTGTTTTGAATTACCCGGAGGAAGACAAAGACCGGGACAAGAAGAATCATCACCCGCAAGTTTTACATCATTCTCGTCGTAAACTGCATCACAAACTTCCCATTGTTGTTGTGAATTTGGAAATTGAGTGGAGTTATCCCCACAAAAAGTAGGTTGACATTCAGACGCGTCTGCACAATCATCATCTTCACAATCATTTAACCCATCACAATCATTATCTAAAGCATCAGAACATGAAAATTCAGTTGTTGGTTGGTAATATTGCATGTAAACGGTTTTATTAACAATACCGCAATCAGAATCACAAATGTCTGCTGCATTATCTTGATCATTTGCATCTGAATTCCAACCAAACTGATCATTATCATCATCAAAACCATTACTACAATTAATTAATGCTTCGCCAACTCCAATTTTTACTTCAACAAGTTGTAAAATGATATTAAACTCATCTAAGTTTTTTCCAGAAATATTAAAAGCAACAGATGCTAAAGCTTCACCTTTAGCTGCAATAATAGTACCTTGCGTGCCGTCGACAATTTCACTTATTGCATAAGAACCGTCCTCTAAAGAAATTGTCGATTTGGAACCAACAGTAACAGTTGCGCCAGGAACAATTTGATTATTTGTATCATAAATATAACCTGAAATTGTGTAATAAATATTTGATTGACACGACGGACTTTGCAAACATTGCGCTTTAGATGAGAAAATTCCATTATCTGCTTCGCAACACCAACCGCTATTTGAAGAAGATTCACCATCGCCACAAGTACAAGCATAAGGATTAACAGAACCACAAAATGTGTAAGGACAAGATGGCAAAAGTTCAGATGCGCACATTTGTTTAGCTTGAGATTCTGAACTTGAAGTATCAGTTTTGAACTCAGAAATTTTATAAAAAGGACTGCCTATTTGATCACAAGTAACTCTATACAAAGAAGTTTGGAGTTCAAGCTGACCATGACAACACGCAACAACATCACAAAATTCAACTTCTTCACAAGCTTGACTTACAAATCCAGGTTGTTCACACTGAAAATCCTCAGACATGGAACAACCAGAAACACCATAACAACAACCTTGCTCAGCCACTACAAATTGAGAAAATAATATAGGTATAAGTAACAATACTAGAACTATCCCTATAATCACCCTCTTTTTATTCATCCAAACACCGAACAATATATATTATTTATATAACAAAGAAAGTTATCATTTAAAAATGTTTTGTTTAATTTAATATAATATATACATTTAAGAGAATATTGTTTTTTATGTTTTTGTATTATTTTTTGAAATAAAAAAAATCAACAACGACTAGAGCACAATAAAAAAATATTGTTAAAGAAATAAAACTAAAGATTATGTTTTCTTAAGTATAAGTTACTTCTGCAAAACCTTCTCCACCACTAGAATCTATAACCGAAACAGAAACAACAAACCCCTGATCATCAGAATTAAATGCTTCTATCGCAGCACCTTCTGAATACTTATGCATCACTTCAAAAGGCAATTTTGAAATATCATTAAAAGGAGTAATATTACCATCACCAAAATCAATATTAATATTAAATGGAGAAATACCTTTATTGATATTAATTATGAACTTTCCAAGATCCAAGATAGCACCATCACCCTCTGGCAAAATAATATCGACGACAGGCTTTGCAACAATATCTAAAATTCCATTACCATTTAATTGAGTAACTTCACCAATCAAAAAATTTCTACCAAGAACACGAACCAAAGGAACAATACTATCATTCTCCTCAAAATAAACATGCTCTAATGACTGCTCAACAAAAGGCCAAGAAGCAAAACTCTCGTCACCAAAATCATAAGTTACACCCAAAACATCCTTTGAAAAATTAACAACCTGGAAAGCCACAGGAGAACCAACAACAGGCTCTTTAGAAATATTCCAAAATAAACCAACAAGTTTGTTTCCATCACTATCGAAACTCAACGGCTGAGACCTAATTTCCGCAGTAATATCATTCCAAAAACTATCATCAGAATCATCCAAATAAGGAAACTCAACAAAAACAGAATAATACCAATGCTCATCATCAACAATAACCGGCGTACAAGCAATACCCGAATTAGGCGTACTCTCGTCATAAACATAACTCAAATCAGGCTGATTATTAGCAAGCAAAGTGTGAACATAATAACAAATATCAACAGCATAATCATCATACTGTACATCAATAAAACGAACACTCCGATCTAATTCAGAACTATATTTAGTTTCTAAAACGCCCCTAATAGTCTTAGGCTTATCCTTGTAAGGACCAGGATGCGAAGAAATAAAAATCTTATCAAAATCGCCAGCACCAGAAACATAATCCAAAAATTCTGAAATATCTCCCTCTCCAATCTCAACAGAAACCAAACCTAACGTCGAAAGAATCCTATTAACAACTTCCTGAACTTTTGTAACCACTTTTCCTATAAACGATTCTTCACCAAAACCTTCAATAGACTGACCATCCTTAGTAAAAATAACAGAATTCAACTTAGGATTATAAAACAAATCATCAGAATCACAACCAAAATATTGATCAACTGAAAGATTTTTATTCTTAAAAACACCTTCACAATAATCAACATCATTACGAACAATCTTCAAAAAAGACAAAGAAGAACTATCAACAGTAACATTAGGCAAAACATTCAAAGAAACACCAACAAAAACAAAATCCTCACCACCATCCTGCGCATTCAAAACACAAAACTCATTAACAGCACCAGAATCAAAAAACGACTTAACCTCATCCTGCTCAAAATCCTGCAAACCAAAACCCCTATACAAATCATTTTCCCCCGACAACAAAACACGCTCATAAGAATCACAAAACAAAGAAAAAGAATCACGACCCGCAGTCAAATTTAACAATTGAAGAGCAATAGCCTTAGTCCTCGTCGTCCAAACACCCTCATAACAATAAAAACTCTCAACATCCTCTAAATCAACAGGATTTTCAAACGAATTGTTCCACCAACCAGAATCCACACAAACTTTTTCTGCAGCACAACCACTATCAGTATCACTAATTGAAGGACCCGTATAACACTGATCTTGTCCTGGACAAAAACCCGCAGTTTCCCTAAACGGAGAATATTTTAATTTTGAAGAAACCCAATCACCGTCGATACAACGAAAACCAACATCAGCACAACTATCATCAGTACACTCATCAGATAAAGACTTCATATCAACAGCACTACTCTTCTCTTTATTTTGCCAACCCAAAGGCGGCATGCAAGCATTATTCTCATAAAAAGCAGAATCAACACACCAATGAACCCTCTCGCCAACAACCTCGTCAGCTTCATTAAGAACATCACCATACTTTAAAGCACCATTAGTCCAACAAAAATCCTCAGGACAACAACCAAAACTATCCCAAGAACCAAACTCAGAACCAAAATCAATAAACGCAGTCGGAGCATCGGACTTTTCTAATTGCAAAGCATCCAACCAAAAAGAATTATCAGTATTAGAACCCACAAATTTAATCAAAACATCAGAATTATCCTCAGTTGAAAAAGTAATAAACTCACGACTCCATTCTAAATCAGAAAATGACATTTCTGAACCTGGAACAACAACATTCATAACAGAACTTGAATCAGTATGATAATAAAACGACAAAGTATAAACAGAATTAGGATCTAAGTTAGTAAATAATTGTTGAACGCCTTCACCTTGCGGAGCTACAACCTTCAAACTAAACTTACCAGCACCATTCAAAAAATCATCACCAACAACATAAGCAAAAACACCACTATCAGTCAAAACCCAATCACCAATCGACGACTCACAACCAGTATCAGGATCAACAACCGCAGAAGGAAAATCACCATTAACACTAGTACCAGGACAAGAATCAATCGAATCAGGAACACCATCACCATCAACATCTACATCATCATCAGGAATGCCATTGCAATTATCATCAACACCAATGTTATTGCCATTTTCTTCTGCATCAGGATTAATATTAGAATTACTATCATCACAATCAAGACCGCCAAACTCCAAAGAGAAAAAACCATCGCCGTCTTCGTCAGGAGAAGTGCAATTATAAACATTATTACCTTTGTCAACACAACGATTACCTAAAACACAATAAGGTTGTGCAAAATCAATCAAATCTTTACAAATACCCCAATTTAAATCTTTAGGATAATTATCATGACAATACTTAGCACCAATAAAAACAGAACCGAGATCTTTATTAAGAGAATAATCGTTAAAAAAACCTTCACAAGCTTCATCATAAGGATCATATATGCACTTATCAATAACTGCAAAAAATACTGCTGTAAAAAAATCAGGATTACTAAAATCAAAATCTTCAGGAGGATGACAAGAACCTAACAAGTTAGAACTTGTCTTAAAATTATCACCCTCTAAAAGATACATAAAATCAACACCAGGACACTCATCAACATCACCATCACAATCATCATCGATATTATTACAAACTTCTTCAGAAGGTTTGTTTTCGCAAACTAACTCATGCCAATAAAGGTTATCATCATTATTAACATCATCAGAGTCTTCAAGATAAACAGAAATACAATTGATTAACTCCTGATTGCTATTTACGCAACTAGTAATTTCATTCATAGAATTAATGGTGCTGCACACTTGATAACAGGTTCCGCAAGCACCCTTGCTAACCTGCTTTAACTCCTCTGAATCTTCACAATCACAATCTTCGTCTATAGAACCATCTCCATCATCATCCAAATCATTATCGCACAATTCACCAGGTGTGCTCTCCCCTAATGGACAATAATTATTATCGGAATAATTATTATCATCACAATCCCAAAAAATATTTTTATTTATTAACCCCTCAGTACCCATTAAACAATGAGAATATACTTCAATTATTCCGTAAGGATCTTCAGGACAATAATCTTCAGACGGATCAAAATAAGAAGATTCGAATTTAGTTTGTATTAAATCAATTAATTCAGATTCATACTCGCTAGGAAGACTAGCATAATCAGTTCCATCATCCTTTGAAATTAAAAAATCAGAGGGATAATCTATATTATCGCCTACAGGAGAAAAATGAGCACAATATTTATCATTGTCGACGTCAATACAAGGATCTTTACAATCTGCTAAACCATCATTATCTAAATCAACATTACAATTTTTACGACATAATCTTGTTGATTCATCACAATCAGAGCCTTTTGAACAACTACAACAATAACCATCACCATCAAGGTCTTCAGTACATTCATCAATTTCTCCATTGCAATTATTATCGATTCCATCCCCTAATATTTCAAAAAAGCCTTCGGTACCGGGACAAATTTGTGGGAACCATTTGAAATCTACCATATCATTATTAATATCATATAATTCCAATACCAACGCATACTCATTATCTAAAACCTTTTCTTGACAATACCTTGCAAGAGAAGGATCAGGACCATAAATAGCAACAGGATATAATTCTGCTTCACTCGGAAGATTATCTCCATAAAAGAATTTCGAGCCATAAACTTGTTCTTCTGAATGATAATTTTCTGGAGGAGTAAAATCATCAGGCATTCCCTCATTAATACATTCCAAAAATTCTTTTTTATACAAACCATATTTTGACTTGTTGGAATTGCTAATTCTTAAGCAAGGTTGATAACAAACATCGCATCCTAATTCTGAGATTATAAGAGGATCAGATGGCCAAACAGTAAAATCTTTATCAGGCATATCTATGCTACACGTGCAACCTTCTTTTATACTACCATATTCATTAATACCGCAATTTTCTTTACAATCTACAACTCCATTCCCATCCAAATCTAAACAATTAGAATTACAACTAAATTCATCATCATCACAATCAAAAGGCGTGCAATCAGCCAATATCGATTTAGAAAAATAACCATCACCATCATTATCAATACATTCACTTTTCAAACAAGAACCTTCTGACGACAAATATTTCGTGCTAGCATCATAACAAGTTACTTGAGGATTAACAAAAATAGATTCAATAGTATCTATTATATTTGTTATTGAAAAATCATCTGTTTTTTTAACTGTAATAGCAACATCCAAATTATTATTAGAAATTTCACAACAATAATCATAATTAATAGATTCATCATTAAGCTGAACACATTCGACATTTTTAACTAAACCAGAATTTAAATCTGTTGCTGAATCAAAAGAATACATGCAAAACTTATCAACTAAAGGAATAGGATACATATTAATATTAGGAAGATCTGGAACTGGAAAAATATCTTGATAAAAAGATGGATTATAAAATTCATAAATCTCTGCTATCTGATCAGGACCTGAAATAACTGTGTATTGAGTATACCAATCAGGCCATTCAGAATCTTTATGTTCATCATTAAAACAATAAGATGATTTTTCTATAAAGTCTGGGAATGAATAACAATCAGCCAAAACGAAACTAGAACAAGTAAGTAAAACTAATAAAAACAAAATACAAAAACTTGAAATTAGTTTATTTTTTATCATATCGCATATTACTCTTCGAAACTTGGATTTGAAATTAAGTTAATAACGTTTTTGGTTATGTTACGATGCGATGGCGGAACTGCAAGCATTCCATTACTTGAATAATTATACAAACCATCATGACTCCAACCAGAGTTAATGTCACAGAAGTACTCTCCGAGAACTTCGCAAGTAGGCTCTGTTTTGTTTGAAATATGATTGTTTTCTTTAATTATTATTTCAACGTCGTCACTAGTTTTTGAAAGACTAGATGTTAAATCAAAAAAGTAAGGTTCTGCATTGCAAGTGTGAAAGTTTTGATTAGTGTATTGGATTTTAAATGGAAGAGGCTTGCTTTTTATTCCCTCTGCTTGTAAAGATGAATAGGGTTCTCGAGTATATGATTTGTTTCCTACAAGATGCGGCGGAGGAGTATCTCCATAAACACTTAGCGAATAAGAATCTGAATGAGGATTAGTTATTTTTAAACCCAAATCAGGAGGAATATAATAATTACATGTTTGATTAGTACATAAGTTTGTGAAATTACCATTATACTCTACAGATTCTTCTATTCCAAACTTAATTATTGTAAAACTTGAATTAGGCAAAACAGGTTTACCATTAAAACAAGCACCTTCAACATCAACATAAGTTTCCTTATCAGTCATCTCGCCAAATTTGGTAGTATTTGTATCTTGTCCAGTATCATCACCACAACATTGAGTTCCAGTCCACTTAAAACCAGGCATAGAATCGCAAGCAACTTTTCCCTGAGGATAAGGACCAAATAAGTTAGGATCTTTAGTATCCTTTTCATCTAAATCGTCGATCCACGTCGAGGTAGGAAATGTACCTGTACAAAAATAATTATTGACCTTGTTCTGTTTCAGATAAAATTTATCAATACCAATTCTATTAGAATAATCTATACCGTTCGACTTAAACAAATTTCCTGAAGCAGCGATATCAACAGGATAAGAAAGCAACGCAAATGCATCAATTTTAGATTTATCAGAAATAAGATCTAAAGGAATTCTTACATGCAACCACTTTCTAAGTTGAGGTTCATTAACAACATACTTAACAATGGAATCTTGGAATAAACGCTTATAATTTCCCAATTTAAATTCACTATTTGGATCAATTAACTCGCCAATAAAAATATCCTGAACAAAATTTGCATCAAACCAAATATAAAACTCTAAAAATTCATAATCAGACCAATCAGAAATTTCTACATCCCACTGATTTTTAGGAAAAATCAAAAAGTAAGGAGGATTGTTAATTAAATCTGCAGAATCAGCATGAGGACTTTTAGCCTTATACTCTAAAACACAATTAGAACGATTACCACAAGCAGGTGAATCTGACCACTTAACAAATTCAAAAATAGTTTTGACAGCAGAGCCTACACGACGACCAGTTGGAAAACCATTCTTAGAATCAGTCAAATCAATACCACCACACTCAACAAAAGAACCTTTATCATCCTCATTAATACACATAAATCTAGGAATGAGCATAGCGTCAGTAAAATTACCTGAAGACAAATTAGCGTGGATATTTTGGCAACCTGCACCTTCCAAATCAACAGAACCATCGCAATCATTATCAATGCCATCACCGCACCAATCAACATTACCTGGATTCATAAACGGATTTGTATCATTACAATCATACCCTCCTTTAGGAATAGGACTTGGACACTGAGAATCATAAATGAAAGGAATAGCACCTTCAATCAATGCAGAATCTTGAGCTAACTTATCATTTGCAGTATACCTTCCATCATAACCATCTCCATCTTGATCACAAGGAGTTGCAGAAGCCGTACCAACAACAGAACCATCATGGCCAAAATCATCAATATCTTTTAAAGCAGTTGCACTTTTTCCGTCGAGATCTCCATCAAGACCAGTACCCACATTACTAACTCCAAGTTCTGCATCTCCACCTAAACCCGTAGTTATACCAAAAGAAGGTCCTCCAGTTATCTTAGGTAAAAATTCATACTCTTTGATAAGAGGGCCAGAACCTTCTTTCCAAGAATCATCAGAATCAGGTGTTGAAAATTCATAAAACTCATCTAAATTACCATTATCAAAACCAGTATCACAAATAAACCAATTACCTTTTGTTCCTCCATAAGCTAAAGTGTCATAAATATAATCCTTGCCTTCATAAGATTTGTTAATAGTTCTAATATTAAAAGCAACATCAGTATCACTAGCAGTAAGCCAAACATAATGATCTCCAGTCACTGAATCACCTTCAGAATTAAAAGATTCTTTCAAACATAAAATTTGATTTTCCGTCGGATCGTCTCCACCAGATTTTAAAGCACCAATATCCTCAGGATCGTTACCACAACAATCACTAACAATAGGATTATCTTTTTTAAATGAATCTGATTTTTTATCATCAGACCAATCACGACCATAATTACGATAATTAGGATCTTCTTTTTTTAACCATTCAGAAGGATTGCAACCACCAAGACCAGGATTGCCATGACCTGAGACTTCTATTCCTACATTTGGGTCAACAAGATCTACTCCTTCGCAGAACTGTTGATTATAATCTGCAAGGTCAGTGCAATTTTCTCTGTTAAGAATATCTACATAGACCATAGCATTATCTTCTCCAGCATGAGGCGCATTAGCTTCAAACAAATCCCAATTAAAAAATTGACCTCCATTAAGTTCAGTTTCATAAAAACTTTTGATCGAATCTAATACAGTATCCTCACTATACTCCCCTTTAGGATTACCATGAGAACTAATAAATAAGTTTTCACTGCTACTTAATTTAAATGGGTGCTGAGTTAGCCTAAAAGAAATTGCATGAATTAATTTATTTTTTTTTTCATTGGATGAAAGATCAAATAAATCATATATATCCTCATTAGAATTAAACCAATCTAGACTAAAAGTTGTGCTTATACCATTCGAACTTCCATCTGCAACAACATATTTACCGCACTTTTCGAAACCATCAGGACGTTCTAAACTCCGACAAAGTGCAACCCATACAGCATCAACTTGTTCAGAAGGAATAATGTTAGAAGCCCAACCCTCCCCTAATAAATATTCTTCTTGATTTGGTTCATCTTCACCATCAGGAGTCGATTCACCATCATAACCAAAAACAAAACTAGAACACATCACAATTAAAACTAATAGAAATACAAAAAACCTCTTTTTTGAAAAATAATGCATAGTTATTAAACCCGCTTACTGAATTTTCTATAAAAATTTATTTGTTATTATATTTAATATAAAAGCAATATTATAAATTAAGAAATTTTTATATTTATAAATGTTTCTTAAAAAAAAAGAATAATGTGAAATATTTGGTCGTGGTTAATTTTGGTTGGATAAACTAAAAGTCTAATTTTTTAATTAAACAAAAATATTCTTGAACAATTTTTTTGTTTAGAATTTTCTTTTGCAATTATATCAAATTCTTGAGAAAAATCTTTCAAGTTTAGTTTCTGATTTTTGTTATTTTGTAAAAAATCAAAAATAGAATTATTATTTGAATTAATTGACTTTGAAAATAAGTTATTATACTCTAAACTAGTTATACTGCTAAATAGATTACTGGAAAAATCAGATGAATAATAAATTCCCGAATCTGTATAAAAAACACAAGACTTCAAATGCTTTTCAAAAGAAGAAGCCAGATCAGGATTAAATGTTTTTATGAAGCTCGATCTTTCTTTTGCAATTCTCAAAGAGTTTGGACAATCTAAGCTGCACGGAAAATGACTCAATAAAGAAATATCAAATGATCTTAGAGAATAATTATTATAAAAATTAAAAAACTGGTTTGATAAAGAATAAAAAAAAGTAAAATCCATATTTGATAATCTTGCTTCTGACTCATTATTTGAGAAAAAATTGCAACAACATGAAGGATAACCTAAAAGTTTGCCGAACGCACTGCTGTTTTTTTCGTTTTGAAACTGTTTAGCTTTTTCAATAATTTCTTGGTCTTTTGAAATGTAAACGTGGAAACTTCCTTTGGTGTTAATTTCAAAATTTAGAGGAACTCTTTTGTATGATTCTGAAAAATTACGATTTGAAACCGGCACTACTTTATAATCAGATAAACCTAATTCTAGCTTGTTCTTATCACAAAAATTCTTCAATAAAATTAATTTATCTTGAGATAAAGTAATTCTACAACAAGGCTTTAAATCATTTAAAACATACAAAATATCTAGAACAGATAGATTTGAATTTAATAAAAAAAATAGAATATCAAATGCTTTTTTAAAGTCGACCATCATATCCTTGATTAATTTGCAAATATTTAAGAATTATTGTTAATTACACACATAATATGCCTGAAATAGAAAAAAATAATGATGAAAATGAGAAATTAGCTAATTTATTCACTAAAGAAATATTCTGCGATTCAGACTCAGAAGAATTTTTTGACTACTGTCATTACAGATATAAACCTTGTTGTGATTTTTTAGGAAAGCTAAGGTCGATTAATTTACTCAATGAATCGCTAAATAAATTTCTTAATAAACACTTAGTTGAAAAAAATTTAAAGATAATTAAAAAAATTCAAACAGAACTAGGAATAAAAAAAACAGTATGGGGAATAAAAAAACTAGGCTCAAAAATAGCATGGGAATATTATTTTTATAACTATCAAAAAAAAAATGCTCTTATTAAATTTGAAAATGTTATTAAAACAGTTTCACCTGAAATTCTATTTAATGGAAGTCTAAATGAAAACATACCTTATTTTATGTTTTCAATCGATATATCTAAAGAAATTTTAGAATCTGGAAAAATCGATTGCGCACATATTTATCTGAATCCTCCAAGCAATAGACCTGCAGGAATAAGTTACATATTAACTGAAAACAAAACTGAAATGGAAAATATTTACCACTTCTATAATCCTAAAAAAGAACTGAATGAATTATATAATAAGATACGAAAAAGCGCTTTTGTTGACTTAGAAAAAATAGAATTAAAAGAAATACTATGGCCTGAACTTACTGACTGCAAAAGTATTTGTATTGCAAACAAAAAAGAAACTGACTGCATATATTATTCAGGAATAGACTATGAACAATTTATTTACTTTTTAGAACGACTTGAATATCCCTTAGAACTCGTTGAATATATAAAATCTAATTCTGATAGATTGAATCATTTACAATATGATGTTGGATTTGATTACTGCTTTGAAAAAGAAGGAACAGAAAAATTAAAAATTATAAAAAGTGGATATTATGGAATTTTCTGATAAAAACTGCAAGAACTTTGCAAAAATAAAATTTTATTTAGAAACTATAGAATGCTGTCCCTCGAGAACTTTAGATGCTGAGCAAATAAAAAATTATTTTATAGAAAATAAATGTGAACAAGTTTTGAATCCAGAAATAGCAGATGTTATTATAATAAATACTTGCGCTAATTTAGAACAAGATGAAAATTTATACTTAAAAAAAATAGAGAAATATAAAAAAATAATTTATAAAAAACCAGATAAGAAAATCATAGTTACTGGCTGCTTAAAAGGCGTTCGTTCAGATATCTGTATTGACAATGAAAATTTATACTATTTAGGACCATCTGAAATTGAAAAAATAGACTCATTATTTCCTGAATTTAAAAAATTTAATACTATATGTTACTCGGGAGAGTGCATAAATATATTTGACAAATACGGATTTGTTAATTTCAAAAAACCTCAAGAAAATAAGGATAAATGGTTTGTAGAAACATCCAGCGGATGTGATAAACAAATTCATTGTAGCTATTGTACAATTTGGAAAGGAATTGGCGCGTTCAAAAGCAAACCTCTTAAACAATGTATTGAAGAAATAAAAATAGGAATTAAAAAAGGACACAAAACAATACATTTGGTTGATTATGGAGCATATGGTATAGATATAGGTTCAAGTTTCCCTGAACTATTAAACTTGATTTGTGAAATAGAAGAAATCGAAAACATTGTTCTCCAAGGAGTTAATGTGTATTGGTTGATTAAATATATTACTGAACTCGAAGCAATTGTTAAAACCGGTAAGATAAAAACAATAAGGTGCGCTCACCAGTCTGGAAGTGATCGAATACTCGAACTGATGAACAGAAGATATTCTGCTGAAGACAGTACTACAGTGGTTAAAAGATTAAAGCAATCATATCCTGCTTTGAATGTGATAACTCAAATTATCGTTGGTTTTCCTACTGAAACTGAAGAAGATTTTAAAGAAACTCTTAATCTAATTAAAGAAGCAAAAATCGATTATGTAGATGGCCCATTTTTATTTAGTCCAAGAAAAGGAACTCATGCATATGAATATGAAAAAAAAGGAAAAATATCTGACTCAGTTAAAACCGATCGTAAAAAAAGAATTGGAAATCTCATCAAAAAAATTAGAAACGTAAATGCGTATGGAAAAAGTGATAATGTAGAAATTGTTGATATCGAAAAAATTGAAAAGGAAGATATTGAAAATGGTTTAACTATTTTTATTGAATCAAAATGTAACTGCAAGTGTAGTTTTTGTATGCTAAAAAATGTTATGCCTGAATTAAAAACATTAAGTCTTCAAGAATTTAAAAAAACAGTAGATGATAAACTAACCGCGCTACAAGGAAAAAAATACAAAAGAATAATTCTCTCAGGAGCAGAAATAAGCTTAAACAGTCAATTAAACGAAATGGCAGAATATTGTAGAAAAAAAGGATTTGAAAAAATACAAATTCAAACAAATGGAATTAAATTAAAGGATAAAGAATATTGTCTTGATTTGATTAATGCAGGTGTGAATGAATTTTTAATAACTCTTCTTGCAGATTCATCCGCTGTGCACGATCAGCTTACAAACATACTTGGCTCATTTGAAAAAACAATAAAAGGAATTCGAAATCTGGCTAGTGAGAATGTTACAATAGCAATAAACATAGTAATAACAAAACAAAATTATAAACTACTTGAAAAAATAGTAAAACTAGCAGTAAGCATCGGAGGCATAGATCAAATACATTTCTGGAATTACTGGCCTATGTCAAAAGACGATAAAGAAGATCATTTAGTTTCGGTTGTTAACCAGAAAAAATATTTAATAGATTCGATAAACTTATGTGATAATCAAGGCATATTGCCCATTGTAAGATACTACCCTGCATGCTTGATAAGTGAGAAAACACAAAACATATCTAATTGTCTTGCAGAAACATTAATAGATAAAACCTATTGGAATGAATTTAAAGAAAATGAATTTAATTGCATTTATTCTGAAAACTGTGAATACTATTTACAAAAAAAATGCAAAGGATTTCCTTTAGCATACATTAAGAAATTTGGGTGGGAAGAAAAAATAATTAAACCCTTAAAAATTGAAGATGGCCGAGAACACCAAACACAAAAAGTTCAGGATGAAGAAACAAGACAAAAAATAAAATACTTAATGCATAAAAAGAAATTCCAAATTAAAGATGATCCTGTTTTAAAAAAATTTGAACTGTTAATGTCTAAGTCTAAAAAATATCATTTGGAATGTTCTTGTAAATTCTCGGAAGGTAAAATTTATCCTGTACGATTTAATATATGGTACAAAGATCAAAATCAAAAAGTTTTGAATTTGAATAACGCATTGCGATTTATTAAAAAAATTTTTGAACTGGAAAATGTTAAAATAAATTATTCAATATTAAAACAAATAATGGATGAAAAATTTGATATCGAAAAAGTACATCAAATTATTGTAGGTATTGACCTAAGATCAAACCGGGCAAAATCCAGACTTAAAATATGGTTTATCATAAAAAATCAATCTAAAAAAATAAAACAAGTATTAAAAATAAGTAAAATAGATATAGATCAAAATAAAATTTTTTATGAAAACATGAAAACTGAACTTCTTTTTGGTATTGATTTTAGTTTTGATGGAACTACTAAACTTAAAATTTATCCATTCATAAAAAATGAAGACTTACTAAATAAAAATGTAATGAAAACATTAGAAAATGAGTTTTCTGGAAAAATTATGAAATTAATTCAAAATAGTGATGGTTTTCATGTTTCATATAATAATAAAAATAAGGATATTCAAAGAATACTCCACCTAACAACATATAAATACGATTACTTCATAGATATAATGAATAATAAAAAAATAGAAAAAATGAAAGAAATTATTTTGCAAGGGAAAAAATTAGGCAGTATGATCATATCTTTTCCTGAAGATGAAATAAATCAAGGAATCAATAATTTTAATATATACTATTAAAAGAGTTAATAACTGGATTGAATAATCAATAGAGATAATAATTAAAAATGGAAATATACTTTTTTTTACCCATAATATTAGCATTAGGAGTTTTAACTAGCTATGAGGATATTAAATTAGGTAAAATTAAAAATAAATATTTACTTATTGCAGCAGGAATTGGATTTGTAATTCAATGTTTTTTAATATTATTCGAAATTATAACTGTTAAATATCTTTTAATTTCAATAATTTATACAATAATTTCATTAATTGTTGGCTTTGTTTTGTGGTATTATGGTATTTGGAATGCAGGAGATGCAAAATTACTAACCATATTAGTTTTTTTGACACCTCCCACTATATATAAAAATGTTACAACACAATTGCCATTTATTGACTTATTTCTTAACTCGCTAATTCCAATCTTTATTTATTTATTGATAAATATGTTTATTAAATCAAGTAAAAAAGAAAAAATTGAAGCTGTGAAAGAAACATTAAATTTGAAAAATATTTTTTTTGCTGTTGTGACCATATTCAGCATTACCTGGATAAATCCATATTTATTTCCTTACCTCAAAATTCAACCAAATATAATAACAAACATGCTGCTAATTATTTTTGGATTTAAATTATTAGAAAAAATATTACAAGAAAATACACATGCGTTTTTAATTATGGTATCTATATTTAGAGTGTTTCTCAATCAACAATATTTTATGACAAAAACATTCCTAATATCATTTATTACAATGATACTTCTATATATAATATTACTAGGATTTATAAGAAGGTTATCAGACGTATATTCTAACGAAGTCAATATATCGCAACTTAAATCTGGAATGATTTTAGGAGAAGGAATTTTGAAAAATGGCCTGAAAGCACCAATAAAACAATCATTAAGAGATACTTATATATTGACAAAAGCTACTGCTTTGAGTAAAACAGATGTGCAAAAAATAAAAAAATGGCATATGACGGGAAAATTACATTTTAATAAAATTAAAGTAAACAAAACAATAGCATTTGCACCTCATCTTTTTTTGGGAACAATAATTACAATTAGCTGTCAAGGAAATATTTTGCTTTTTCTTCAAAAAGTTTTCTTATAAAACAATTTGAGAGCATAAATCAGTTAAAAACAACAACTAAGTCTTATAAACGATATAGAAAACAATAAATACTTCCAAAAAAAAGTATTTAACTAGACCTATAAATAAAGAGGTGGTTGACATGGAAACAAACGAACAAATAGAATATTCTCAAAATACAGCAGTATTAAAACTCAATCCTATAATATACCCCATAGGCATACTTTATTCTGCAGCGTACATTATGATTGATAAAGCATTTATAATGTTTGATGGAGATCCAGATAAAGAAATTATTGTAAAAATAGAATCAAAAAAATCTGATGATGATATAAACCAAATTGTGCAAGAATTTAATGATGAAATACTAACTTATGGAGTCTACAACATACAAAGTGAAAAAAATAAAGACTTACGAGAAATTATAATGAAAAGAGTTCTTATTACAAATGAAGTTATTGAATGTATGAAAGAGTTAAAACAAGAATTTGTTATGAATAATATTTCTAAAGAAGACAAAGAACAAGAAATATTTAAACCATGGGAAGAGAATGAAGAAAATAAGCAACAGGAATAATATTAGACAGTAAAAATAAAAACAAATCAAGAACAATAACAAAAAAGTAAAAAAAAATGAATTTGTATAAGAAATAAAAAAATGGAATCTATAAAACTAAATAAGAAATTTTATTCGAAAGAAAAAATAAAAAAAGTAATAGAACAATTCAAAAATCATGCAAAACTAGAACTAATTGAAGAAAAATCGCATTTTTTAATAAAGCTTGATGAAAAAGATTCAAATATGACTATATTAAAAGAATTTGTAAACCAGTGCATTTAAATCTCAAATAAAAAAATGACCAAAAAATATATTCTTCCATTTTATAGAATTAAAAAAAATAAAGATAAAATCTTATTAATAACTGATCAAGGAAGCTGGGCTGTTTTAAGTAGAAATAAATATAAAGAACTATTAAGATATGAACTGTCTGAACAAATAATTGAACAATTGGAACAAAAAGGAATTATACTAACAGAAAAAAATACGCACATATTTATTAATCAAGAAATACTACGAAAAAAATTCTTAGTACACCCTCCTTCTTTACATATTATAATTCCAACATTAAGATGTAATCACCAATGCATATACTGTCATTCATCTGCAGAACAAGATCAAAAAAAAGGATGTGACCTAAATGAAGAAACTGCAAAAGAAATCGTTGACTTCATAATGCAAAGCCCTTCTAAAAAAATAAAAATAGAATTTCAAGGAGGAGACGGACTTTTAAACTTCCCAATATTGAAATACATAATAAAATATTCTCAAAACAAAATTAAAGAAAATGAAAAAGATTTAATGATAACACTAGTTACCAATTTAACATTGATGACTGATGAACAAATAAAATATCTTAGAGAAAAAAAAGTATCAATTACAACATCTCTAGATGGCCCTAAAGAAATTCATGATAATAATAGAAAATATCTAGGAGGGCAAGGAACTTATGATGATGTCATAACTAAAATCAAAACTTGTCGAGAGAATAATATTAGAGTTGGTGCTTTAATGGTAACCACTCGAAAAAGTCTTGAAAAAGCTGAAGAAATAGTAGATGAATATATCGAGAGAGGATTTACAGGAATACAACTTAAGTTTCTTAATAAAATAGGATTTGCAGAAAAAGATTGGAAAAATGTAGGATATACTCCTGAAGAATATTTAGATTTTTGGAAAAAATCTATGGAATATATCATACAAAAAAATAAAGAGGGAATAAACATAGTTGAAAGATTTACAACATTACTTCTTAAAAAAATAATTAAAGGAATAGAACCTGGCTTTTTAGATTTAAGAAGTCCTTGCGGAATTGCACTGGGACAAATCGCTTATAATTACAATGGAGACATTTATTCTTGTGATGAAGGCCGCGGATTTGAAATATTTAATTTAGGCAATGTAAAACAAATTAGCTTTAAAGAATATGCAAACAGTAAGCCAGTACATAAACTAATAGAATCTTCTATTTTAGAAACAACTTACTGTGATACTTGCATATACAAACCATATTGTGGAACCTGCCCTGTTTTGAATTATGCAGAACAAAAAAGCTTAATTGCAAAAAATGCAACAAATTACAGATGTAAAATTCTAAAAGGACAATTTGATTGGATTTTTGAAAAAATAATAAATGAACCTGAAACTAGGACAATTTTTTCCAAATGGATTGAAAAAAATTAGATTATTAAACAGTAAAAAAAAACAAGAAAAATAAGAAAAAACATATGACTCTTAAAACAGAAATAAAAATAGGGATATCTTGCAATAATAATTGCATTTTTTGTTTAAATGACAAAAATGAAAAAATTAAAGATAAAACAA
>JABJCP010000040.1 GCA_018668595.1 Candidatus Woesearchaeota archaeon
AGAGTTTAACGTTAGACAAGTAGATCCTAATCCTGATCCTAACGCAGAACTAAAAAGATTAGAGCAGGATCAATAATCTTTCATTTTAGTTTTTTTTTAGTTTTTTTTTAGTTTTTAAATCCCTACACTCTACTACCAAAATATTTATTAATCTCTTTTTTCTTTAACTATTTCAAAATGGAAACAAAAAGGGTGAAATCTAAATCTAAATCTAATAGTACTATATTTCTACTAGGCACATTGCTAATACTATCTATCTTTGTGCTTTCTGGTTGTCAAAACTGCCATGAAAAAACAGTTAAGTATTTTGAAGATGTTCCAATTGTTACATCTAGTGAAGAGCCAGTAATCACAACAGAGTCAAAAGAAGAATTTTATTTAGATGAAGATTGCAAGCAAATTCCAAATTATGAGTTGGATTTTTCAGATCTTATTTGGCTTGAGGGTCCTGTAAAAGGCATTGCAAATCAAGCAAAACGCCAGGTTTTTTTTAAGAATCCCTCTGACGATGAAGCGATTTTTTATTTCGATAAACTTTACATGAATAATGCTAATATTGTTGAGAGGACAAGTCCGTCGTTCAAACAAATTGTTGCTCCAAATTCAGAATCAAAGATTTTTATTGTTTGGAATACAGAGTATGAAACAAATAAAGATGTTTATATCGACTTGGTAAATGAATCTAAACTTCCTCACAATGAAGTTTGCAGTAAAGTTAAAAAGTCAAAGAACATAATAGAAAAGGTAGAATCCACAAAAGTAATTAACAATACTCATTATGAAACTCAGATAAAATATAAGACAATTACTGTTTGTGATTAGTTATTTTTGCTTAGTTCTTTACATTTAGTTCTTAGCATTTACTTTTCAAAAAACAAAAAAATTCAACCAATACATTTAAACATAATAAATTAATCCATAATATAAACTAATAACTAATATTTAATCTAAAATGCTTTTCAAAACACATTTAGCATTCGCAATTTTCTTACTAATTCCACTTCTAAACTTTTTTTCGCCTGCAAATCCTGTTATTTTTATACTTATTTTTCTCACCGCAGCTCTTTTGCCTGATATTGATCATCCTAAATCAAAGCTTGGCAGGTTTGTAAAACCTATTGGTTTTTTATTTGAACATCGTGGTTTTTTCCATTCTGGTTTTGCATTGCTTTTATTCACATATCTTGCATACCAATATCTTTCAGTTACAAGCGCGATAGCAGTTTTCATAGGTTACGCATCTCATATTATGGCAGATACTTTTTCACATCAGGGAATTATGCCTCTTCACCCATTATCTAAATTCAGAATTAAAGGTTTTATGAACACGGGTGGTTTCTTAGAAGTAATTTTGTTATTTGCATTAATTTTGGCAGATGTTTACTTAATAATCAAATTCTAAATGTGTTTTATTAGAAAAATTCTTTTCAAAAAACTAAGAGTTTCACAGTTGTGAAACTGTACAATTTCACAAACCGTAAACTTTAAAAAGAATAAATCATTCACAAGTGTATAAATGGAGCAAAAAGAGGAAAAACTTTCGCGTGCAATTAGTGCTTTTTCTAGAAGACAGATTCTTAGACTGCTTGAAAAACAAGAACTTTCAGTAAAAGATATTGCACAAAAAACAAATTTGTCAGTTTCCCTAACTTCTCGCCATCTAAAACTTCTTTATGATCTTGGTTTTCTAAACATGCGAAAAGAATTTCCAAATAAATTCTATTCTTTAAAATTCAAAGAATTATCTAGCTTGCTCGACGCATATGATAAGGTGATTAAAAAATTATAAATAATAAAAATAGTTTTGGATTCAAAGAATTGTTTTTGTTAGTTATACTAATTGCTTCACCTCTAACTTTACTTACGATGTATTCTTACAATTCACAAACATATTCAGTAGATTCAATCACACATCATCATCTTTCAACATTCGCATCAATCTTAAAATTATTTTCAACTCCTAATTTAATCACAGGAGCAGCTATCTCCGACGCTAATTTAATTTTAAGTACAACAGTTAATGATTCAAATACAACAATAATTGAAAACTCAACAATAGAAGAAATAAACATAACAGAACCGGAATCAAATAATTCTATTCCCAAAATAATTAACTCTGTAATAGAAGAAGAAACAATAGCTGACGAATTTATTTTAGATAATTTGTCTTTAGATAGTCAAGAGATTTTAGATGAACCCTTACTATCCATTGCTGCAGATGTTGCTGGTTGTATGGAGATTAATCTTCTGGGAAGATATACTTTGACTCAAAATATTAATGTGTCTGAGACTGGTTTTGGTGCGGGGACAGATTGTTTTCAAATTAATTCAGATGATGTTGTTTTGGATGGTGCGGGGTTTATTGTTTATGGTAATCTTTCTGGTTTAGGACTTAGACTTAATACTGAAGCTACTACTAATGTTACATTAACTAATTTAGATTTAAGAGGGTTTAATGAAGCAATAATTAGTAGTTTTAATGCGAGTAATTTAACTTTAGAACATTCTTATTTATATACTGATTCTAGTAGTCAAGGAGTATTATTTGATTGTCATTCGTCAAATTGTAATGTTACTTTGAATAATAATACTTTTGAGAGTGATCGTATGGGTGGTGGTATTTGTAGGGGTGTTGTTTCTTCTGGTCCTACTGTTATGAATTGGACTGTTACTAATAATGTTTTTAATATGACTAATTCTGGAATGGGGTCTAGTGGTTCGCATGGTTTGTGTTTGTATAATGTGACTGGAACTTTTAGTGGTAATAATTTTTATAATCCTATTGATGGTAGTCAGGAGTGGGCTGATGCTGCTCTTAAGATAACTTCTTTGGGTGGTTCAGGAATTGTTATTAATAATAATAATTTTACTACTTTAAATGGGGTTGGTTTAGTGGGGGTTGTTAATCCTAAATTATATGATAATATTTTTAATCGTAGGGCTATTGCTTTTGCTAATCCTGCGTTAGATGTTTTATCTGTGGCAGGGGGAAATATTTCGGCTAATATATTTGATGGTTATCTTAGTTCAGATGTAGTTATAATTCGTAGTTCATCAAATGTAGTGTTTAGTGAAAATACTATTTCTAATAGTGGAGAGTCTACTGATAATTATGATTTTTATGCGTCGTATTCTCCTCTTAATGTGAGTGGAATTTTGTGTAATGATTCAGTATTATTTGCAACTAATATGCAGCCGCCGCAAGGAGTAACTGCAGATGATACTAAAATAGCATTTGTAAACGGGGCAGAAAACTATGATGCTTTTTGTATGACTGATCCTGGCGGGAATAACATAACAATGTATTTCGGATCTAGTATGAATTCTGATAATTGTGAAGATGCAGTGGAGCTACCCTCAATTTGTAGAGCTTATGTTAAAAATGTGTTAATAACTACTGGGTCGTCTACTAATTATGTTTTTAATGAAACTGCTTTTGCAAATCCAATAAATGGAACTGATGTTAATATTACTCGGCCATTTACAAATCCTGCATATTTGCAGGCGCAGTATAATTCAACAACAATTACGTATGGATTAAATGTTAGCAGTTCAAATATGAACTTGACTAATAATATTTTTAGCAATTCATTATTTTGGTTTGGTGATGATTCATCTCCTAGATTTGAAATGGGAGGTGGTGATGGAAGTATTGTGTGGCAAAACCTTAGTGGAGCGTCTACTCTTGATCAATTGTTTCCTGATTTTAATTTATATTTAAATAATAATCTTTTAGGTGTTAATACAGAATCAAATAGTTTTAATGATTTAAACACAACTGCAGAAATTACTTTTTATGGTTTGACTACTGCAGAAAAATATCTTTTGAAAAACGGTGTGCGTTGTGATGATTCAGATATTTGTAATATTACTCAAAATGGCACAACAACAATAGCTAATGTTGCAAGTTTTTCTAATTACTCAACACAAGATGTTACGAATTCAGTTCCTGTAATTTCAAATTTAATTTTAAATTCTAGTACAGGAAATAATTATACGAGTGAAAATTTAACTGCGTATTGGTCTGCTACCGACGATGATTCTGATTCTATTAAGAATATTACTAATTGGTTTGTTAGTGGAACGAGTTTGGCAGTTCTTAATATGCCTTTTGAAAATTGGGGTAATAATGGAACTCATAATGTTAGCAATATAACTATTGATTATTCAACTATTAGTAATAATGGTTCTATTGTTAATGCTGCTTGGAATTCTTCAGGCGGTCATGGTGGTTTTGGTGCGTATAAGTTTGATGGTGATGGTGATTATATTTTGTTAGGCAAAAATAATATAACTCCAACATTGGCAGGAACATCAGGAATTACTTTTTCTGCTTGGATTTATCCTGATGATATAGAGGATGGGGGTGCTACTGATAGAAATAATATTTTTGATTTACCTATAAATTCAGGGGACTCTGCACTTTATCTTACTTTAAGATATGGGGGTAATATTTATTGTGGTGGTAGAAGTCAAACAGGAGATGATTTTCAAAGTAACGAAACAATTGATACTATAAATATTGGTTCTTGGCAGCACATAGTTTGCATGCTTGATTTTACAAATGATAGAGTATACAGTTACCATAATGGAACTTTAGTTGGTAATAGTAGTGTTACATTTGGAAGTGAGACATTCTCTCCAGGAACACCTACTCTCCCAGATATTATAGGTAGAAAAGTTAATGCAGATTCATATTTTTTTAACGGTTCCATCGACGAGATTTTAATTTTTAATAGAACATTGTCGCATGAACAAATCCTCACACTTTACCAAAACCAAACCAATTTAATTGTTAGTCAAGAAACAAACACAGGAGATAATTGGAGTATTTGTGTTACTCCTAATGATGGTAATGAAGATGGCATCCCTGTTTGTTCACAAAATCTTACTATTTTGGAAGTTTCTCCTTATTGTGCTGGGAATTATAATTCAGGGAATTGGACAATATCATCTAATTTAAATTGTAGTAATGAAGAAATCAATTTAACCGGAGATTTAACTGTTTCAAACTTAGCAAATTTTTCATTAATTAATGTTACATTAAATGTTGAAGGAATTGTTAATATTTCTAGTGGTTTATTTAATGTTTCTGATTCTACGCTTGAGTTTCAGTTAAATAGTAATGGTAGTTCTAATATGACTTTTGAAGAAAATTCTATAATTTATCTTGATAATAATATTTTTACGTCTAACAATTCAAATTTAGGGTGGGGTTGGATTATTAACACAGGAAATTTTAGCATTACTAATAATAATGTATCTTATTGCGGGACTGGATCAACTATAGGTCCTGATTTTACTATTTATTCGGGATATAGCGGTTTAATTTACAATAATCGTTTTACAAATCCGACTTATGCATTTAGTTATTCTTTTAATTTAGGTGGGGTAACTAATGGTATAAATCTTAGTTCTAATTTCTTTAGTGACATGGCGAGTATAACTTATTCTTCAAATTTTACTATTGAGAATAATAATTTTACTAGCTCAGTTGAGCTTAATTCTGCATCAGGAGTTAATTTTACTAATAATACTGTGGGGGGAATAGTTTGGCTTTCTAATGATGATGGTTCGCAGGCAGGGTCACAAAATATTTTTAAAAATAATTATTTTAATAATATTGCAGATCAGAATAATTCTATGAATAATACATTGACATATTCAAATAGTTTTGGCGAAATTTTGTGGGAGAATAAATCTAACTTAACAGTTTCAACTAGTGTGAGTTTAATAGATAAAATATTTTTGGAAAATAATTCAATAGGTATTGCTGACGATTCAAATTTGATAAATATTAACACCTCTGCTACAATTACTTTTTATGGGTTGTCAGATGTAGATAAATATCTTTTGAAAAATGGAGTCAGATGTGACAACCAAGATATTTGTAATATTACTCAGAATGGCACAACAACAATAGCTAATGTTGCAAGTTTTTCAAATTACTCGACTCAAGAAAACTTTGAACCAAATATAACTATTCCAATAATTATTCCTGCAACTGCTTATACAAATACAACGTTGATATCAAATACAACTTATACAAATAACAATAATGATAACGGAACTGTTTATTTTAGATGGTATGTTAACAGTTCAAATATATACAATCAAACAAATTCATCAGTTCAAAACGGAACAACAATTGTTGCAGAATTAGCAGGAGGTAATTTTAGTAAAGGCGATCAGATTAATGTTTCGGTTTATGCAAATGACGGTTCTGATAATTCCACATTGAATTGGTCAAATATAATCACTATTGAAAACTATGCGCCTCATTTTGACCCTGCAGTATCATCCAAGTCAGCTAGTTCAGATAATGAATTTTTCTTCGATATAAATTGTTCTGATATTGATGGTGATGATGTTTCTTATTTTGATAATTCATCTTTATTTATAATCAATGAGTCTACAGGCGCTATTAATCATACTCCTGGTGAGTTAGATGTTGGAACTTATAATATTAATATAATTTGCGGAGATGGAACTGATAATAGTTCTGCTGTTTTTGAATATGTTATTTCCGACGAAACTTCACCTGTTTTTTTTGATCCTGTGAATAGTTCTGTGGGTTTCAAAAAACATCAGTTGTTTATTGCTAATATTTCTATTAATGATTCTGCTTTAGATTTTTATAAGTTTAGTACTAATGCTTCAGGTTCTTGGTTGAATTCTTCAGTTGATATTTCTGGTTCGAATTTTAATGCGTCTAATTCAACAAATATTAGTTTATCAAGAGGTAATCAAATTTGTTGGTATTTTTGGGCTAATGATTCGTCGAGTAATGAGGCTAGTTCTTCATCGTATTGTTTTGTTGTTGAGAATTCAGTGCCTATTTTTAACGAGTCTCTTGTTAACTATTCTGTATCAGCCTCACAAAATTTTGTGTTTGATATAAATTGTTCTGATGTAGATGGCGATACTATTTATTATTATGACAACACTTCATTATTCAATATAAATTCATCAAATGGTTTAATTAATTATTCTGCTCAAATCGTAGACCAAGGTTTACATAGTATAAATATTTCATGCGGAGATCAGAATGTAAATATCTCGTCGATTTTTAATTTATTAATAATTGGAAATCCTAACACAACTCAGATAGAGCCTGATAATAATTATCAAAATACGACACCTACATCATTGAATGTTTCATTTGTTTGTAATGCTACTGATGAAATTAATCTAAATAATATTTCATTGTATATTACAAACTCAACAAATATTTCAACATCATTTGCGCTCAACCAATCTACAAATATTACTGGAACTCAAAATTCCTCGTCGTGGAACTTAACGCTCACAACTGGTACTTATACTTGGAATTGTTTATCATTTAACAACAATTCTTTATCAGATTGGGATGTTAATAGGACTTTTACAATTAATCAAACATCAATACCTTCAACGCCAACAACTCCTGGAGGAAACAATGGAGGCGGTGGTGGCGGAGGCTGTAATCCTAATAACAATGTAGTCTGCACTCCAACTACTCTTGATTGTCCTGTTTGTTATACAGGTAATGTCACGCAAGTTTGTGATGATGGTTGTGATGAAACTTTAAAAACTATTAGTTGCAAATATGATGAGTTCTTTTTGTGTGACTTCTGGCCAGAAAATAATGAATGCGGTGCAGATGGAACTCAAACAAGAATTTGTAGAGAAAAAAATAGTTGTGCAGCAGCATATACTGAGTCGAGGGTTTGCAAGATTTCAACTCAGTCTCAAGACCTTGTAGAAAACGAAAAAGAATCAGTGCAGCATACAGATGTGGCGCATTCAAACTACAGTCAGTATCTTGCTAACCATTCTAAGTTGCCTACTACTGAAACTCCTGCGCATTACAAAGTGTTCAAGTTATCATTAAAGCACAGCTTATCTTGGATTTGTTTACTTTGCGTGTTAACAATTTTATCTATCTTCGCATATCGTCGACATGAATCAATTGAGTCAGCACTTTCAAAAACTAACATTAACATTAGAAATGGATTTAATAAAGTTAGGACTTTATCAAGATCAAAACAAAACATTTTTGCTCATATTAAAAAACCAGAAATAATTTTAACCAAATCGCAACCAACAGAAACTAAATCAAAATTAGTTGTAAAAGAAGACTTAGATAATGAAGATGTAATCGACACAAAACTAAAATATAAATTCCAAGAGTCTGATATTCATGACATTTCAAAAATACCTGGAGATAAAACAAATGAGAATATTAAACTAATCGAATCTCAAAAAGAATCCCAAGAACCAAGAGAAGTAAAAGGATTTAAAGAAGTCAAAAAAATAAAAGCTAATATTTTTAACAAAAAAGACATTAATGAATTCAACAAACTCGACACAAAAATAGATTCAACAATGGATGAATTAGCAAAACTAAATGATTCATTAAATCAAAACTTCCAGCAAGTCCAAAAAGAAAACAAAAAGATATCTAAAGAATTCAAGAAGAATTGATTATGAATTGCCGCAGTACTGCCTTGGCATATTATTTGAATACTCTATATTCTACATTGTCAAAGCAAAGCTTTGATGATTTCAGTAATGAGCAAGGCGAGTTACTGAGTTACTGCAGAAAATGATCTGATTGTTTGCAAGATCATTTTCGTGTTGTAATGCTTCATAGAAGATTATGAATTGCCGCAGTACTGCAACAATATTTCAAAAAAATAAATCATACATCAGCACTACAAAAAATATAAAAAGATTCCCCTCCGCAAATCTTCCAACATTTCCAGAAATTCTCACAAGACACCAAATTCGCATAAATAAACCCTTCCAAACTATTATTTTCTAAAATAATCCTTCCACTGGACACTGGACATGGGTGTGTGTGAGATATTTAAACAAAACATGTCTTCTATGTATTGTTGTGTTCGAACACAAGCCTTTGAACTTTTTGAAAACCTAGCAGTTTTCTAATTTAAGAGAGTTTTGAAATAAAATGCGAATAGCAATTTAAAGGTGGTATATATGGATGAAAAAGTTTCCCCTCTAAAGAGGTTTAAGATTGGAGCAATTAATGCTTCTATTTGGAGCAATATAGGTCAAAAGGATGGCAAGGAATTTGAATTCAAAACTGTTTCTTTTGAAAGAAGATATAAAGATAAAGATGGTGAGTGGAAAAGTACGTCATCATTAAGACCTAGCGATCTTCCTAAAGCATCTTTGGTCTTAAATAAAGCGTTTGAGTATATTTCTTTTACAGATAATACAACTCCTAACTGAGTTTCCTTTTTTTTATTTTTTTTTAAACTATATAATGACATTTAACGAAATTTTAAATATATGAGGTGATTTTTTATGGATGCACAAGTTGATATTAAAACAGAAGATATTATTCCTAGTACAGATTTAAAACCTAGTTTACCAAAATCAAAAAAGAAAATGGAGTCTGAAAAACCAAAAGAAGTAGAAAAAGAACTTAATTTAGAGGACTTGCCAGGGGTAGGTGCTGCAACTGCAGAAAAACTTAAGGAGTCAGGGTATGACGATTTAATGTCTGTAGCTGTTGCTTCTCCAGGAAAACTTATTGATGATGCAGGCATTACCGAAACTGCTGCGAGGAAAATGATTAATGCCGCTAGAAATTCTATGAAAATGGGGTTTGTTTCTGGTGAAGAAGTTCTTGAAAAAAGAGGAACTGTAATAAAGATTTCTACAGGTAGTGAAGTATTTAATGAAATGATGGGTGGTGGATTTGAAACAGCTGCAATCACCGAAGTTTTTTCAGAGTTTGGTGGTGGTAAAACACAAATAGGACATATTCTTTCAGTTAATATGCTCAAGCAAGATCCTGATTCTTATGTTGTTTACATTGATACTGAGAATACTTTTAGACCTGAGCGTATAGCTCAACTTGCAAAGGCAATCGGTCTTGATCCAACTCAAGTCTTAAAAAAAATTAAAGTTGCAAAAGCGTATAATTCTGATCACCAAATGCTTTTAGCAGAAAAGGTTTCAGAATTAATTAAAGGAGATGGTCTTAATATAAAATTGGTTGTTGTTGATTCTTTGATGTCTCATTTCCGTGCAGAATATGTTGGTCGTGGAACATTAGCAGATCGTCAACAAAAATTAAATCGTCACATGCATGTTTTAGCTAGACTGGCAGACACAAATAATTTGTGTGTTTATGTAACAAATCAGGTCATGTCTAAACCAGATCAGTTTTTTGGAGATCCAACTACTGCAGTAGGAGGTCATATTGTAGGTCACGCATCTACTTTCCGTATTTATTTACGTAAAGGAAAAAAAGGGTCTAGAGTTGCAAAACTTGTTGACTCACCTAACCTTCCAGAAACTGAATGTAATTTTATGGTTACTGAAGGAGGTCTAGAAGACTTGTGATGTAGTACATAATTTTTTTTATCTTTTTTCTAAGGTAATTTTATATATTATTTAGTATTCTAATATGGTATCGCAGCATTATTTGCGAGATTTAATATAATAGAATTTGGGTGAATTAATTTATGTATGGAGAAAGAAAGTTTGGTTTTAGAGGGGGAAATACGCCTCCAGTTCAAGTTGGTGAAGAAATAGATGTAAAGATAGAAGCTGTTGGCGAAAAAGGCGACGGCATCGCTCGTAAAAGTGGATTTGTACTGTTTATACCTAATGCTAAAGAAGGTGATGAAGTTAGAGTTAAGATTACCAAGGTTTTGAGTAAAGTTGGTTTTGCTGAAGTTATTGGTGCAGCACAAGCTCCTGTTGAAAAATCTGTGCCTAAACCAAGATCAAGACCAGATTCATCATTCCAACCACCTCCACCTCCGCCCGTTGATAATCCTGAAGACACAGAAGATTTTGGTGATGAACCAGAAGAAGAGTCTCAAGAATCAGAAGAAACTTCCAAAGAACCTACAGAAGAATTAGCTGATGTTCCTCAAGATCTTGTTGAAGAACCAGAACCTGTTAAAGATGCTGATGAAGCAGAACTAGTTCCTGAGTTAGAGGATGTTCCAAAACCAGTTGCAGAAGAATCTAAAGAAACTTCTGAAGATGTGGCTGAATTAGTATCAGGAGATGTTCCTGAAGATTTACCTACTCCTGTAGAAACAGAAGATTCAGTTGAAGAAATTCTTGAGTTAGAGGATGTTCCTGCACCAGTTGCGCAAGAACCTGCTTCTGATGAGTTGGATGTTCCACCTCCACCTCCTGATGAAGAAGATTCTTCTGAGAAAAAAGAAGAAGGTGATGAAGAGGAGAAAAAAGAAAACTGATTTTTTTTATTTTTTTATTCTTATTCTTTAATTTAGTTTACTTTACTTTTTCTAAAATATCTGGCCTATAGGAAATTCTTCTAGAAAACTTTGTATTTGATTATCAGATAATTGTTTTGCAACACTATATTTTTCTGCAATAGATTTATCAAGTGAACATCTAGTTTCATCTATTTTTGCGGGTTTTCCAATCAAAGGTAATTGTCCTTGGTAAGCTTTTGCAACAATCACGGTTGCTAACGCCATATTATAAATATCTGTTTCTTGATTGTTATTGCTTTTTTCTTGGTAAAGAACTAATGGTGCATTTGTATGGCTTGCAGAATCAAAAGCAACTTCTACATCTGCTCGGAATATAGCGTCTGCAGGAAATGCAGTATGAATAAAAAAAGATCCGCTATTTTTAATATATTGGTTCATTTTTTTTATTTTATCAATTCCTATTTGTTCTTTCAAATCAAAATATTCTTTTATTAAAAACGAAAACGGATCTGCATTTAAAATTTGTCGCGCAATATGTGCAGTCTCGTACCCTCCTAAAATTATTGCTAGTGAAGTATATATTGCAGCGCTAGTGGCAATATAATTTTTGTTTGCAGTGTTACGATCTTCAAAGTGCCAATCAGTTATCCAATTATAAAATGTATCTTCTTCAGGTTCTGACTGTTCAAGAAAATCTTCTAAGTTCTCAAATGAAATTATTTCATCAGGTAGGTATTGTTGAAATGAGGGTTGTTTTTGAAAGTCTTCATAAAATATTTTTTCTAAACCTTTTTTCAATCCATTTCGTAGAATGTAATTATCTTCTAAAAATATTAGTTTACGTTTAATTTTGGTTTTTTCGTTATTTTTATTGTTTGCAATCATTCGCTCACCCTATTTTAAAATACTTCAATCACTTTTTAACTTTTGTTGTCATCAAGAATATTCTATTTAAATAATTTAAAAAGAATATTGCACTTCTGAGGATTCATAGTTTAAGCTCTGTTCAAAACACATATGTTTGTTTTTTACGCGTAAGGAGTTAACAAAGCTTATATACATTTCTTTGAGTTACTATTTTTATGTTGTCAAGATTTGTACCATTATTACCTGTAACTTTGTCAGATTATGTTTTAAGAAAAAAAGCGCATAATATTAATTTTCTTAGAGGTATGCTTCTTAATTCTACTCCTGAAGGTTTAGAAACCATTGGAAGAAAAAAACTTATTGCTTGTTTCAAACGTGCAGTTAAATATGTTCCTCATTACGCAAACTTTTTAGAAAAAAAAAAAATCAAGCCTAGTTCAGTACATTCATTAAATTCTTTTTTAGAATTAGTTCCTATTTTGAACAAAAAAAATTATGTTAAAACTGCTAAAACTGTTGATGAGTTATGTTTTAGAGGGAATTTAAGTTCTTGCAGTCTTTTGAGTAGGAGTTCGGGTTTTAGTGGTAAGGCTTCATCTTGGGCAAAGTCTCGAGAAGAGCAACAGGAATCTAAGAATTTTGCAGCTCTTGGTTTAGATTTATTATTTGGTATAACGCATAAAAAAACATTGCTTATTGATTCATTCGCATTAGGGTCTTGGGTCAGTGGTGTTGATCTTTTAATGATTGCAGATTCTAAGTGTTCTGTTGTAGCGCCTGGCGCGGATATCAATGAAACATTAGATCTTTTAATTGATATGAAAAATGAGTATGAACAATTTCTTATTGCAGGAACACCTCATTTTCTTAAGTTTTTAATTGAAGAAGCAATCAAAAGAAAAATTCCTCTAAATAAATTTAAAATTAATATTCTTGCGGGTGGTGAGTCTTTTACTGAAGATTGGCGTCAGTATATGAATTCTCTTTTAGGGAATACTATGTATGATGACAATACAGGTTTTGTTTTTTCAGCATATGGCGCTTCTGATTTAGGTGTTACTGGCGTTAATGAGACGCATGAGTCTGCACAAATAAGATACTCGTGTATGAAGAATAAAAAATTAAGAGAGGATATCTTTGGTAGATTTTCATCAACGCTTCCTATGTTGTTTCAATACGATCCTACTAAGTATTTTATTGAAGTAAATCAAAAAGCTGAACTTGTTTTTTCTAATTGCGATCTTAAAGCATTAATGCCTTTAATTAGGTATAACATTCATGACGTAGGTGGCGTTGTGTCTTATCGCGAAATGCAAGATATTTTGAAAAAAAATGGTGTTGATTTAAAATTAAAAGCACCTCTTCCTTTTGTTTTTGTCGTCGGAAGGTCTGATGGTACTGTAAATTTTGTTGGATCTATTGTTTATCCAGAGTATGTTCATGATGCTTTAATAAAACACAGTTCAATTTATGAATTAATAACAGGGGCGTTTAGGATTTCAACGAAGTGTGATCAAAATAACAATCCTTATTTACAAATTAATATTCAATTAAAAGAGAGTGTAAATAAAACGACTACTTTGCAAACTAAAATCAAATCTATTCTTGTTGATTTTTTTAGCGAATTAGATAATGATTTTGCTCAGAATATTTCTTTGATTAAGAGTAAGACAAAGAAGAATCCTATAAGAGTGTCTGTTTACAATAACAAATCTTATCCTTATATCGACGGGATTAAGATTAAATATGTCGAATAGGTTTAATCGGTTTTTTTAAAGATGTTTTGGATAAAATTAATTCAAATTTTCCTTGGAATTGTTATTCTAGTATTCATATCTTGGTTTTATTGGAGATATTTTTGGTTTTTTCGTGATCCCAAAAGAGTTTCTCCCCAAGGGAATAATATTGTGAGTCCTGCTGATGGGACTATTGTTTACGCAAAAAAAGTTAAAAAAAATCAAATTCCTATTTCTAATAAAAGGGGGAAGTTTATTGATTTATCCAAAGATGTAAAAGAACATCTTACAGGAGAAAAATATTTAGTAGGCATTTTTATGACTCCGTTTAATGTTCATGTTCAAAGAGCTCCAATTGCAGGAACTATTAAAAAAATCAAACATTATAAGCATGAAAATTTGGTTATGACTTTAATGTGGTTGAGGATTTTTTTAAATTTAAGACCTTTTTATAGTCATTGCAATCACATGTGGGTTAATGAACGGCAAATAACTCTTATAAAAGGGGTTGTTCCTGTTTATGTTGTTCAAATTGCGGATCTCGTCGTTAATAAGATTGTTTCTTTTGTGAAACCAAGACAAACTGTTAAGAAAGGAGATCGTATTGGTTTGATTAAAATGGGATCTCAGGTTGATTTAGTTTTTCCTACGACTGCTGTTGAACTAGTTGTAAAAGAAGGTGACAAAGTTAAAGCAGGAGAATCAATAATTGCAACCATTAAAAAATAATTAAGGTTCAATCAAATTAGATTTTCTTTTCATAAACTCTATATATTTTATTTTGCACGCCGCCATATTTTGTAGCTAATTTTATTGATGGAATATTATCTTCTGTAATCCAAGAATACTCAAACGTTTCGAATTTTCTTTTTTTCAAATTCAAAAATAGCAGATTTAATATGTGTTTTCCAAGTCCTTTTCCTCTGTATTCAGGTAATAACGAAATTAATTCTAATTTATTTTCTCTAATAAAAGTTCTCATTACAAATATTTTTATCCAATCAAACCAAGTTAGTTTTCCATTCATTTTTTTTACTAATAAATTATAATTAGGATATGTTAATACAATTCCGCAGTCTTGCTTCTTTTTCTCGTCGTGTAAAAAAAACATAAAGTCTTTATCAAATAAATATTTTATATCACTGCACTGAAAAATAAATTCATCTTTGTTATATTTTCTAAATTGAAAATGTTTTGTTGCGGTAAATGATTTGTTTATTATTTGTGCAATTTTCCATATTTCTTCTTCGATTTTTTTTATATTTATTTCACGCACAATAAACTGTTTGTGTTCTTTTTTAAAATTAGCTTCGATTTCATCAACACTTATTTTTGTTAAGTCTGTTCTATATGCGTATAAATCTTTAACTTTTTTGAAACCAGAAGCAGAGATTAATTTTGAATAATAAGCGGGATTATAATTCATTATAACTCCTGGGATTTCATTAAATCCTTTCACTAAAATCCCTGTGTTGTGTGCCACACTTCCATTTATGGGTCCGCGTATTCTTCTGATTTTTTGTTTTCTTAATTCTTTTGCACATTCAAAGAATAAAGCATTTGCAACTTTTTTGTCAGTTACACATTCAAAATATCCAAAATATCCTACTTTTTCTTTTTTGGTATATTCAGAATCAATAAAAAGGGCAATTCTTCCAACAATTTCCGTCTCAATTTCTTTTTTTGAATTTCTCGTTTGTTTGGTCGCAATAAATAATTTTTTAGAGGTAATTTTCCAGAGAGGATTTTCTTTTCCAAAAAACTTTTTTTCTTCTTTTGTTATTGGTTGAACCCAGTAACAATTATCTTTGTAAATTTTTGTTGGAAATAGTATAAACTCTTCTAATTCGTTTTCAGTGGTTACATCTACCTCTTTTATCTCAATGTTAGCTATCATTTTTTTAGCAGGCCGCATTTAAACCTTGACTGTGTTATAAGCACGCGGTGCTTTTAAATATTATCCTTTTATATAATAGAAAATAAAAAGATTTATATAGGTCAAGCACCACTTTCAAGTAGCAATGGAAGAAATAGGGGAATTAACTGCTGAATTAACAGAGAATATTCAAAGAACTGTTAGTGGGCACGATGTAGGGTTGCATTTTCATAGTCTTTCTGAACTTATTTTGGGTCCAAAGTTAAAAAAAAGTTATGACAAGAATAAAGCCGTGTCTCTCGCAGAAAAGTTCGATTCTGTTTCTTTTTTGTTAAATGGAATGAGAGATAATCTATTTTTTAAAGAATTAGTGGGAGGTAAAGATTTAGATTTATCTAATGATAGTGAACTAATTAAATTTCTTATTACTCCTGATAGGGGCATTCCTTATGCAACTGTACGAGATGTTTTAGTAAATAATGCACTTATTAACACAGATAATCCTTTAATATATTCCGGTGTGGGTAAGCTTGCTTACAAGTATGCAGAAAAAATAGCATTGTTTGCAAAATTATTTGGTTCTCCAGAAATTATTTTACACATGACTGGCGAATTTAGTAATAAATTAAATAATGTTCTCGAAATGAGAGAAATTGCATCTACCAAAGGAGGATCAATTCAAGCAGGAGAATATTTTGTTGATCATACTTATTGTGATGAGATTTTCACCCAAGGAATTATCATGACTTCTCCGAGAGTACTTCCTTTTTACAATGATAAAATGTTTGAAATGAAGTGTGTACCTACGCATTCTCAGTCGAAATTTGAAGAAACTGTAGACTTTATGAATAATTTTTTTAATTCAAACTTTTCTTTGCGCGAATCTGGTTCTTCTATTTTTTTAAATGAACAGCACTTGGGAAAATATGTTTTTATGTTGGGTACGCAGGAATTAATAGAAGAGTCCAAAGGTAAATCTCAAGAAGAGTTAGAAGAATTGCTTAAACCTATTGAAGGAAAACATTATTTGTCTTTGGATTTTAGAACTGCAGGTGTTGGTCGGCGAGTTTTTTTGTGTGAAAAAGATGTTGAAGTAAATAGTAAAAGAGTTCTAAGAGCAGGTCAATTTTATAATTGCGAGGAATGTTTTGATCATTTTTATTACAAACCTCGTGGAGGTATCTATTCATTTTTTTCAAAAGTTTCAAGTATTTTTTTACAATCAAAATTCCAAGAACTTAAACGTGATGAATTAAAATTTGTAAATCAAAAAAATGATGAATCTCGTGATGCTATAATTAAAGTTTTTGAAGAAAAAGACCGTCGGGAAGCTGAAGAAAAAAAGAGAATTGAAGCAGAAAAAGTTAGTGCAGAAGAAAGAGCAAAATCTTTGGAATCAGAACTTGAACTCGAGAGAACAAAAGCAGAGCTTGAGCGAAAATTAGAAGAAGTTAACCGTCAGTATGCTCAAGAAAGAGATACGAAAATTGATGCGCATGATATTAAGAATGATCAAATAGGTCTTAAGTCTGTTGCCATTGATGCTCTTAGAAAAGATTTGTCAAATTATTCGTGGGATATGTTAGGAATATCAAAATCAGAATTGAATTCAGATGCGTATATTGAAAATAATTTAGAATCGATTGCAAATTTAGAGTCTATTTCAGCACAAACAAAATATTTTGTTGTTGCAACTAAAGAGATTTTAGAACAAGCATCCAATTCATTAAAACGTGCTCAAAAGATTATGGGTAAAAAAATAGAAGTTGTCAAAACCGAATTTAATTATTATGATTTTATGGAAACTGTCATCAAAGCAGTTAATATCATGAAACCAAATTTGAATGTTGAACTTTTGAATCAAATTCCTTCAGATTTATCTATTGTTGCAAGTTATGAGGATTTACGGGCAGCATATATTAATTTAATTGATAATGCGGTTGATGCATCTTCAGAGGGTAACGTAGCAATAAATGCATCACCTATGGGGTCTTCAAAGAAGGTTCATACTATGATTAGTCAAACTGGTTTTATGAGTTCTGATTTAGCTTCAAAATTAACTAATGGCGAAGATGTGGGTTCTTCTAAAGGAGACAAAGGTCATGGTATTGGTTCTATTGCAAGTTATAATATTATCAAAGAAGCACATGGTGGAGCACTTATGTATAATGGCTTGGAAGATAAAGGTGCACAAATTAGAATCATAATTTAATTGCAAAATAACTTAATTCTAATTTCTATTTGTTTAATTTATTAAAAAATTTAATTTTAAGAAAAAGGTTTAAAAAAATAAAAAATTTATTTGATTGATTTACTATTTATTTTAGAATTTGTTTTTTTGCTCAAGTTTTCCAGCATCATACAGTCTAAAAGTATCTAATAAGAATTCACCATATGACATTCCTGTTTCTTCTGCTTCTTTCTTACATCGTCCAACTGTAATCAAAGCTTGATCAACAAATGCAACATTTCCATCAATACCTTCTAAACTAGTAACTGCAATAGCTGTGCTAATGGCGTCAAGGGTATCGTCGTTAGGATCAGCTTTACTTGCGCCCATTGACATTATAATATCGATTCCTGTATAGGGAACTTTTGTTCCGGTATATTTTTCTTCGAATCTAAAGTCTACAACAACTCTTACTTCGTCAGTTTTATGAATTCCTTGTAACATAGGTTTCCATTCATTTTCAACAATGGGCCTATATCCTTGGCTTACTATTTTTCCTTCGAGAAGTGTAGAAAGATCTCTTGGTTTTCTTACAATATATCCTGCATCACCTAGTTTTCTTTCAGCATCTGCTAAAAGTTTAGGATTGTCTTCAATTAGTATAGCATATTTCATTTAAACCCCTCCTGAGTATATTAAATTTTTAAACGTGAGTTCCATTTACTACTAACAAAGTATAACATCTTTTTAAAGTTTATTATTCTGAATAATATAGGTTATAGAATACAAAATAAATAAGACGAAAACAAATAGACTCAATAAATGAGTTCTAAATATTTCCGAATAAGGGCATTTAGAGTTCTTTAAAATCAGCTTAAATCCAATTTCAAGCTTTTTCCACTTACACTCAGATCACTAACTTTTCCATCAAAATAAAATCCTGATGTTCCGTCTCTGTCAATATTGATTCCGCCTTTAAGCATTCCGATTTTCAATTCATCTTCATTCAAAGTATATTGCAGTTTTCCTGGAACTATGAGGGTTCCATCTCCTTTAGAAAGTTTAAGATCTTGTATTTCGATAAAATTAATATTCAATCCTGAATAATCCAAATCAGAAAATTTTATTTTTTCTTTTTGACTTAATGCAAGCGCAACATTATTCACTTCTATTTTATGTGCATACCCATCAAGTGAAACACCTAATGAATCAAAGCTTAATGATCCATCAAATTCTGAAATTTCTATTGTTGCTTTATCTAAATTATTTAATTCTAATAAATCAGAACCAACATTTATTTTAGTATTTAAATTATTAAATCGCAGAACAATTGATTCTATTTGTGTTTGTTTTAGAACAGAAGGTATTGAGTCAAATTCTATTTCCATTTCTATTTCTCGAGAAGACTCAGTATTCGCATTAGACTCTGTTTCTGTGTTTTCATTATTTTCATTAAGTAGTATTTCATCTGATTCTTGACTTGTAATTTCAACACTATTAATTTCTTGTTCAATATTCAATCCAGATTCAGAACTTAAAACTTCTTCACTAGTTTCAACACCTTGTTTTCCAATTTCAATAGTATTAACTCCATCACTAAGTCAGCCTACTTCTGTTAGTAGTTGATCTCCTTTAGAAACTAAAGAGTTATCTTCTCCAATTGCAGCACCAGTAACTTCGCCATCATTATTATCATTAATTAAATAGGCTACTAGACTTATCATAATGCCTATAAAAATAACAACAACAATAGAAGAATAAATTATTACATCTCGTTTTTTTTTCTTTTTTTCATCTTGAGTATTATGAAATTTTGTTTGAAACACATCTTTTTTGTTTTTTTTATGAATCATATTTATCCCTTTTTTCATTTAATATATATAGTTTTGATTAACCCTGCAATCCAGTAAATCTAGTCGATCAGGATATTGAAATCAAAACTCTCTTTGATAACTTATCAAAACAAAGTTTGAAAACTTTATCAATTTCTATTGATTGCAAAGTTTTTATAACTTTGAGTAAATTTATAAGATAATCAAAGTTCTCTATAATTTAAATTGTTTCTTACCTATTTATTTTTTTCCTATCTGCACTAGTATTATCAGCATTTTTAGTGTATTTTTAGCGTAATTTCAATATAATTTCAGTATAATTTTAATAGGATTTTAGTGTAATAATACCCGCAACTTTTATAAACAACCTGTATTTTTTTAGTAATATTGCCTAGTTCAGAGCGAGGCAAACTGTCAAAATAGACTTTTTGGGCTCTGTTCACGCTGCATAGGCGATAATTTTGCAGCAATAGACTTATTCTATTGGCTGTTGTAATATTCAAAATAAATTAAGTTAATCTTAATTCAAGGAGGATTTAAAATGGCTGAACAACAAAAATTATTAGTTCCAATTGATCAGTATCTTAAAGCAGGTATTCATATTGGTACAAAGTTTAAAACAAAGTATATGGAGAATTTTATTTACAAGGTTAGACCTGATGGACTTTTTGTTTTAAATCTTCAAAAAATTGATGAGCGTATTGCTCTTGCTGCAAAGTTTCTTTCAAGGTATGCACCAGAAGATATTGTAGTAGTTAGTAGACGAGAAAATGGTTGGAGACCAATTAAGATGTTTTCCAAATTTACAGGAATCAGATCTTTTCCAGGACGTTATCCACCAGGTATTTTAACTAATCCTAGTTTAGATGGTTTTACTGAAGCAAAAGTTTTATTGGCAGTAGATGCTTGGCCTGATCGAAATGCGATTCGTGACGCATTAAAAGTAGGAATCCCTGTCGCAGCTCTTTGCGATACAAATAATCAGACAAACAATATTGATCTTGTTATTCCTTGTAATAATAAAGGTAAAAAAAGTTTAGGGTTATTATTCTATATTTTGACACGAGAGTATATGCGTGCAAGAGGTCTTTTAGAACAAGACAAAGAAGTCGAAGCAGAAATAATTGATTTTTGCGAGCAATAATTTTTTTTAAAACTTTTTTTCTTACTTTTTCAATTAGTTTATTATTTAAATTGGTTTGTCATTTAAACTAGTTTATCATTTATTTTGTACAGCGATTTAGTTTATTGAATATTTAATTTATTAATGATTTAGCTTATCAATTCATTTTGAGAATTAGTCGTTTTCAAATACTCCTTCATTTTCTATTCTAAATTTTATTTCTTCACCTTCTTTGATACTTCTATGTTTTTTTAGAATTGCCACTCGACTTCCTCTTAATTTTCTGAGTTCAATCAAACATTTACTGCCATATTTGAGTATATCTCCTCCCACTATTTTCACTTGATCTTTTTCTTCAAAATTAGCATATACTTGGGTAGTTACTAGAACGGGAATTTTTTGTTTTCTACATATTTCAGTCAATTGAGAAATTTGTAGTCCTAGTTCTCTATTAATATTATATATTTCTTCATTTTTTCCTAATTCTAATCGGTATAACATAGATATTGTATCCACAATAATAATTCCTATATCATCAGTTATTAGTTGTTTTATTTTTTGAAATGCTCTTTTTTGTTCATCAAATCTTGTTGGTTTAAGCAAAATTATGCCATTTAGTGTTTCTTTACAATCTCCTGTTATTTGTTTTAGACGTTCGATACTAAATCCTCCTTCACTATCCACAAAGATTACTTTTTTCCCTGTTTTAACCATTTCAACTGCACTAATTAAACAAAAATTGGTTTTGCCACAACCTGATGGGCCATATATTGTGCTAATTGTTTCTTTTTCAAATCCACCTTTGAGTAATTTATCTAAAACTTCGCTCCCTGTAGGTATTCTTCCAGAAATAGATGTACAGTTCTTTTGCTTACTATCTAAGCTAGCAATATTTTCACTACTCTCTTGGGCGTTGATTTCAGTATCTTTTTTTATTTCATTCATATTTTTCACTTTAAAATTAATTATTTCTTAGCTTTTAAATGTTTTTCTAAATATAAATTTGAATGCGTAGCTTTTGTAACTAATATGGGTCTAAATTATCAAATTCAAAGTTCTCTTAGGAAATTTTGCTAATTTTTTATGTATATTCAAAATTATCTAAACCTTTTTATACCTTTTTAACTTTCAGTCTTAAAATGAGGTTTAGATTTTCAAAATTACAAAAAAAGTATTTTTTATTGCTTTGCATTCTTTTTGTTATTTCGTTATCTATTCGTTTTTATTTTGTATTTCAAACAGATCAGTTCACAGGAGATGCTGCATATGCTACTCTTCGTCAAGTGGAAAATATAAGGTCAACCGGTTTTCCTATTTTTTCAGATCCTCTTTCTTTTTCAGGAAGGTTTCATTTATTTATGCCTGTATTTCATTATATTGTTGCTTTTTTTTCATTGTTCATGGGATCATTTTGGGCAGCAAAAATTATTCCCAATGTCCTCGCATCAACTTTTATTTTTGTAGCTTATCTCATAGCGTATGAGCTTATGGGCAATAGGCGAGATTCTTTAATCACTGCATTTATTTGCACATTTATTCCTGTTTATTTCTCTTCAACAATCAATAAAATTTCTGTTTATTCTTTAGTAATTCCTTTATTCTTTTTAACAATATATTATTTCCTTAAAATTTCTCAATCTAAAAAATATGTTCATCGTTTTGTTTTACTTTGTTTTATTATTCCATTAGTATCTCCAACATTCATTTTTTTAGTTTTAGGTTTGTTAATTTATTTAGTATTTATTAAATTGGAATACAAAAAACAAAATTGGTTAGAATTAGAACTTATTTTATTCGCGACATTTCTTATTTTATGGTTTGAGTTTTTATTTTTTAAAACTTCGTTTTTATTTCATGGATATTCCGTAATTTGGCAAAATCTTCCATCACAAATTCTTTCATCTTATTTCAAAGATGTATCTATTTTCGAGGCATTTACAATAGTGGGTATTTTACCTTTTATCATGGGTTGTTTTGCAATGTATAAATGTCAGCTCAAGGACAAAGATCGTAAGATTTATTTGTTAAGATCATTTGTTTTTGGAATAACGATTCTTCTTTGGTTAAAGCTTGTTAGACTAGAGTTTGGTTTGATCATGCTCGCAGTATGTTTATCAATTTTAGCAGGTCCTGCTTATAGAAGCATGATTTCTTATTTTGAGCAAACTAAAATTTCTTTTTTAAAGAATGTATTCATAGTTTTTTTGCTAATTGTTTTCATTTCAACATCGGTCTTGGCGTCTTTTGCATTTTCTTCTGGAAGTATTAATGAAGCATTAACTAAAGAAGAGGTTGATGCATTTAATTGGATAAAAGAAAATACTCCTCAAGATTCAGTTGTACTTTCAACAATTTCAGAAGGAAACTTAATTTCATCTATTTCAATGAGAAAAAATGTTGCAGATATGAATTTCATGTTAATTAAAGATTCGTCTATTATTTTTGAGGATGTTAAGAGCATGTATACTTATATGTTTAAAACCGAGGCTCTTGAATTGATAGAAAAGTATAACATTAATTATATTTACTTTTCACATAATGCTAAAAACGAATTTGATATAGAAAAGATTAAGTACGTTGACCAATCATGTTTTCCAGAAGTTTACTCGTCGAAAAATATTAGAATTTATGAATCTAAGTGTAAGTTAGGTAATGGTTAAAGGATGTTATGGAGTTATATTTAAATGATTGATTTTATAAATTTTGATTTAAAAAAACAGAATCTTATAGCATTAATAGTTGTTATTCTAATATTATTTTTATTTTTACCTTACTTTTCAAGATTCATTAACGGGAATACTTATTTGATAGGGTCTGAGTCTCATTATCACACTATGCTTGCTGATGAATTAATGAATCAAAAAATCTCAAATCCTGGTTTTAATATTTTTGGAGTTCTTCCAGATGTACAAGATTCAGTTTATTTGTCTAGGAGCATGTCTTTTTCATTTTATCATATTTTTTTAGCAATTTTAGGATCTATTATTCCTATTAGTGATGCTGCTCTTTTTTTACCTATGATTTTTGGTTTTTTATCTTTATTTATTTTCAATAAGATTCTTATTCTCTTCGATATTGAGGAATTTAATAGGAAGATTATTTTGTTATTTTTAATTTTATCTCCTGCATTTATTTATACATTTTCTTTTTCAAATCCTCATTCAGCAATTGTTTTTTTAACATTGTTGGGCTTTTATTGCTTTATTAAAGATAATAAGTATTGGTTTGCAACTTCAGTTTTGATTTTTGCTTTTGTTTCATCTTTTACAATTTTCAATGCATTAGTTATTTTACTTTTGTTAATTTCGTATGTTTTTTACACAGGTAGAAAATTAAATTCTATGTTGGTAGTCTCTTTGTTTGTGGGGCTTGTTACGTTTACTGCTCAAACTCCATTTTTTTTAAACTATTCGTTTACGCATTCATCAGACTTTTTTATAGAAATAGTTTCAGATATGGGTGGTTTGATAGGTTTTGGTTTTTTTTCACTTCTCCTCGCAATTATGGGAGTTACATTTCATTGGAAGAATAAAAATTCATTTATTATGTTTTTTATTAGCGCACTTTTAATTTTATTTTCTTCATTTATTGTAGGAAATTCAATTAATATTTATTTGATGTTTTTTATAGCAATTTCTGCAGGATTTGCATTCACAACTCTTTATGAACGTACTTGGAAATTAAAATTAGTAAAAAACATATCTATTTTCATTTTAATATTGGGTCTTTTATTTTCATCAGTTTCATATATTAATCGCGTAACTGATTGGGAACCATCATTGGACTCTATTTATGCTTTTGAGTTTTTAAAAAATAATGCATCAAAAGAAGATGTTATTTTAAGTCATTTTGAAAATGGTTATTTTATCGAATCTATTGGTGGAGGAACTGCTTTTGTTGATTCATATGCGGATTCTAATTATAATCAAAAGTTTTTAATCAAGGTTGCTGACACAATTTTTTCAACTAGAGATCTTAAAACAGCAAAAACCTTGTTAAGCCAGAATAATATTAAGTACATTTACATCGACGAGAAAATGAAATCTGGACTTGTTTGGGTTAAGCCAGATGAGGGTTTACTTTTTCTTTTGAGAAATAAAGAAACATTTAATTTGATTTATCAAGCTAATGGGATTGAAATTTGGGAGTTTCTCCCATCAAAAAATAAAATTCGATAATTTTATACTCATTTTTTCTTTCTTTTATCTTTAATAAAATCAGCCATTGTAAAACTACCTGATTTTTTAACAGAATCTAGTTTAGGTATTTTTTCTTCAATGATTTCTTCAACTAAATTAATTTTTAGAATTTTTTCTAATTTCCTTGCAAGTGATATACTTGGTTTGAATTGTCCTTTTTCTATTTTTGTAACTATACTTTCTTTTTCATTTAGTTTTCTTGCAAATTCTTCTTGAGTTAGTCCTTTATTTGATCTGACCTTTTTTATTTTTTCTCCAAAATTAGGAACTATAACTTGGACAATTTCTCTAGTCGCCTTATCTTTTCTTGTAGGTGCAGGTTTTCCTTTTTGTCTTATCAAATGTTTTGGCGGTGGCATTGCAGGTTTTCGAATTACTTTTCCAAATCCTGAGCATTTACTACATAAGTCTAGTATTGCTCCTTCAATTTCAACTTTGTAAAGATCTGATTCTTTTCCGCACATATCACATGATGACATTTTATCACCTTTATTTTTTATTTATTTTTTCTTCTTGTTTTTTGAAGAAATAGTTATGTGATTTTTTGTTGTTGATAATCCGTTTTTTATTTTTTTAATTTAATATTGAATATGAGGCGGTGCTGGGACTTGAACCCAGGATCATCGGGATCTGTTAGGATCAGTCATTGCTTTTCAGCTCTTCATCCCAATTGCAGCCGAACGCCTTAGCCGCTTGGCCACACCGCCTTGTGAATTGATGAATGTAACGGGCCTGATGGGATTCGAACCCACGATATTCAGCTTAGAAGGCTTACGCAAAGTTTGACACAATTTTTTATTTGTATTGTGACAATCTCTTGACGCCCTATTTATCTAAGCTAATGGTAATCTAGCTTTCCAGACTAGGCTACAGGCCCATATAACAAGACCATTTCACCGACGTAGTCGGTTAAATGGGGTTTTATATGTCTGATAATGCCAGATGAGCTTGCGAGTCGGCATTATCTTTATATACAAAAAAGATTTATCTTTTTTGTACTTTAAATTTATTCATATCTTCTTAACAATGCAGACGTTCTCGAACAAAGTGGGAGGTTGTCGCCTTATCTTCGTATCTCGATGAAGTCGAGATTTTGTCTTTTTACCTGCTTGATAATGCCAGACGAGCTTGCGAGTCGGCATTATCTTTATATGCAAAAAACTTTGTTTTTTTGCATTTTGTATATTTTCCCTATGTAGTCGGTTAAATGGGATTTTACATGTTTGATAATGCCAGATGAGCTTGCGAGTCGGCATTATCTTTGTATGCGAAAAACTTGTTTTTTCGCACAGGTATTATCATATTTATATACAAAAAAACATTGTTTTTTCATAACACAATTCAATTTGAAAATTAATTCATTTATAAATATTTTGTGTCCATAGTTAAATAATCTAATGATTATATTCTTTTTAAGGTAACCAACTTTTTTGATCTTTTAATTTTTTAGGTAGGTAATCACTAATTACATAATTAAGTCCGTGCTTAGCAAGTGCCTGCTGCTCGCATCTTTTACCCATCTTTGCTAATGCCTGTAATGCTTTTTGCCATTCTTTGTGTGCTTTACAAAATGGATCATTTTTTATTACATCTTTTATTTTTTTCTTGTCAACCTCTTTTAGAGGATGTGTTGGTAATTTGTAATCAATAATATCTTGAGGTGTTATTCCTATGAATTTTGCATCAGGAACACAAAAATATTTATTGATGTGTGCTGCATTTCCAGATCCTACTTTTAGTGTTCTATAAATACTAAAAAATCCGTATGGGTCTCCATCGGTAAAAACATATACTGGAAGTTTTTGTTCTTCATTTAATTTTCTAATAAATCTTCTACAGGCTCTTGTTGGAACTCCGCTAAGACTTATGATAATGCAATTATTTTTTTTCCAGAATTTGTGTTTATTTAATCTTTCAAACATACCTGCAGTTTCTATTGCCAAGACAAATTTTGCTTTTGTTTCAAATTTTAAATGTTCAACTGAACTTGGTACTGAGTATGCTCCACTTCCCATTTTGGTACAATCTATTTTTATTGGTTTTCCAGTTTCGCTGTCTTTGTCTACTACAATTAATTCTCCTGCGACTGCTCCTCCATGTTCTCCTGGAACAAAACCCATTTGTTCTCTATTAACTGTTAACATTCCTTCAATATCATCCATTACCGAATCTGATTCTGGTTGCTCTTTAAACATAGCATCTCCCCAGTTTTTTGATATGTAATACATTTCTCTTTTTGTTGCGATGTCATCAGTTTCTACAAGTCCTTTAGATTCTTTCATCATAAGAAGGGTTTGAGCAAATGTTTTTACAGTATTGGCAGTAAGTGTTCTTTCTTTTTCTCGTCCTAATAATTTAAAATAGCCTTCTTTTAGATCGTAACTAACATTTTGTAATGATCGAATTGGCATGAATACGCTAGGAGTTTCATTTTTTGTAATTTTTTCTCGAATGTCTTTTACAATTCCTTTAATACTATCTATCACAGGTTTCATTTCTCATCACCTCCTTCTTTTTCATCATTAGATTCATCAACTTCATGTAGTTCTAGTTCAGCATTTTTTGATCCTATTTTTGCAAACTCTTCATCATATTCTACATTTTCTGCTTCGATTGATTTGATTTTTCCTCTAGTTTGTTCTAGCATTTTTTTAAGATCTGTCTCTATACTTTCCTCCTCTTCTTTTGTGAGTGCTAAAATTTCTTTTATTGCTTTTGCAACATGAGGTATGTATTTTTCTATGTATCCTCTTTTTTTCAACTCTTTATGGAGTCTTTTCTTTTTCATAACATAGCTTGCAAGAAGCCTTCCACATTCTTGTATAGCGAGTTTTACTTCTTTTATTATTTCTGGATAATGTGCTATTGCTTCTTTTGATTCTGATGTGAATGGTACCCATACTGATGCCATGTGAATTACTAATGTCATAGGCCCTACAGGAATGGAATTTCTTGATTGTTGCAATCCATAATTTCTAAAGTTTGTGTGCATAATAGCATTTGCAGATGCACATGCACTTTGTTGATATTGTAACGGAACTCTATTTGCATATCTCATTATTCTTATTGATTTGTCTCCTGGCATGTCGCCGCCATACGCCATTGCAGCTTCAATAACAAATGGATTTCCTCTATACACAGAAGGAGGTCTTGTTGTTGAACAATAAAATTCTGCTTTGATTTCTTTTTTTAGTCCTTTTTCTAATGCTTCGAATCCTATTGGTGATATGCAGTCTGTTGGAGGATTCATAATTTTTGTACTGTTAATTGCGTCAATTATTTTTTCTGAACCATCTCTACTAATTTTTCTAGGTTTGGTATTTGGAAGTAGTTTTGATTTTTCACATATTTCTTTTGCAACACTAGAACTTACTCTCGTAAATTCAGTTGTTAAGAAACTTTGTAGTGTTCTGGCAGGTGAAACTGCAAGCATTTTCATTAAAACTCCTAGTTCAACTCCATAAGGGTGAGGTTTGATTTCTTTTGCTTCTTTTGGCATTGAGTCGATTGCTCGAGGGAAGATTATTTGTTCTGCTTTAGGATTTGTATATATTATTGTCACGTGAGGATTTACAATAGCAGTTTGTTTTAGATAAGCATCAATTGATTGCGATCCTTTTGAATAACTTGCTTCTAAATCCAGTTCTATTTTTGTTCCTGTTTTTTTGTTCCATTCTGTTTGCGCTTCTTTTATAATTTCAGGTTTATTTGTTTGAGTATCAATTTGTAATTCAAAGTAACTTGCAGGTTTTTCAGGAGCAATTTTAGATGTAATTTTTGCAGGTTTTCCTGTTGTTAATTGTCCATACATAACAGATGCACTTATTCCTATTCCTTGTTGTCCTCTTTGTTGTTTTAGTGTATGGAACTTACTTCCATAAAGTAATTTTGCGAATATTTTTGGTACTTGACTTTTTACAATTCCAGGACCATTATCTTCTATGATTACTTTGAATCTTTTTTCATTCATTTGTATTACTTCAACACAAATTTCTGGAAGCATATTTGCATCTTCACACGCGTCAAGAGAATTATCTACTGCTTCTTTTATTGTTGTTAGAAGTGCTTTTTTTGGATTATCAAATCCTAGTAAGTGTCTATTTTTTGCAAAGAATTCTGCAACAGAGATTTCTCTTTGTTTTTTTGCCATCTCATGTGCTTTGGTGGTACCAGTCGATTCTGCTAGTTTCATCTGCGCCATATTGTCGCCTCCTTTTTTCATTTATCTTCATAAGTAGAGTTCTCTGAACTTTCTTCAATATTTTCTTCGGGTTTTTTTTTATCTACGTCTTCACTAACTTTTTCTACAGGTTCTTTTAGTGGAAGTTCTTCTTTTTTATCTTTTTTTTCTGCGTTTTTTTTCAAAGAATATTCTTTTGAATCAGTTCGGTGTTCAAAGAATTTTTCTCGTTCTCTTTCATTTTGTTTTTTTTCAAGCCATCTATAAACAGAAGTGTGTGTGCTTCCAGAGAGTAAACTTTCAATTGCACGTCTTGCAATGCTTGTGTCTTCAGCTCTGCCAACTATTCCTATTGTCTTACCATAAACACTTATGTGTGTTTGGGTGAGTTGTTCAATTTTTCCTCTTGATTTTCCGTCTTGTCCAATAACTCTTCCTTTTAATCTCATTGCTGATTTTTTGGATTTTCCTGAGTATTCTTCTATTTGGAGTATTTCAAGAACATAGTCTCCTTTTAGTATTAGTTTTGCAATTTCTGGATTAAATCCTCTAGATATTGCTCGAATTATATCTTTTGCAATGAATAATGATAAACTGTCATCCGAACTTATTTTAACATCGCCTTCTTTACTGTCAACATCTATGTGTATTCCAGTTTCTTCTTCTATTTTTTTCTTCATCTCGCCTGACTTACCTATCAGTACGGCGATTCTTTCTTTTGGTATTTTAAGTTCATAGCTATATTCCATTTTGTTAGTTTTCCTTATTCTGATTTTATATTATTAAATATTTTTATTATTAAATAATATTGAGTTATTAATTTTAAATTTAATTATTTATTTTATTTTTTTTCAATGTCTTCACGCATAGTTTGCTCATCACATTTAACTCCTTTTTTTTTGAAAAATCTGCATATGTTCCTTATATCTCTTTCGACTAATTCATCTGAGTTGGGTGTTTTGAGTTGTGTTGATTGTGAAAAATCAATAAAAACTGGTCTTTCATTATCATTTAGGATATTAAATTCACTTAAATCTCCATGTACCATTCCGTTTTGGTGTAATTTACGCATTCCTTCAACAACTTGTTTGAAAAACTTTTCTTTATTTTCAGGGATAGCATCTTTTAGTTTTGGTGCTGGTGTATCAGTTCCAATCATTTCCAAAACCAATATGTTGCACATACAATGTAAAGGAGTAGGTACTCTAACTCCTATTTCGCGAGCTTTCATTAGATTTCTGAATTCTCTTTGAGCCCATGCAAAAACAATTTCTCTTTTTCTGTTTTTTAATCCTATGTATCTTGAATCAACACGAATATAATCATACATTCTATTGAAGTCGCAACTTTCTAATCTGTATATTTTTATGATTACTTTTTTTGGACTTTTGTCTTCGCAGCGAGCTTTTGCAGTAAATACATTTCCTTCTTTCCCAATGGCTATTGGACTCTCAAGCTCTTCAAAGTACTTTCCTTCTAATTTGAACAAATTCCTTAGGGTAAATTCATCAAAGACATTTCCCCATACTTTGAATTTTTCCCTCGAGATTTTGGCCATTTTAGACTCCATTCTCTGGGATTTTATCGTCCTTTATATAGCTATAGGTACACATAAAATAATTGTATTAATTACTAAACAGTAACAAAAAGCGAAAAGTTTAAATAGTAGTTCAATATCGATTAATTTTAAGCTAAATGATTGGTTATGATTATATTAAAAATTGTTGAGTTGAAATTATATTAATTGGGTGTTAACCTGTGATGACTAAAATGCTAATAATTGTAGCGAAAACTATCGATTTTGGTGTCAGAAATTTAACGACAAAATCCATTTATTTATAAACAAACTATAAATTTAAAACAAAAATTTATATATATCATATTCATAAATTAAATTATTAAAAGTTGTACAAATGGGTCCTTTTTAGAACGGCACAATGGTGTTGTAATGATTCAAAGACACTCTTGTGCAACACAGCCCGTCATGAGAGTACTCAATTGAGCTTACGCTAAAAGCAAGCTGTGAACTTGGGAGTTAGTGATTCGGGCAACAATTCAATTTCATATTCATCAATCAAAGAAAATGTGGTCGTTAAGGCCGATTTAAACTTAAAATCAAGCAAAAAAACTAAAATTAATAAAAGGCAAACACTGCTGAATAGAACAAAATTATTATTTTTCATTCAATTCATTTCATTCATAATCATTGAAATATTTGAGGTGCATATAACTCAATTTTGTTCTATTTAGGCTTAGAAAGAGGATAATCATGTTTATTACTTTATCATTTCATAAAATTCATTTGTTTAGTAAATCTAAATTTTTTTAGTAAATTTGGTAAAATTTAGATATACAAGATAGTATTAGTAAGGAAAAACAGTTTATTATGAAATTTTAGAAATAACAGATTATCTAAATCTCTTAATGTATTATAGAGATTCTTTTTAAATTAGCTCAGTTCGTGTTTGTTCTATATAGGAGATGAAATTATGGCAAAGATTAGTCAAGTAAGTGCTAAATATATCGTTCATACAACTATTGAAATAGAAGGAGTTGTTGACAGACCTGATGTAATTGGTGCAATTTTTGGACAAACAGAGGGCCTTTTAGGTTCAGATTTAGAATTAAGAGAATTACAAAGAAGTGGAAGAATTGGCAGAATTGAAGTTAATGTAGAAACAAAGGCAGGTAAAACTACGGGAGTTATAATTATTCCTTCTTCATTGGATAAAGCTGAAACTTGTATTATTGCAGCAGCTCTTGAAGTAATTCAAAGAATTGGGCCTTGTAATGCAAAGATTAGAGTTCAAAAGATTGAAGATGTTAGAGTTTCTAAGCGTAGTTTTGTAGTTAATCGTGCTAAAGAACTTCTTAAAAATCTTACAGATACTGTACTTCCAGACTCTCAAGAGTTAGCAGATGAAGTAGCTTATTCAGTAAGAGTTATGGAAGTTCAAGAATATGGTAGAGATAGATTACATGCAGGACCTGCAATTGACGAATCAGAAGAAGTGCTTGTTGTTGAAGGGAGAGCAGATGTTCTTAACCTACTTAAGCACGGTTTCAAAAACGTTATTGCTATGAATGGAACTTCTGTTCCTCAGACAATTATTGACCTCTCAAAGCATAAAACAATTTGTGCTTTTGTTGATGGAGATAGAGGAGGAGATCTTATTATTCAGGAACTTATGCAAGTAGCAGAGCTTGACTTTGTAACTAAAGCTCCTGATGGAAAAGAAGTAGAAGAACTTACTCAAAAAGAGATTCACAAGTCTCTTAGAGGTAAGATTTCTGCAGAACAGGCAAAATTAGATTTTTCGTCTAAAAAACCTTTGCCTAGACCTTCACCGTCTAGTACTTCAGCTCATCAAAGTAGAAGTCATCCTCAATCTAGAGGACCTCAACAATCTAGGCAACAACCTCCGCGGTTAAAACCTTCAGCACCTAAGTTTTCAAAAAAACCTGCACTTTCTGCAGACGAGAAATCAAATTTTAAGCAGATGTTGGAAGACTTAATCGGTACAAGAGGAGCATATATTTTAGACAAGAAACTAACCATTTTGGGCAAGGTTCCTGTAACAGAACTTGTAGCAACTGTTAAAAGTTTAAGTTCGGGAGTTTATGCGATTGTTCTTGATGGTGTTGCAGATAAAGATTTAGTTATGACTGCAGAGAAGATCGATGTTCAATTTGTTGTATCTATGGATTCAAAGGTTAAGGAAAGTAAAGTTACTATTCTTACTGCAGAATCATTAGATTAAATAAAAATAGTTTATTTTTTTTTATTAATTTCTTTTTTTTTTCATATTTTTTAATTAGTTAGAATTAGTTTATTCTCTTTTAGTCAGAATCATCTTTTTGTTATTCCTTGTTTAGTCAGATTTATTTTCTTTTTTTTCACTAGTCCAAATAATTTCTATAGGATAACCTTTTTCTTTTGCTTCACTTAAGCACACATCAAATATTTCACAGTCTAAGTTTTCACGAACCTTATCTTCTGAATATTTTCTTAATTCTAATCTTTTTCTTAGTTCATCTATGGAGCATTTCATAATAATGCATTTTTCTACATATTCGCAAGGTAATATTATCATGTGTGAATCAATAACTAATTTGTTTGAACTAGATTCAATTCGAGAAATTAATTCTTTAACAAGTTTTTCTTCATCTACAACATCGCACTCTTTTGCTTCGTCATGAAATTCACTAAGTCCTTTAATTCGAATTACTGCACTAACATCAACATACTCATAATCATTTCCAATTTCATCTACAAGGTCTTTTGCATACTTTGTTTTTCCAGTTCCTGGAGTTCCGGTAATTAAAATGCATTTTTTCATTTAGTTAATAATTTAACACTGTTTATTTAAAACTTTCTCCTTAAAAATTAAATTAAATTAAAAAATTAACAATCAAAAACCCGTTCCTATTGCAACAAAAACAAACGCCAATATAATTATTAATAAAATCATACTAACAATCTGAGCACCTACTGTAATAAATCCATATTTTGCTTTATGCGTAACGCCAATATATATTGAAGGCAAAATAATTAATGCAAGTGTTATAATTATCATAACTAGCACAATAACTACTCCGAATAAATCATCATATTTGCGACCAATCAAGTCACTTAGATTTTCTAAAAATATTATTGCAATAGTCCATAAAATTCCTAAAATAAATGTACTGCAAAATCCAGTAATGGCACTTTTTACAACTAAGTCTTTTGTTTTTTTAATTTGTTTAAATCCAAAACTCATTCCCAAAACAGATAATACAATCCCTAAAAACAATCCAAACATCAACCAAAAATGCATCACAATCCAATATTGAGTGTACTCTCCTGTAACCTGAAATGTTTCCCAAGGATCAAGTCCTGTTCCTGTTTTAACTAACTGTCCACTCATTCCTATTCTGTTTGACAGCTGTAACATAGAACTACTTTCAATAGCGCCAATAGATCCAAATCCTTTAACAGTATCAAAACTGTTTGCCTGATATCCTATTTTTGTTTTTCCTGATTTCAAATAAAGTCCGTCGATAACATCAATTGCAACTCTTGCTTGCGCAACATCTTGTCCTATTTTTAATGTTTCGAAATTAAATTGATTCATTAATCCTTCTTGAACATATCCTTCTACTTTGTAATATAAAATTAGAGTACTTTTTTCCAGTTCTCCAACTTCTTTTTCAAATTTAAAATCATATATTTTCACATTAGATGTTTCAGCAACATCATATTTTGCAAGTGCGAATTCGTGTTTGTAATTTGTATTCCAGTATTGGCAGTCTGTTTTTTCTCCATTATTATAGTTCCAAGTTCTGCAGGTTTTTTCTTCTGTTGAATATTTTTGTATTGCATTTATCATGCGTACATTTTTTGGAAATTCAATCACCAAATTATTTATTTCATTTCCATAATAATTCCATATGTCTATTTTGGCTAGAACTTGTGCTTCTCCTTCGCCATCAAACAAAACATTATATCCCATTTTATTTTGTCCAGGGATTTCATCAAAATATTTGTTATATATGGGTTGACTTGCATTAACAAATTCCATTTGCAAACACAAACCTAAAACAATCAAAATAAATAGGGTAAATATTATTTTTCGCATAGTAAATTCACCTTCAAAAGTTAATATTAGATAGTAGAACTAGATTATATTTATAGTCGAGAGTAAGCTTCAATAAGCATAGAAGTTATACAGATGCATTACTGCCTTGGCATACATTTGAGCTTTAGATAACTTTGAATATTCAAAGTTCTCTTAGATAATTTTACCAGTTTCATAGTAATGTAAAATTATCTTTAGCTCAATTATGTCAAGCGTAGCTTGATTGACTTAGTGACGAGTAAAATGAGGAGCTAATGTATTGTGATAAAACGGCTGATTCATGCAAGCCGTTTTAGTAATGTCAAATTCATAGAATTTGATAAACTGCCGCAGTAATACAAAAAGAAAAATAATTGATGAAAAAAATAAACAACTCAACTCAAAATTGGTTCAATATAAAATCAAATTCATTTCCTATTTCTTATCCACTTAACAAATAAATAAACACTCACTCCAAAAATTGCACTTAAAACAAAAAATCCAAAGTAGTGCCACCCAGGAACTCCGGAATTCGCAACAGTTTGTATTGCAGTATTTGCCATTACAGGAGCATTTTCCATTTGCATGGCCATTGGTTCTGCACCGAATGCTTTTGCACTTTCGCTCATATCTGATGCTTGTATGCTTGATCCAATTCTTCCAATAGAATTTGTAAAAAAACTAAACACGAGTCCTACTGCTCCAACAATTGCCACAACAGGTATTATTGTTTTCAATTTTTCGCGTATATCTTTTTTATGTTCTTCTGGTGCAATTATCACATACTTATTTGCTAGTTTGTAATGGTTTACTTCTTTTCCTTTAGAACTATAATGATACTCATCACTTTTTACAAGTTTTGTTTCAATGAGTTGCTTCATACTATAATGTACTGTTGATAATGGAATTTTTGTTTCTTTACTTATTTGAGTTTCTGTAACATCTTCTTTTGTAGCTAAGAAGTCTAATATCTTCCGACAACTTGGATTCTTTATAGCACTAGCAAGCTTTCTAGCTTTTTTATCATTCAATGATACGAGTAAAAAGTTTTTTGACATTTTTTTAACACCTAAATCTTAGCAATACACTTCTTACTTAAATATGTTATCTTTACTTTAAGGTATATTGAAGTTAACCATGCGTTTGAAAATTTTTCAACAAAACCGAAAATTTTCACAGGACTTTTGAAAATATTTCGGAATGCTTTTTCTCGACGATAAAACTCATTTTTCTGCACTGGACACTGGACATATGTGCGTGTGAGGCTTATAAACCATATCGATTTATTTTTTTTATGAGGTGATATTTTATGCAAAAAGAAAATGCGTTAGTTGTTTTTCAAGATAAGAAAATTAGAAGAACTTGGTATAATGATGAGTGGTGGTTTTCAGTGGTTGATGTGATTAGTGCGTTAACAGACCAAGCAGATTATTTAAAAGCCAGAAAATACTGGAATAAATTAAAACAAAGACTTACTGAAGAAGGAAGTAAGATGGTGACAAAATGTCACCAACTGAAATTGCTTGCATCAGATGGTAAAAATTACTTAACAGATTGTGCAAAAACAGAATCCTTGTTAAGATTAATTCAATCGATTCCGTCTAAAAAAGCAGAACCTTTCAAGCAGTGGCTTGCTAAAGTTGGTTATGAGCGTGTTCAAGAGATAGAAAATCCAGAACTTGCTCAAGACAGGGCTAGAAAATATTATGAGTTAAAAGGATACCCTGCAAGTTGGATTGAGAAAAGATTAAGAGGTATTGCTATTCGTCAAGATTTAACAACTGAATGGAAAATTAGAGGAGTTCAAGAGGGTAAAGAGTTTGCAATTTTAACAAATGAAATTAGCACTGCAACTTTTGGAGTTCCTATTAATGATCATAAAAAATTAAAAGGTTTAGAAGTAAAACATAAAAACCAAAATCTTAGAGATCATATGACAGATCTTGAGCTTATTTTTTCTATGCTTGGTGAAAAACTCACAACAGAAGTAGCTAAAAAAGATGATGCTCAAGGTTTTGATGAAAATAAAGACGCTGCGAAAAAAGGTGGAAGTGTTGCAGGCAGAGCAAGAAAAGATGCAGAAGATACTTTAGGAATAAATATAGTTTCTAAAGATAATTATATAGATAATATTAATGATCTTGATATTAAAAAATTAAAAGACAAAAATCAAATCAAAAAGAAATAACAATCACAAATCATATTCGAGTGCAATGTTACTTATACGAACTTCATCGATTTCTCCTCTAAAACCTTGTGCCGCGGCTATATTATGTTCGTTTCCTAATGCTAAATCTAAATTCGAAGCAGGAGTCAATACGCCATTAATTGTTGTTGCAGTAACCATTTCTCCATCAATAAAAATCTTTGCTTTATTTCCATCGTATGTTGCTCGAATTTTTGTGAATTCTTGAGTGGGGAACTGGTAGTAGGTAGAAACTTCTATTTGATTTAGATTTATAGCAAAAACTGCAGTTAGTTTATTAGCTTCACTAAGGTATAATCCGTATCCTGTACAGAACTCATCTTGTATGCATTCATATCTGTTAATAATCCATCCACGATTTCCATTATAACTAAACTCAGAATTTTTAGGCTTAATCATAGCATCTAGAGTTGTATGTAACATATCTAAATCAGGATAATAATTTGTTTTTAGAGTTGAAGCACCAAAAAAGTATCTTGCATTTCCAAATCCTTCTTCTGAAAAAGTTTTTTGAGGTTCAAATATTCCTGTACTTTGCCCATCTTCATCTCCACATTCATTCAACAAATAATCAGGATCATCAAAATGAAACAATGCTACGCAATTCTCGTCAGGTTCATAAGGTCCAAAGAAGGGTTCTGTTGGTCCGACTTCATCAGGAATTATATCTTCTGGTTCAGTATTATCAATTGGTTCTATTGTGTCTATTGGTTCGATAGTATCAACTGGTTCAATTATTTCTTCTTTAATTTCTTTTGTTTCAATTACATCAAGCGGTTCAATATTATCCTCTGACTCAATAATATCTACAGGTTCTATTTCATCTTTCTGCTCTACTACATCGAGAACATCAGGTTCATATTGATCTTTTTGTTCAATAACATCAATAGGTTTTTCAGTATCTTTACCAGCCATAATATCTTCTAGTTCTTTTTGTAAATCTACAATTTCAGAATGAATTTCAGGAGTATCTATTTTAGCATAATTATCTTTAATAAAATCAGTTTCAACCACATCTATATTTTCTTTGTCATCTGCAGCATATTGGTCTACAAACTCAGGCATTTTAACATCGAATGTACACCCTGCCGCAATTCCTATTAGTGCAGATAATATTGTTACTTTGTATAATTTCATAATTAGCCCCCTAATCTATTTCCAGTTTAACATTTGTTATATTTAAACTTTCCCATCCTAACTACTATTGAGTAATCAGCAACATTTATATACTTACTTTTTCTTATTTTCAGAATATATTATAGATTTTCAGTTATTTAGATCTGAATAACTAAACAAATAATCTATTTTCAGAACATTTTGAAGAAATTCAGTTAATTTTATCTGATTTTCAGAAAAGAGGCGATGTGTTTTTAAGTGAAAAGATATCCAAAGATTGTCCAATGTGACAAACGTGGACAAATAGTAATTCCAAAAGACATGCGAGAAGAGCTTGGAATAGACGAAGGTACAGGGTTTTGGATGTATTCGATTTCTGATGAGGGTATTCTTCTAAAAAAAATTCCATTAGAAGACTTGCCAGAAGATTCTCCTATAGTTCAGAAACTAAAAGAAAAAGCAGACAAACTCAAAATCAAAAAAGAATCAATCGATAAATCAGTTAAGCAATATAAGAAAAAACCTAGTAGTAAATTAGAGGAGTTATAATTAATGAGTTCAAAAAATTTAAACAACGGATTGTTGAATAACAAAAAGGCAGAACTAGTTTCAATCCTAACAGTAATTGTATTAATTGGAACTCTAATGGCTGCAGCATATTTCTTACCTGGTGGTTCAAGTATTACTGGTTTTGCAACTTATAGTTTGTTAAATGAAAGCAATTGTTCTGTAACATTAACTGATGATAATTCAATTTATAATTTATCTGGAGATATTGGTCCTTGTGGAGGTGATGGAATAAAAATTAATGCAAATAACGTAACTGTAGATTGTAAAGGTTTCTCGATTATCGGTGCAGATGGTGGAGGGGATGATTATGGTGTAGATGTGAGTATTTATGCAAAAACAAACATATCTGTTAAAAATTGTTTAATTGAAGGCTTCGGATATGGTATTTTCCTTGGTGATGAGTCTGATGGAGTGATTATTGAAAATAATTCTTTCAGAAATTTTTCCATGGATTCAATATTAAGTTATGCGGAATGGGGTATTTATGCAAATAATATATTTTATAATGGATCAAGCAACGCGTTAAAGTTCATTAATGCAAGTTATAATACTGTTTATGATAATGATTTTTACAATAATGGGTCTGGCGCAAATTCAGATATGTATTTAAATAATCAGTCAGATGATAATTCAATATATAATAATAATTTTTATGGATTGGGCATTCTAGATTTGGCAGATTCAAACAGTTCTTGGTGTGTAAATGGAGTTGGAAATAATTATTCCACTTCATCGACTAATTTTCCTAATTCTTACGACTGCGGTTATGCTTGGATTAATGGAAGTGATTTTTGTGCAGCAAATATTCCTATAAAGAATACTTATTTGACAAGCAACATAAGCACTTGTTCGGGCGACGGATTAAACATCGCTGCAAATAATGTAACTATTGATTGTCAGGGTTATAGTATTAGAGGAAATGGTGCTTCACTCAAATATGGTATTGATCTAAAAAATAATTTGTATAATTTTTCAATAATTAAAAATTGCGATATTCAAGGTTTTGCAAATGGTATCAATATATTGGATGATTCGGATAATACTTCTGTATTGAATTGTTCTATTTGGAATAGTACCACAGTAGGGATTAGTTCAACTGCTGATTCGTGTGTTTTCATAAACAATTCGATTTATAATAACACTTATGGGTTATACTTATCTGATTCAGATTCGAATATTGTTAGGTCTAACTTTTTTAATAATTCAATTACAAAAGATGTTTATATTGATGCAATATCTTCAAATTCAAATTTTTCTTCAAATACATTTTTAGCAACAGGTGTGAATGACTTAGGTTCTGATAATTCATTCTGCGAAAACATTTCCAACATATTATACGGTAACTTCCATCCTTCATCAGTAACGCCTCCTTCCGACGATTGCGGCGGCCCAATCGCTTACCCTTCAAACGAATCTATCTGGCTTGGTGTTGGTGATTATATTCCTTTATTTTGGAAAGCTCAGGACGGATCTCATCTGCAAGGAATAAATTATAATATTACTATTTATTCAAACTCTACTGGTGAAACTCAAATTACAAATAGACTTACATCAGCATCTAATATAACTAATAGTTGGGCTCCTCCGTTTGATGGAGTTCCTTATAATCGTTCATTTAAGTTCAATGTAACGTCGTATGTTGGAAGTACTCAAAGTTATTTTTCAAACATGACTGATTGGTTCTGGATATATAGAGATACAGATAGTGATGGAGATGGTTATACTGTTAGTCAAGGAGATTGCGATGATGGTGATGTTGCTCAATATCCTACTGCTTCTCATCTTACTCCTGATAATAAGTGTGAGGATTATTCAAATAGAATAATTGACTGGGATTGCGACACAATCTATGGTTGGTCTGAACCTGAATGTGGTGCAGGTTTTAATGCTGCAGATTACTCTTATAATTTTAGTGGTAATGATTCATTGAGTATTGAGGGAGTCCTTCTCAATAACTCTTACGGATCTGTTTATTTCCCTAACATAATTAATTTTACAGGTATGGATTTGAGTGATGTTGTTATTTCCCAAAACTTTGTTTCAGTCGACGAGTCTTTAACAAATATAGTTAATCAAAGAGCAGTTGTAAACTTTACAAATCTCCCTTATCAAAACGAACCTGCGTTATTAAGAAATGGTGTGATCTGTCCACTTGCTTATTGTACTGAAGCTAGTAAAACTTACAATGGTAGTACTTATTCATTTACTGCTAATTCATTTTCAAATTATTCAACAACTAATAATAGTCAATTAAATATTTACAATGATAGCGTCGGTGAAACATGGCATCGTATGTGGTTCTATGCAAATTATACTAAGTTCGGTTTAGATAGTACTGGGGTTGATAAAACCGGAACTTCAATAAATAATGAATCTGGCGAAAACAATGAAACTTATAATGGGGGTAATTGTTATCTTGATGTTATACAAGATTGGAATGATCATTCTATTTTAACAAATGAAGTAATGGAGTATGATTCAACCATGGGTCTTTACAAACACAGGTCTGAAGTAAACATCTATAACATTTCAGGTTATTATAGTTACAATATTACTTGTACTTCAAATATTTACGAAAACCAAACTGTTTCGCAAACTATAGGTATTGATGACGACGAGACAGCACCAATAAATCCAATTTTATACAAGCAGATTTGGCTTCATCCAACTAATCAAACCACTGCAACTACTACTGATGTTGCTGGTTACTTTAATGAATCAGATATTACTGCAAATATTGCGGTTGTTTTAGGCGAAGCAGAATACGCATTTAATATTAATACAGAAAGCTCAATTTATTATTCAACTTATGAAGGAGATAGTATTGTAGTAAACTATAATGCTTTAGAGGGCGAAGATACTATTTTTATTGAGTGGTCTGAAGTTATTGAAGATGCTTTTACAAGTTATGATTATGTTGAGTTTAGTAATCATAACAAATCTCATTTTACTAGATATAATATTTCTAATGTTACAAGAACTGGTAATGATATTAGAATTAATTTTACTCAAGCTCTAGAAGATGATGTGCCGCAAGGAACTTCGGTTTTACTTCACTCTGCTGCGCTTCCTTCAGGTTGGTTTAATATTTCCGTAGATCTTATCCCTGGCGGTGTTAATAGAATTTCTGCATGGGGTACTGATACTAAAGGTAATTCAGGTTTTGCTACAGATGATTATCTTAATTATCCTGCAGGCGCACTTTCAGCAGTTCCAAATTTAGCAACCCTTCCAGGCGCAGTTAACTCTAATTTTTCATTCATGGGTTTCATCAACACTGACGCATTAGATCCAGTTAATGTAACTTTTGTCGTCCAGCAAGGTGATTATACTAACTCTTCATCATTTAATGTTACTAATTCATCTGTTCTAAATGGAACTACAACTCTTACTGCAGACCGCCCTTCAAATTCAAATTTTGTTTATATTTTAGAAGATGATTATGCTGATTTTGATGCTGCTAATTGGCCTTCCATGTTTGTGCAGTTCCCTAATCATAACTTGAGCAATTGGCAAAGATATGATATTGAGAGTGTAGTAAATAATCCTGGTGAAAATCCTCGAGTATATATTTCGCCTAATCTAACAAATTCAGTTACAACAGGATCTGTAATTTCACTTTACAACACGGTTTATCCTCATGGTTGGTTTAATGAAACTCTTGTAATCAATGACACATATAGTTTACTAAGAATTGGTTCAAATACTATTTATGCAGTAACTGTTATGGGTGGAGAAGAAAGCAACCCTTCAACTTCACAAACTGTTTATTATGATAACGAAACACCTATAATAAATACATCTTCAATTGCTAATTGGACATCATCCTCGACGCCAACTATTTCATTTAATATTTCAGATAATTATTTAGTTAATACATCAACCTTGATGTTAAATGTTTCAAATGGTACTAATCATACATACTATGCGGTTAGTCCGGAAGTTTTCAATAATACTTTGGGAATTAACTTAACAACTTTTGGAAATAATATTTCGTGCACTGAATTAACAAGTAACACATTGTATCAATGTTCAGTTCAGATTGATGTTTCATCTGAATATTATAATTTAACATTGCAAGTTAACGACTCTGTTAACAATTATAATTCAACTAAAAAACAATTGCAGGTTATTCTTGCAAACTTAAGTATTGCTTCAGTTAATGATTTTGACGATCTCACGTCAAATCATTGGATTTATGCTAATTGGTCTTTGACTGCAAATGATGATGACTTAGATTATTATGAAGTGGCAGTTGGAACTAGTACAGGTTCTAATAATAAATTAGCTTGGCAAACAACATCTAATAATTATATTAATGTAACTCACTTTGGAACTAATTCAACACCTTATGCTTTTAATTTCTCGTCGGGAGAAATCTATTATTTTACTGTTAAGGCAAGAAATAAAGCAGGTTCGTATTCAGTATCAGTTTCAAGTGATGGTATACTCTTCTACGACGATAGTGCGCCTACTTGTCCGGCAGCGGGTTACTCTGAATGTGTTGATGATGGTAGTACTTGGACTAATAATCCCTCTCAACTTGGTGCAAGTTGGTATTTCCAAGATAATGAATCTGAGATTGTTCAGTATGAATATAGTATTGGTACGCAGGCTTATCCAACATCTGGTTTTGAATCAATTAAATCAAGAAGTTACACAACAGATTCTTCTGTTACTGCTAGTGATTTAACTCTTGTAGAAAATACAACTTACAAGTTTAATGTGAGAGCTAAAAACGGTAATGATGCAATTAATTTTACTGGTTCATGGTCTCCTTTCCAAACTTCAACAGGTATCACTACTGATTTCACAGCGCCAACAGGAGGTAACATTAGTTATTCTGCTGCAAACTTAACTATTGATAGAATTTCAGTTTATTATAATACCGGTAATGATAGTATTTCAGGAATTAATAGGAGTATTTTAATGGCAGGTACGTCAACTCTTCCAGCAGGAAATAATAATACTTGTCCTCCAATTTACAGTTATGATGCATTCAATGTTAGTGTTCCTGACGGTGCAAGTTGGAATAATGTTTCTTTGACGCAAGGTAAGTGTCATGCATTCCAGCTAAGAGTTATTGATAATGCAGGTAATGCTGCTTTATTTACATCGGGTGATTTGATTCCTAGAATTGCTGTTGATAGTACTGATCCTTCAGATATTGCTTCAGTTACTGACGATGGATTTTATACTTACAACAAAAATCAACTTCATGCAGCTTGGGATGTAAGTTCTGATCCTGAAACTGGAATCCAATATTATGCGTGGAGTATTTTATGGGATGATCCTGATGACGCAACAGATTGTGATGGTTCACCTCCAAATAATTGTACTGTGATTCCCTCTGGTACTGGAACAATAACTGATAATGAACTTACCATGTTGGGTCTTAATTTAACTCATAGTTACAAGTATTATTTCAAGATTATTCCTTACAATGGTTTTGGTGCGGATGGTAATGCAACGTACAGTAATGGAATTATTTATATTGATAATTCTCCTCCTAGTCCTGCACAAATAGTTCAGATTAATAATGATACTAATTCGTCTAATGGATGGAATCTCGTCAACGAATCTGATTCAACTATTTCAATTAATTTCACTGCTGAAGCAAGTAGTGATTGTCGTCTAACTTATTCAGATCTTGATCACACAACTCTGGCGCATAATTGTCCAGAAACAGTTTATGGTTCTGGTAATTATTCTTGTTTAAACACAACAGTTGGCAAGAATGATATTAATAGTCAGAATTCAACTGATGGTCAGGGTAATTTTACGTGGTACATTAGTTGTGCAGATAGTCATGGTAATGGTCAGACTTGGCAGCAAAATACTCATGTTAATTTCAATATTGATTGGATTGATTCACCTTATTTTACTGATAATATTACGGTTACGGGTTCATCTCCTGTTTATACTAACTCGACGGCAAATTGTTCAGTTTCCTTTGCTGATAAAGATGAAGATGTTGCTAATGCTACTTTCCTTTGGTACGATGATAACACTTTGATCAGAAATCAAACTAATTCAATAAGCATTGCAAATTACACGCAAGATTCATTTGATTTAACAACTGCATCATCTCAAATAACTAGAGATTCAAACCTGACTTGTAATATTACTTTAACAGATCAAACTAGTAGATCTAATTCATCTATAGGATCTGCTATTGTTCAAAATATTGCTCCGACTCTGCCAGAACTACAAGCTCCTGTTAATGCTTCACAGTTTAATGATGATTTTAATCTAACTTGGACAGCTTCATCTGATGTCGACGGAGATTTTATTACTTATGAAGTTCAGGTGGATAACGAATCTACTTTTTCATTAACTAATAATAGAGATCCTACTTATTCAACTGAGAATATTTCAACTACTGCGTTCCAAATGAATCCTAGCATTTATGGAACAAAAATGGTTTGGCAAGATAATCGTTCAGGTAATTGGGATATTTTCTTATACGACTTTGTAGATCAAACAGAACTTCAGATTACAACGTCTAGTAGCAATGATACAAAACCAGTCATTTATAATAATAGAATTTTTTATCAGAGAGGTTCAGGAACTTATAATTTGAGACAATATACTATAAACACTTATGCAGATACGCAAGTCGCAACTTCAATTACTGATGGAGTTTATGATGTTTGGAATAATTTCCTTGTTTATCATATATCTGCAAGTGGTTTGTATTTGAAGAATTTATCGAGTAGTGGTACGTCTGTAATTAATTCATCAACAAGCATTGATTCAGTTTCGATTTATGGTTATGATATTGCTTGGGAAGATGGAGGAATTTACTTGTATGATATTGTTTCAAACAAGACTGAAGAAATCTATTACTCAGGAGAGGATCCGAAAATATTTGGTAATTACATCACATTCCACAATAGCACGGCAGGAGTTTTTTATTACAAAATGCCTGTAAATTAGATTAAATAAACAATAAAATAAATTATAAAAAAAGAATAAACAATGAATAACAAAAAACTAATTTGGATGTCTGTATTGATTTTGGTAGTGTTAACAGCAATATCCTCGTCAGTATTTGCAAATTCTAACTTAACTGTTTGGGACGACTATGATGTTTTAACTGGACAAATGATTCAACCTAATTATAATTTTACTGTTCATGCTAATTACACTAATAGTACTAATGGCACAACTCTTAGCGATTCAAATTGTAATGTTACATTCACTCATAACCTTGAGAGTTGGGAATATAGTTTTGATATGGGTTATAACTCTAGTGATTTATTTTATTTCGAATTAAACAATACATTAACTAATGCAACAGGTGTTGTAAATTACAATGTTACTTGTAATAGATCGGATTATGATACTTTATCAACTCTTGGAGAATTCGCAATATCTAATAATTACATTTATAAAATTTCAACCAGTGATTCAAACTCTTCAATCTTCGGAGATAAAATAGTTTATTCGAACTCGTCGCATTTGTTAGTCTTTAATCCTAATACTAATCAAACAGCATCAACAGTTCCTTTCGCCGCAAGTTATTTTGATATCGCGGGTAAGTATATAGCTCTTGCAACTTCAGGAATTTTAAGATTAGCAACAGAAGCATTTACTCTTCCGACAAATTTCTTTTTGCAGGAACCAATTACGACAACTAATATCTCTCAGCTTTTAGATATTTCAAACTCCGACGATGGCAATTACTCGTGGAGAGTTAGAGCTTGTGATAATGCAGGTGCAAATAATTCTTGTGTTTACAGTGCAGAAAATAGAACTTTTACTTTGGATCAAACAGATCCAACAATTACAATTGATTTTCCTACAACAGAATATGATGTAATTGCAGGTCCTGTGAATTTTAGAACATCTGTTAATGATGATGGCGTTGGCATGGATTGGGTTACGTATGAAATAGAATATTCTAACTCAACTACTTTTGAATATGCTAATGGAACTGATATGGATGGGTTCTTATATTCTGCTAGCGATTGGGATGTTGCACTGGACTTTACTGATATAATTAATAATATTACTAACCTTACGTTTATTGTTTTGGGACAAGATAATTTAGGTAATCCACAACAAGTAGAAAGAAACTTCACAGTTGACAAGAGAGCACCTATGTTTTATTTTGGTTACAATAGTTCAGAATCAAATTTCATTTCAGATGGTGAACTTTATACAGGTAATCAAATCACTGATGGTTTTTCGACGTATCCTGCTATGAATAGCACTCTATCATTTTATTCGTCGTCTAATGTTTTGAAGTTTAAGCAGTCTCAATCAACTAATACGACCCAAAGACATAATTATACTGATACTGTTTCCATTAGTAGTTGGACTGATGGTCAGTACTCAATTAATTTTACAGGTGATAATAGTGGCGTATCTAGTGGTGGTTCAAAAACTATTTTTGTAGATAAAACATATCCTAAATTCAGTAATAATAGAACGATTTATTCAAATGGAACTAACGCTTCAAGTCCTTTTGCTAGTGAGTCAATTATGTTTACTATTAATTGGACAGAAATAACTTTAACAAACATATCTATTTGGTATTATAATGGAACAGAAAACGCATCACTTTATGATGCGGTGAATAGTAGTAGTACAAATTTTGCAGATACTGATATACTGACAGATAATATTTTAATTACTGCATTAATTAATGATACTTTAAATATTTATTTTAATGCTACTGATGCAGGAGCTAAGAGTAATTTTTCATCAACTAGTGTTTTCATACAAAGTACGCCTCCATCATTATCTCAAAGTTTCCCGACGATATATGTTACAGAAGACGAGTCAAACACAACGCTAAATTTATCTGATTATTTTACTGACTCTGATGCAGATACTATTTACGATAACTTAACTTTTGCAAATAATTATTCCGGATCTGATTTAACTATTTCAATGAATAATAATTCAGGTTTACTTAATATCACTGGTTTGAATGACTTTGACACTAACGCAACTGTTAGATTTAACGCAACTGATTATTATGGAAATTACACAGGAACTAATGTTACAATTATTATGCGTGCTGTAAATGATATTCCTGTGCTTAATAATAATATTATTAATTTGACTTGGTCTGAAGATACTTCAAATACTTCAATTAATATTTCATCTTCAACATATTTTACTGATGCAGATACTTTAGACACATTAACGTATAGTATTTGTTCAGAAAATAACAACACAGAAGATTTGACAATCACAATAAATCAATCAACCGGTGTTGTAAACATAACTCCTGATGCTAACTTTAATTCAGAACAAAATGGAATGCGTAATGTTTCATTCGCAGCTTCAGACGGTACAAATTCAACTTGTAGTAATGTTATTTTATTAAATGTAACTCAGGTTAATGACGCTCCAAGTTCATTTAGTTTATTATCTCTTTCAAATGGGGACACATCAGATGCTGTTGTCGAATTAAATTGGACTGAAAGTACAGATGTTGACGGAGATACTATTAATTATTCTATTTACTATAATGATGGTGCTCTTCAACTAGCAGGTTGGACTTTGGATACTAATTATACTTGGGATGCTTCTGAAATAATAACTGGTACTGAAAGTGTGGGAATACTTATTTATGCTAATGATAGTGAGCTTTATTCGACCACAACAGCAATAACATTAACTATTGACAACACCCCTCCAAACGTAACTTTATTCCTTCCAAACGAATCAATTTACAACACCACATCAAATCTTAACATTAGTTTCAACGCAACTGGCGCAACTAATTGTAGCTACACAATTGACGGAGCAAACGAGTCAGATACTTATTACAACACAAGCAGCACAATTAATGTTTCGTCAAATTTCAACACGTCAGAAGGTTATCATGAACTAAACATTACTTGTTATGATTTGATCGGTAACGCAGGACGAAACTCGACGACATTTTACTCAACTGATAATAATATTATTCAACATTCATTTACAACTCTGCCAAGTTCTGGTTGGGGTTATGTTAACGAAACAATAAACATTACATTAAACATAACGTCAGTTTTCAATTTGTCAACTATTAATGTTTCATTTACAGATCCAAATGGTGCAGTTTACAATTATACTAAATTAAACTTCACTCCAATACTTAATAGTGGATTTAATTTATTCAATTACACATTGGCAGAATTCAATCAGACTGAAGTTAATGGAACTTATACTGTTAACTTAACAATTATCGACGAGTATAGTAACTCAGCATCAAACTCTACAACTTTTGATATTTTTAATTCCATAGATCAGGAGGTTAATGTAAATTAAAATGAATAAAATTAATTTATTCCAAAAACTACTATTTGCATTATTGATTTTAATAGTGTTAACTAGTTTTGTTTTTGCATCTCCTGAACCTGTGTCTGTGTTATATACAAAAAATGGCAGAGTTATTTATCAGAATGATTCTATGAATGATACAGTTACAATTCCTGTTCCTCAGACGACATTCAAAGCAAACTTTACTAGTAATGATAATTTGTTTAAAGTAACTTCAGATTCATTTACTCCTCCTTCGACACTTAATGTTAGTTCAAGAACATTAACTATTGGAAGTATTGATTATCAAGATTCTGATTTCAATGCAACAACAACTTCAAGGTATCAAGTTAAAGCAGTTCAAGCTTTTGAGATTGTTGATAATAGTAGTTTAAATTCATTTACTATTATTTACAACGTGTCTGATTTAGATTTAGTTCATCCTGCAATATTTCAAACTCCTTATGATTTTAGTAGTGAGTATGCTAACACTTCAAGTCAGACCATATATTTAGATAGCACTAATTTAAATTTTGAAAATGATTTAGCAACAATAACAGGCATTACTGGTTTTTCAGCTTTTTTTATTGCAGAGGATCTTTGTCAAAATAGTGTGCAAAATTCTTTTGAAGATGGTGTTGATTGTGGAGGACCTTGTGATGATGATTGTTCTACTAGTACTGGCGGTTCCACTGGTGGCGGCGGTGGTGGCGGTGGAGGAAGTAGTTCAGTAGCTAAACAAGCACATGTTGTTGTTCCTACAGATTCAGCTACAACTTTAGAACTTAGAAAAGGAGACACAATTACTTTCCTTTTTGAAGGTGTGGAATATTTATTTGATGTTATTCAAGTTGGTGATTTAAAATTAACATTGCAAAGAAGTGGAACTCCTTATCAGTATGCTGTAAAATTAGGCGAGGATAAAATTATTGGTTTGAAAGAAATATTTAGTGATGATATTATTGCTAATGTTGAGCTTTCAGATCATTTTGCTATTATGAGTGTTAAGTTAGTTCCTAAAAAGAAAGCATATGCTCTTAATTTATTACCTCCTAAGAAAACTACAACAGCAGAGCAAGTTGCTCAAGAAACTACAGAGGTTGCAACAGAGACTGCTGCGCAAGCAACAGCTACACCTCAACAAGTAACTCAAACACAAGCTCAAGCAACTCAAAAACAACCTGCACCTCCAAAGTCGCCTATCAATTGGTGGACTTGGATTATTGCATTAACTTTAGTTGTAATCATAGTTGGCGGCATAGCAGTATTCCGTCATCAACTGTCAGTAGATAAACCCCCTACTGCGACCAGGACAGGTTTGGACTCAATTTCTGAGACACCTCCAACTTCCGAACCTGTCCTTTCTTCTACTTCAGTTGAAATGGAAACTGCAAAGCCACTTACAGGACAGCCTTCGTCCGAAATTATAGAACAAGTCAAACCAAAACAAATGCCTAAGCAAGAACAAAAACCTGCTTTGGTTATTTCAAAGAAGCAGCAAGCTGAGGTTGAAAAATATATTTATCATGCCTTGGCTCATGGCTTCTCTAAAGAGGATGTTGTAAAAGTTCTAGAGGGTAAAGGTTGGCCAGATCCTACTATTGACGAAATATTTTCACACATTAACCTTGTTGATAATCATATGGATAAAGCAGGATTGCATACTGATGATTTAAGACTTGCTCAGGCGGTGAAAGCTATTGAGAAATTAAAGACAAAAGGTTTTAATAGAGAACAAATCAAGCAAGGTTTAGTGAGAAAAGGTTGGGCAAATGAAGTTGCAGATCATTTATTAGATCAGATATTTTAATTTTTTTTAATTTTTCTCTAGATTTTTTTTATGTTTAGTTATTTTTTTTATTTTTTTTAAACATAGTACAACTTATTTCCTGATTTTTGTTCACGGTCTTTTCTACTATCTAACTTATTAACTCTAGGTCTGCTAGATTCTTCATCTCTTCGCATAGTAATATTTAGATCGTTCAAAAATAAATTCATACCATCTTCCATACTAAATGGACCTTTAACTACTCCACTAATTGCAGGTTCACCGTCAAAAACAATTAGTTTTTTAGAAAGATAATCAATAAATAATAAATCGTGATCAACAACTAAACAAGACTTTCCAGAAACTTCCATTAAATCTGCCATGATTTTAGAAACTCTTAAACGCTGCTCAACATCTAAATAAGCACTAGGCTCGTCTAACAAAAATAAATCTGCATCTTGGGATAAACACTGCGCTATTGAAACACGCTGAAGTTCTCCTCCTGAAAGCTGATTTAATTTTTTAAATAATAAAGGTTTTATACCTAAAGGAATTATTAATTGATTCTCAAACTTTTGAATTGCAGTTTGTAAAACAACAGATACAAGTTCGTCTCCTCCTTTAAGATGTTGAGGTTTGTAAGCAATTTTTATTTTTTCATTTATTTCTCCAGAATCAGGTTCTATTTCTTTAGATAAAATTCTCACAAAAGAAGTTTTTCCAATTCCGTTTTCCCCCAAAATCCCAATAACATCTCGTTTTTTAACCTCTCCAGGTTCTGCTTTAAGAGAAAAGTTTCCTAATTTTTTTTCAACACTACTCCATGAGCTCATAACAATATCTGACTCTTCGCGTTCAATTGGCTGAGTATCGAACTTAATTCTATGGTCTCTAAATCTAATATTTTCCTCTTTAATATATCCATCAAGATACATATTAATTCCAACTCGAGTTGTTCGAGGCATACTTACAATACCATAAACTCCTTCAAGACCATACATTATATGGGTCAGATCAGTCATATGATCAAGAATTATTAAATCGTGTTCAATTACTAAAACTGCGGTTTCCTCGTCTGCAAGTTCTTGAATAAATTTACTAAGTTTTATTCTTTGTTTGATATCAAGATAAGATGTGGGCTCGTCAAAAATGTAAAGATTAGCTTTTTTTAGAACTGTTGCCGCAATTGCAACACGTTGAAGTTCTCCTCCAGATAAGTGTTTTACGTCTCTGTCAATAACTCTTACTAAATCTAATTTTTTAGCAATCTCTTCAAACATATTTTTTTCATCTGCTTTTTGTAAAAGTTCCTTTACAGTACCCTCAAATATTTTTGGAATTTGATCCACTGCCTGAGGTTTATATCCTACTTTAATTTCTCCTGCTTTTACTTTTTCAAAAAACTTTTGTGCTTCTGTACCTTTGAAAAATTCAATGAGTTCGTCGTAACTAGCACTCTCGTCGCGGCCAAAATTAGGTTTGAGTTCTCCTGCAAGAATTTTTATTGCTGTAGACTTACCAATTCCATTAACTCCAACAATACCTACAACTTTTCCAAATATTGGAGTGGGCAAGGAATAAAGTGCAAAACCATTTGGACCAAATCTATGAATTGGTTCTTGGTTTAATTCACTAGGAAGATTAATAATAGAAATTGCGTGAAATGGACAACGATTAGGACAAATACCACAACCAGTACAAATTATTTCATTAATTTGAGGCTTTGAATCTTCACCTTTAACAATACATTCTTTACCTGCTCGATTCATAGGACAAAGTTTAACACAAAGATAATCCCCACAACCAACAGGGTTACAATATTCTTTTTTTAGTACTGCTATTCTTTTTTTCATTTTAATTCATCTTGTTAATATTTATATCCTTCTCACAAAACTCAAAAATCCTGAATGAATTATTTGTTTTGATTTAGGTCGAACTTTTCGTCCTTCGACTTGCCATTCGCGCTCCATGAGCTCTATTGTTTTAATGTGAACCAGATTCTTATGTTCGGGTAATGCATTTACAAAATCTGCTGTTTGAGTAATTGTTGGTGAATATGAAACAAGAAATCCTCCTGGCTTTAAAGCTTTTTCTGCGTGAGAAACTACTAGCCAAGGTTCTGGAATATCCAAAGTCACAAGATCAACATTTTTTTCATCAATTCCATCATAAAGACTTTTATTTTTTAATTTAAGATTTTTAATTTTAAGATCTTTAATATTTTCTTGCACAATTGCAATGTGCTCTTTGTTAATTTCATAAGTTGTTACTGTTTTTGCAAATCTTGCTAAAAAAATAGATAATGCTCCGCTACCGGTTCCACCATCAACAATAATTGAATCTTTTCCAATTCCTGTTTGAGAAATAATAAACCCAATATCTTTTAGAGGAATGATTTGTGGAAGACGTTTAATTCTTCTATATTCATCAATAAAATTTGCTGTAAAAATATTAAATTCTTTATCTTTATTTGTTTTAATTACAGAACCATCTTTCTTTTCTAGGTCTGTTTTTTTAATTATTCCTTGATCTGTAGAAAAATCTTTAGATAAATCAGAAATATAGAATGTTCTTTGTTTAGCTAATGTAACCTCTCGGTCTATGTCTTCAAAGTATTGTTTTTTTCCTTTTCTAATTAATATTTTAGGCATAAACACTAGAAATTTAGGTGTTTTTATAAAATTAATGGTCTAAATCAGGTTTCTAGTTCACTTCGCAACTATTAGTGTTGATGAAACTTTTACTTGGGAAATAGTTCTTATTTTGTCCATCACGAGTGTTGCAAGTTCTTCTGGATTGCTTACTTCTACTTTTGCTATTATATCCCATTCTCCAAAGAGAATGTGCGATTCGTTAACCCAGTCATATTCTGCTAAAGTGCTCATTACGTCTTGCTCATCTCCTTCTTTGAGCGATATTAATATGTATCCTATCATTTTCACACCCCTAGTGTATTATTTATATTGCATTAATTATTATTTACGTATTATTATGTTTTTGACTTATTTAAATATTGCTTTATTTTTTGATCTATTTTTTAATTAAATTTATAAAATAGTTCAATCTCCAACTAATTAAAATGAAATGCGAAGTTTGTAAATCAAAGATTCAAATGAATTTTTTAGAAAAACCTTTTGGAACTTATATTAAAGATGAGAATGGTAAAAAGCACATAGTTTGCAATGCTTGTCAGAGAAAACTTAAGTCTAAAGAGGCAATTCTTGAAAATATGTGAAGTTTCAAGTTAGAATAATTTATTCTGCCCCTGTAGCATAGTCGCTATTGCGGCTGCCTCGTATAATTATTATCATCAATAAAATTAGTAATAATCAATTGGTGTTAAATAATAAAAGAAAGCAGCAGGTCGCGTGTTCAAATCACGCCAGGGGCTTACATTCGCATTATTTCAGAAAGGACATTGGTTGATCATACGACTTAGTGAGTGTAATGAGCTAATGTCGTATCATTCTATTTTTGTCAAGTCCCTCAAACTTGTGAAAATTTTGGGGTGCCAAAAAACTTTGTTTTTTGAGCATTTTCTAAAAAACTTGCGTGAGTTCAAATATCTGCAGGGGCTTTTAACACATAGTATAAAACTCACAACGGATGAGCTATTAATTGAGTGTGCAAAACTCGACGAGGACGTTTCAAAATTTAATTCTTAATATAAGTGCACAATTAAACGAAAGATTTAAATAGTTTTGTGCCCATACAAAAAATATGACTTATGTAGAAATAATTAAAAGGAGAAATAAAAAATATTATTATCTTACAAAAAATATTAGGTTAGGAATTAACAAATGGAAAAAGATTAGAATTTACATAGGAGATAAAAAACCCACCAAGATAGATATTAAGAAGTACGCTCAAGAAGTAGAGAAAAAAATAAAGAGCGTAGGGATTATAAAATCAGTACATCCTTATCTCTCAAATGATGCTGCAGAAACACTTCAAGACTTAAAAGAAGGTTACAAAGCTTGGCTTAAAAAAACACCTGAAAGTTTAAAGAAAAAACTTATCGAAGATTTTGTAATAAGATTTACTTACAATACTAATGCTATTGAAGGGAATAGATTAACTTTAAGACAAACAGCATTAATTCTTAAAGATAAAGTAATTCCTTCAGGAGTGCGCGCATCTGATTATCACGAAGCTATTAATGGAAAAGAATGTTTAGAATTTTTAAATTCTTATAAAGGAGGACTAAATAACAAACTTTTAGAAAAAGTTAATTATATTTTAACAAAAAATACTGAAGTTGTTTATGGTGGGCGAATAAGATTCTTTGATGTAGAAATAATTGGTTCTAAACATATTCCTCCTAAACATGAAAAAGTCAAGAAACATTTGCTTAACATGTACAAATGGTATAGTGCAAATAAGAACAAACTTCATCCATTTGAGTTAGCAACTATGATTCATGCTAAATTAACTTGGATTCATCCATTTGAAGATGGAAATGGAAGAACTTCTCGTGCAATAATGAATTGGCTTTTGATCAAGAACGATTATCCTATGTTTTTTATTCCATTTGTTAAACGCGAAGAATATTATATGACTTTAGAAGAAGCAGATAAAGATAATTTTAAAGCTTATATGTCGAGAATGCTAGGATTAATTATTGATCAAGTAAGAAGTTACGGGCACAAAAAAAAGAACGAATAAATAGTAAGGGCACATTCTTAAGAAGTTTGTATTAGTTATAATCAATTGTAATTGCACAATTCGGATTTTGCAATCTTCCAAAATCTTGTTGTTCTTGTCAGTTTTGCTCAACCATCTCATCAAAACTCAAACCTCTTAGTTTTGCTTTCTCTAAATTTATAGAATAGTTTTCTTTTGTTTTATTCAAATCTTCAAGTGTTAAAAAGAACCAGTCAACATGATTGAACTTTATACCAATCCAACTTTCAGCTCCAAACACTTTGCAAAATTCTTGCAATTCTTCTATTTCTTTGTCTGTAAAATGTTGATACTTAGTTTTTGTTACTTTACATTCTAGTCCTATTTTGCGAATATTGTTTCCTGCAAGTATATCTGGCGCAGGATACTTTGTTGATCCACTTCCTGCAATTCGTATTGCAGCCCAAGCTCTATGCCAAAATTTATGAATCAACTCACGTTCTGCACTTATTCCTTTACTTTTCATACTCATACTTATTTAATTCTAGAACTTGCTATTTATGTGTTACTTTTTTACTCTTAAACCTTTCAAGCATTTTTTTTTTTTTTTTTTTATGAACAAATATTTTTTTTTTAGAATTCCCAAATTGATTTTTGTCCTGCTTTTATTAGTTGTTCTGCTTCTTGATAGGTTATACGACGTTTAAACATTAATTCTCTTACTTTTTCATCTAAAATTGTTTCTTCTGATTTTTTATTTTGTTCTTCCCATGCCATTCAGTGTATTTGTCAAAAAAGGTTTTATTTAAAGTTTGTTTACTATTGCATAATTAATCATTTTTATAAGCATTTCATTTTTAGTTTAATGCATATAAATAAAAAGAAAGCTAAATAAATTTATAGTTTTATTTTCATAAAGTCTTCTGCACATATTACATTATCAAAATACGTGCTTGCTTCTTCTTCTATCTCTTGAGTGTTTTTGTATCGCTGAGAAAAATGAGTAAGAACTAGTTTTCTAGCGCCTGAGTTGCTTGCAAGTAGTGCTGCATCTTTTGCACTCATGTGTTTGTATCCTTCTGCTTTGTCTTGATGTTCTGAATTATAAACGCATTCACTAATTAACAAATCCGCATCTATTGCAAGTTTTAGTGCACCTTCACAAGCACATGTATCTGCAACATAACTTATTTTTTTCCCTTCTTTTACATAAGTAACATCTTCATAATTAATTTCTTCTCCTTTCCACACAATATTCTTCCCGTTTTTTATATCGCGAAGATGAGGTCCGTCATCAACACCTTGTTTCTTAAGTTTTGCAGGATCTACATTAAGTTGATCTTTAACTATGAAGTTATAGCCTATACAAGGTATTGAATGGTCTAGTTTTGCACATTCCATAATAAAGTCTGAGTTTTCAAAAAATTGCATCACTTCTCCTTCTTTTGGTTCGAGTTCAAAAACTTCAACATCCATTCTTTGATCAAATATACAACTTTGCATCATGTGCTCCATTCTTTTTTTTGTTTCAACAGGACCGTATATTTTTATTTTCGCGTCATTGTTTTCTGATCCTATTGTTTGTATTAGTCCGATAATTCCTGATACATGATCTCCATGCCAATGGCTAATAAGAATGCGAGTAACTCTGGTGCGCTTAATTCCTGTTATGTTCATTTGTCTTTGAGTTCCTTCTCCGCAGTCTAGTAATATTCCTTCGCCTTTACATTCTAGAAAAATCCCGCTTACATTGCGGTCTTTAGTTGGGACCATGGCACTTGTTCCTAAAAATGTCAGTTTCATTTTGTTTACTCCTATTGATAAATTAGTGTTGCCTTGGTATATTATTTGAACTCATAGAGTTCAATTTTGTCGAGCATAGCTCGAAAATGTCAGCACTGAGCAAAGCGAATTGCTGAATTATTACAGAAAACAATCCGATTCATGCAGGTTTGTTTTCGAAATCTCAAATTCATAGAATTTGATGATCTACCGCAACACTAATTCTAAATTAAGATTATTATTCTGATTATTCTATTTTATTTATAAAGATTAGCCTTTTATATGTCACTTCCCCAAAACATTTATAAATGAACCCCTTAATCTCAGTACTATTATGGTTAAACCAATTGTTACTGCTTTTTTTGCAAAGGAGCGTGTACTTACTGAATCTAGTGATGCTGCTAAAGAGCTTTACAATCAAAGTCGTTTTGGAGTTATTGTTGAAGATAAAGTAGAGCTTTCTTTAATTGAAGCATATTATTTAATGCAAAAGGGAAGATTAAAACTTACTAATCTTAGAAATCAACCAATGGATGAAACTGCTTTTTTGAAAAAAGCATTAAGAAAAGAACATAATTTTTGGACTAGATTCTGTGTGTTTAAAGATTTAAGAAATAGAGGCTATATTGTTAAAACAGCTCTTAAGTTCGGTGCTGATTTTCGTGTTTATGACAGGGGCGTAAAGCCAGGAGAAGATCATGCAAAGTGGCTCGTATATCCTGTTAAGGAATCTTCTTCATTTTCTTGGTATGAGTTTTCTGCAAAAAATCGTGTTGCAAATTCGACAAAAAAACGTTTATTAATTGGTGTTGTCGACGAAGAAAATGATGTTACTTATTGGGAAATTCGTTGGATGAGACCTTAATTATTCAAACAAATTCTAGTTTTGTTGTAGCAGGATTATATTATTATTAAATTAGGATATTAGTATTAGCATATTATTATCTCCTTATTATAATATTTCTCAACCATAATACTTATATACCTTCTTTATCTTCTTTTATTGTATGCCTGCTGTTGATTATAAATCTAAAGTTTTGCAATTGATAAGCATAAAAGGACCTGTAATTCCTTCTCAGATAAATCGTGAGCTTGAAGTAAATGTGATTTTTGCCTCTGCATTTTTATCTGAGTTAGTAGATAATAAAGTTTTAAGATTATCCAATCTTAAGTTTGGTGGTTCTCCAATTTATTTTAAACCGGGTCAAGAGCACATGCTTCAAAATTTTGCTCATAAATTAAATGAAAAAGATAAAAAAACATTTGATCTTTTAAAACAATCTCAAGTTTTACGAGACAAAGACCAAACTCCTTTAGTTAGAGTAAGTTTACGAGGAATAAAAGATTTTGCAGTTCCTCTTGAGGTTTCTCATAATAATGCTACTGATTTATTTTGGAAATGGTATCTTTTACCTAATTCTGAGGCGAGTTCTAAAATAAAATCAGTTTTAGGTATTAAAGATGAAAACGAGGAAAAGAGCGTAGAGGTTGAAAAAGCAGAAGATGTAATGCCAACTTCAAATTCTGTTTCTCCAAAACCTATTGAATCTAAGTCAAAAGAAGAATCAAAAAAATTGGAAAAATCAGAAGACAAAGCAGTAGAGGTTTCAAAAAAAGAAGATTCTGTTCAAAATAAATTTCAACATCAAACTCAACAAAAATTAGATGATTCGTTAAAGGATAAAAATCCTGAAGCTAAAAAAATAGAAGAGCTTTCAATAGAGTCAAAGAAAAAAGAATTAGAGGAAGTAGAGGAGCGTATTAATTCTCAGAGAAAGTTTTTAGAATCAGAACAATCTAATTTTGAAAAGCAGAGTCAGTCTTTAAGTATTGAAAAAGATCAGCTGGAGAGTTTAAGAAAAGAATTATTGGATATTAGAAAAGAGATTAAGCAAGGTTTTAATTCAAACAATTCTTCTGAAAAAAATAAATCAGGAAAATCTAGAAAAGAAGAGTTGGAAGAAACAAAACCAGAACCTCCTAAAAAAGAATTTCCTAGTTGTGATTTTTCAAATCAAATAAAATCGTTTACAGAAAAAAATCAGATTGAGATTCTTGATTTTGATCTTGTTAGAAAAAATTCAGAGTTAGATCTTATAATTAATGTTCCTAGTCCTGTCGGAAGCGTTGTTTTTTATTGTAAGGCAAAGTCAAAGAAATCTATTAGTGATGGAGATCTTAGTTCTGCTTTTGTTCAGGGTCAGTTCAAAAAACTTCCTGTACTATTCTTATCGTCAGGTTCTATCACAAAAAAAGCAGAGGCAATGCTTTCAAATGAATTTAAAGGAATGGTTTTTAAAAATTTATAAGTTTTAAACAGTTGTAGGGGTAAGTAGGGTCAAAAAATGGGAGTTAATTTTAAAGATATTATTGCAAAAAAAGAAGTGTCATTCGATCAACTTAGCAAAAAAACATTTGCAGTAGATTCTTTTAATGTTTTATATCAATTTGTCTCGACGATAAGACAGCGTGATGGTTCACTTCTTACTGATTCGCAAGGAAATATCACATCTCATCTAAGTGGATTATTCTACAGAACAACTAAGCTTATGTCTCATAATTTAAAACTTAGTTTTGTTTTTGATGGTGAAGCTCCTGAGTTAAAAAAGAAAGAGCGTCAAAGAAGACATCAATTAAAAGAGAATGCGCAAAAAAAATATGAAGATGCAAAATCTAAAGGAGATATTGAAGGAATGAAAAAGTTTGCTTCAAGAACTTCTAAACTTAGCAGAGAAATGGTTGGAGAAGCAAAAGAGCTCCTCTCAGCATTGGGTGTTCCTATTATTCAAGCTCCGTCTGAAGGAGAAGCTCAAGCTGCAAAAATGGTAGAGTCTGGAGACATTGATTATGCAATTTCTCAGGATTTTGATTCATTGTTATTTGGAGTTCCAAATATGGTGCGAAATTTAACAATTTCTGAGAGAAAAAAATTAATGGGGCGCGTGTCTTATGAGACTATTAAACCTGAAACAATTAACCTAAGTGAAAATCTTAATGCATTAGGGATAGATCGTGATCAACTAATTGCTCTTGGAATGCTCGTCGGTACCGATTTTAATATTGGCGGAATCAAGGGTATTGGTCCAAAAAATGCCATTAAACTTGTCAAGCAGCACGGATCTGATTTAGATACTCTTTTCAAAGAAACAAAATGGGATGATCATTTTGATTTTCCGTGGACAGAAGTATTTTATTTGTTCAAAAAAATGCCAACAACCCAGGATTACAATCTAACTTGGAAACCTTTTGATCGAGATAAAGTTTTTGAAATTCTTTGCGATCGTCATGATTTTAGTAAACCTAGAATCGATTCTTCATTAAAACGTTTAGAAAAAGAATTATTAAAGTCTGCTCAGAAAGGTTTGGGTGATTTTTTCTAAATTGTTATTTTTTTAAGTTCAACCAAAAAACTTTTATAAAAACTTACAATCACTATTCTAAAAAGAGGTAATCACTAATGCTATGGATTGTTTTTACAATACTTACTGCAGTTTTAGCAGCAGGTCATCAGATAATTAAGAAAAAAGCATTATTCAAAGAACATGCTATTGTTTTTTCTATGAATCTTGCAACAATCATTCTTATTTTATCTGTTTTTTTAATTCCTTTTGCTAATTTTTCAAATATTGAATTGTCTCATGTATTAATTATTTATCTTGCATCCTTACTTTCAACAGTTGCATTTTACTTTTTAGCCAAGTCTCTTCGTCATAAAGAACTTTCTGCAGTTTCACCTTTTACCAATCTTTCACCAGCTCTTGTGGCTATAATTGCATTTTTCTTACTAGGGGAAACAATAACTAAGCTACAAATTGGAGGTATTTCTTTGATGGTTGTTGGTGCTTATGTTCTTAATTCCGAGAACATTCATGGTCATTTTTTAGAACCTTTCAAACGATTAAATTCAAAATATTTCTTATTTATAATTATCGCACTAACTTTTTATGCTTTGACTGCAACAATTGAAAGATTTTTATTTTTAGATGGGGTAACTCCTTTCACATTTCTTATTATTTTACATTTTTTCATTTTTATTAATTTCTTTTTATTAACAAATATTATTTTCCATCAGCACATCGGTGCTATGAAAGAGAGTTTTAAGCGTTCTGGTTTTTGGTTAATTTTATCAGGAGTTGTGACTATTGTAACAAGAGGTACTCATGTTTATGCAGTTTCACTTGCACCTGCCGTAGCATTAGTGATTGGTGTGAAAAGAATATCCACTCTTTTATCTACAATTATTGGAGGAGAAATTTTCCATGAGAAAGGATTGGGTAGAAAAATTGTAGCCTGCATTATAATGCTTGTAGGCGCATATCTGTTGTTATTTTAGTATACTATGGCATATTCTAGTATCTGAATCAAAAGCTTCATAAATAAGAACAAATTCACTATTTCTATGCTCGCAGTAAAAGTTACATTTAAAGATGCAGAGGATATTAAGAAGTTTTTGTTAGCTAATAGTCTATATGATAAGAATTTTGTTTTCAAAAAAGACAAAAAGAATATTTTCTTTCCTATTAAAAATGAAGAGTCAAGACAAATTATTATAGATAAGTTTCCAAAAACAATATTTGAAGAAATTGAATTAGAATCAAGAGATTCTCCTTCCAATCTTAAAGAAGCACTTCAAGAAAAGCTTTCAGAAGAAGAACTCGATTTATTAAAAACGTCTTTTGATGTTGTTGGCACTATTGCAATTTTAGAAATCGATCCACCACTTGACAAAAAGCAAAAATTAATTGCAGAAACTATTCTTAAAATTCATAAAGGAATTAAAACTGTTGTGAGAAAAGCAGATAAGCATGACGGTACTTTTCGAACTCAAAAAATGGAGTTTATTGCAGGAGAGAAAACTTTAGAAACAATTCATAAAGAAAACAACATACAACTTTTTTTAAATGTGCAAGAAGTTTATTTTTCGACGAGACTTTCTACAGAACGAAAGAGGATTTCACAAATCATTAAACCAAAAGAGAAAATTCTAGTTATGTTTAGTGGTTGTGCGCCGTATCCTTGTGTTTTTTCAAAAAACACAGAGGCTGATCAAATAGTAGGAATTGAAATTAATCCTAAAGGTCATGATTATGGTATTAAAAATATTGAATTAAATAAATTAACAAACATAACTTTAATCAACGGTGATGTAAAAGAAATCATTCCTGATTTAATCAAACAGACAAATCAAAAGTTTGATAGAATTCTTATGCCTCTTCCCAAATCCGCAGAAGATTTTTTAGATGCAGCACTTATTGCAGCAAAAAAACATTCTATTATTCATTTTTATGCATTTCTTCACGAAGATAACTTCCATGAAGCACATGATGCAATAGCTAAAGCTTGCAAAAAAAATAAATTAGATCATAAAATCATAAGAACTGTTAAGTGTGGTCAGCATGCACCTAGAGTGTATAGAATCTGTGTAGACTTTGAAGTTCTATAATATTCAACAAAAAGAAATGGACATTCTACACTAGTACTGCCTTGGTATATTAGTTAAACACAAAGTGTTTAATTCTTTCGAGCTTAGCGAGATATTGTAAGTAATGAACGTAGTGAGTTACTTATTTACATCAGAAAACAACCTGATTCATGCAAGGTTGTTTTCGAAAAATAAAATTCATAGAATTTTACAATTTACCGCAGTACTAGAAAAAATAGGATAGACCCCTATTTTCAAAATAATCCCTCATTCCCACAACCTTTTTATACAATTACCTAATTATAAATTATTATATTAGTATATCTTGTTAATATTAATATTAAGTGTAAACCTGCAATGAATGCGTGAACACCAGCTGAGGCGAAAGCCGATGATTTACGGTAGTAACTAATGAGCGGGGCACAAATACTCTAGAATTTATTGAATCAAAATGATACCTAACAAACTTAAAAAAGGAGATACTATTTGCATTATTGCTCCGTCTAATCCTATTACTCAAGATAGAAAATATTTAACAGATAATGCAGTTGAATTTCTAAAAGCGCAAGGTTTTAATGTTGTCTTTGGAGATAATGCTTTTGGATTAGATAAATTTGGCGTATCTGGTGGTTCTCCCGAGCAAAGAGCAGAAGATATTAACAACGCATTCAAAGATCCAAACATTAATATGATTTGGTGTGCACATGGTGGTGATACTGTAAATCAACTTCTTAATTTAATTGATTACAATGCAATTAAAAAAAACCCTAAACTATTCTTAGGCATGAGTGATATTGATGTACTTCATCTTGCAATAAATACAATGACTGGTTTAGTAACTTTTAATTCTTCTGATCCTAAACTCGGAAGAGATTTGGATTTAGATTTTCCATATACAAAAAAATGTTTTTCAGAACGTATCATAGAGGGTAAAATAGGAGTTATTGAACCTGTTGACAAAAGAAAATGTTTGCGTGAAGGAAGTTCACAAGGAGATTTAATTGGAGGTAATATTTCATCAATACTTCGACTTGCAGGAACAAAGTATTTTCCTAATTTTAAAAATAAAATATTATTTCTTGAAGCTTACAGAACTGACGTGAAAAGCTTATTAGGACAATTAGCCCAGTTAAAAAATATAGGTGTTTTTGATCAAATTTCAGGCATTGTTGTTGGACACATTCATGAATTTATAACTAAAGGCCCTTTTTCTCAAGATGATAAAGAGTTTCAATTTGAAGATGTGGTTTTAGAAATTTCAAAAGAATACGATTTTCCAATACTTAAAGTTAATAATTTTGGTCATCGTTGCAATAATGCTTTCCTTCCCCTAGGATGCAAAGTAGAACTCAACGCCAAAAATAAATCAATAACTATTCTAGAACCTTGTGTTAAATAATGGAAATAAAATGGCTAATTGGAATTCAATTTTTAAAAACAAAGGTAAAGTTTTCAACACACCTCACGAAGACATGAACGCATTAGTTCAAATTCTTAAAAAAAATAAAGCAAAAAGAGTATTGGATCTTGGGTGTGGTTCTGGTAGACACACAGTCTTCCTCGCAAAAGCAGGGTTTGAAGTTTATGCCCTGGATAATGCGCCTGAAGGTTTAAAACAAACTAGAGCTTGGTTAAAAGAAAAAGGACTCAAAGCAAATCTAAAAAACTCGTCATGTTACAAAAAGTTTCCTTACAAAGATGATTTTTTTGACGCTGTAATCTCAATTCAAGTTATTCATCATGCAAAAGCAAATCAAATTAGACGCTGCATTAAAGAGATTGAGCGTGTTTTAAAGCAAGGTGGAACCACATTCATAACTGTTACCAAAAACAAAACTGGAGAGAGAGGAACTAAAATAAAACAGATTGAACCAAGAACTTATGTTATGCTTGATGGTTTTGAAAAAGGAGTTCCTCATTATATTTACAATAAATCATTATTAAGACAATTCTTCAAAAACTTCAAAATTTATGATATCTACATTGACTCAGGTGATCATTATTGTTTACTTGGAGAATTAAAATAACTCAACTCACTCAAACTTTCTCATTTGCCCATCTCGCATCATATGAATTGTCTCACCTACATTATATCCTATGTCTTCTGCAAGTTCTACAAGTGCAGTTTTCATAGTTAGATCTCCATGTGCAGGTATGATATGTTTTGGTTTAACCATATTAATCAAATCACGCAAGTCTTCTCTTGCTGCGTGTCCACTAACATGTATCTCTTTAAACAAACGAACTCCTTTTTTCTTTATGTTATCCTCAAGAATTTTCCTATTTGCATAATTGAGTGGAGTCGGTATAATTGTACAACTAAAAATTACATGATCTTCTTTTCCTAGTTTAAAATCAAATTCTCCTGTTGCAATTCTTGATAATACTGATTTTGCTTCGCCTTGATGTCCTGTGCACACAATTAAATATTTAGAAGGATCTTTTTGTATTTCTTTTAGTTGTTTTTTTATTTTTTTCTTAAAACCAACTATTTTTACATCATTTGAAAAATTAACAATTCCTATTGCTTCTGCAGCTCCAACATACTTACTTAAACTTCGTCCTAAAAATACTATTTTTCGTTTTAATTTTTTTCCAAAGTCAACAATAGACTTGAGCCTTGCAATATGGCTTGAAAATGTTGTAACAATTATTGCTTTTCCCTCGCTGTCACAGCCTAGCATTACATCTCGCAACATGTCGCGTGCAACTTGTTCTGATGGTGTTTTTCGCTCATCTGCAGCTCGTGTACAATCAACAATCAAGCAAATTACTTCTCCATCTTCATTTAGTCTTTTTAGTCGATCATATGCTGGTTTTTTCCCAAGAACTGGTCGATCGTCAAACTTAAAATCATTCCCATATACTATTTTTCCATATGGCGTGTGTATTACTGCCATCACTGTTTGTGGTGTGCTGTGTGTCATATTTACAAATTCAATTTTAATTTTTTCAGAAACTTTGTATGTGCTGTTAACATTTAAAATTTTTATTTCATTTTTTAAAGTTATTTTTTCATCTTTACATATTCTCGAAAGTATTTCTCCTGTGAATGGCGTGCAAAATACTGGAGCATTAAAATTTTTGCCAAGATAAGGTATTGCACCTACGTGGTCTAGGTGTGCGTGTGTTGGAATAATTGCAAGTACTTTTTTTTTCCAATCTTTAATTGGAGCAGTATCAGGTATTGCGCCTATTTTCATAAGTGCTGACGAGCTCATGTCTACTACATCTTCATCTTCGGTATATTTCACATAAGCATCTAAATATAATCCCATATCTATTATCACAACTTCGTCATCTACTTTGATTGCAGTCATGTTTTTTCCTACTTCTTCATATCCGCCCACAGTGCATATTTGTATTGTCATAATTCACCAGAACCTGCTTTTATTTATATAAAGTTTGTTTTTAGATGTATTCAAGGGCTAATATGAAATCCTCTTTCTAAATAGACTTATTTAAATAGTATCTCTCGTCGAAAGAATAGTAGTTCAAACCAAAAAATCGACGAGGAGATACTAATGAAGATAATTCAAAACAAGTTTAAAAAGGTTGCGGATTTTTGCTATGAATTATTTAAAATTGCGGAATTAAAGCTTTATTCGCATAAATTCTCCAAAAAGACATTTAGTCAATTTCAACACTTATTTTTGCTTGTTTACAAGCAATTTC
>JABJCP010000003.1 GCA_018668595.1 Candidatus Woesearchaeota archaeon
AAATCCGCAACCTTTTTAAACTTGTTTTGAACAATCTTCATTATGAGCTCACCTCGTCGATAAGTTGGACTAAACTACTAATCTATCGACGAGAGCTCATATTTAAAACATTCTATTTAGAAAAAGGATTTCATATTAGCCCTAAAAACCAAAAAATTTATATATGATATAAACTTATACTATAGTATAAACTTATAAGAGGCTGAGAAAATGCAAAAACAAGTACTCCATTATCCAAGACTCGACACAATACTTAATGTAGAGGCAGTAATAAAAAAATCAAAAGATACATTATCAAAAAATGAAATAGATAGACGATTACCTAAACAAATAATGAGATCGACACTAAATGTAATACTAGAATATCTTGAAAGTAGCGGAAAAATAGCACTACTAAAGGAAGGAATAATCTGGATTTACAAAGAAGACATAAGCAAAAAATTAAAAGACAAATTGAAAAAAGGAGTTACTGTGATGTAAATGGATAAAGAAATAGTTATTCAATTCGATGAAGATGCATATTATGAGTATAAGAAATTGCAAAAAATAGTTTTAGAAGGAAAAAAAGCAAAGAAACAGCCAACATACGAACAACTATTAACATCAGTTAATACAGCAATAAGAAATATTAAAGCAAACCCTCATTATGGAGACTTAATCCCTCGCAAATACATTTCCAAAAAAACAATCTCTAGATATGGCACTGATAAAATATTACGCGTCGAATTAGTAGGTTATTGGCGCTTGCTATATACCTTAATAGGAGATGAATTAAAAATAATAGCATTCATTCTAGAATATATAGATCATGACAAATATAATAAAATATTAGGATACAAGAAAAAATAAAAATAATCATTTTAACTTAAACACAATACGTCGATTATCTTTACCTTTGTTTTCTGCTTTAATGATTTCTATCTGTCCAATCTCTTGAGTATTTTTTACATGTGTTCCACCACAAGCCTGAGCATCAAGATCTCCAATTTTAACAATACGAATTATATCAATAGAAGGCGGAAGAACATTTTTTAATTTTAAAACAGAAGGGATTTTGAATGCTTCTTCTCGAGGCATACCTTCGCAGCTAACTTCTAAATTCTGCTTTAAAATATTATTTGCCTTTTGCTCATACTCTTTTATTTTTTCACGATCAAAGTTTTCTAAATTAAAATCAACACGACTTTTTTCTAGTCCTAATTGATTTCCAGTAATTAATGCACCTGTTTCTTTATAGACAACATAACTTATAACATGAGATGCAGTGTGATAACGCATGTACTTGTGACGGATGTTCCAGTCAATGATTCCTTTAATACTATCCCCTTCTTTAAGATTATGATCTTCTGTTTCAAGTTCAAGAACAACATCAGCACCTTGCTTTTTTGCAAAAACAACTTTGAATTCTATGTTGTCATTATTGTCGTTATCGTCTTTTGAAATAGTTCCAATGTCTGTTGGTTGACCGCCGCTATTTGGATAAAATAAAGTTTTGTCCAACGTGATAAACTTATTGTCAACGTTTGTTATTGTTGCTTTGAATTCTTTTTGATAAGAATCATCAAGATATAATAGTTGCGTTATTAGAATCACCCTCTTAAATTGTTTTTAATTGTTTTAATTTATTTTAATCCTTTGTATGCGTGCAAACTTTCTAGTGCATCAAGTCGAGATTTTGCAGGAACTGCTAGTTGAAATTTTTTCCAAAACATTTGACGAATCCACTCAACCCAATCCTCATCATAAAATGCATAATAAACACCTAAAGTTTTTTGTAATTCTCCAGGTTTACTTTTAGGAACTTTAATCTCAGAAAACTTAGCAACTGTTTTGTCAATAATATATGCTCTTAATGGAGTTATCTCATGACGAATCATAACTTGTTCTTTACCGAGAGTTGTATTTATACTCATAACTTTTCTTAAATTCTCTTTATCAAGCAAATTTACATTTGTCAAGATTTGAATAAGAACTCCTCGCTTTGCTGCTGTAAGTATTGCATCAAAAAGAGTTCTGTCTTTATAATTTAAATGAATCCATGAACTTGTTCCAATAAAAATTAAAATTTCTTCTTTTGCATTATCAATTAAAGGAAATAGTGTTTCAACATTATACTGATAATCTTCATTATATTTCTTATTTTTTTTATCAGGTTTAATTTCTTCAAAATAACCATCGCGTTTATCAGCATCAACATATTGGAAAATTTCAATTGGAGAAAAATCCTGTTTGTCAATACCTTTTTCGATTTGTTTGAATAATTTTTCTTGAATATCTGTAGAATAAATCTTTTCTAAATTATTCCAATAAGCAATTTTTAGTGCTCCTCTAGACCCTTCTCTAAAAGTTTTTGTTTGAATATGACCTGTACGTTTTTTGATTTCATCAACATATCTATCTGCAGTACGCCAATTTTTATTGAGCATTTGCGCAATTTCATTAATTGCTCTAGGTTTAGCATAAACAAATGCTTTGATTTTGTCAATAGACTTGTTGTCAAGTACCATAATCCCAGTAAAGCAGAGCTTCTATTTAAACTTTACGAAAGTACAACTATGCTGACAAAATAATGTCAATAACAATTAAGGATTGTACAACTATACTAATATACTGTAGTTAAGAAAAAACAAGGAAAAAAGAGGAACAAAGACAAATACGGAGGAAAAAAATGAAAAATAACAACCAAAAACCAAACATGGAAAATTACTCATTTTGCTTATTTAGAATACCTGAAGAAGGTGGAAGAGTATTATGGGAGGTAACAAACAGTTGTAATTACACGTGTGACTATTGCATATTCAGTGCAGAAAAAGGAAAAATATCTGGTGAACTTAGCACAGATGAAGTTTTTAAAACATTAGAAGAATTAAAAGAAAGAGATTTTAGTCATATAAAATATACTGGCGGAGAACCATTTATCAGAAAAGATTTTGTAGATATTCTAAAAAAAACTTGCGAACTAGGATATGAAGTTGATGTTTCGACAAACGCTTCTCTGATCACTGAAGAAAAAGCAAAACAATTAGGCGAACTAGAATTAAAAATGGTTCATGTAAGTTTAGATGGATCAGATGCAAAAACTCACGAAGCAGTTAGAGGACCAAACACTTATGATCGAACTATTCGTGGAATACAAAATCTAGTTGAAAATGATGTTTATGTAAGACTCGGCGCAGTAATTCACAAAGACAATCAAAATGAAATTGAAGAACAAGTTAAAAATGCTGCAGAGCTTGGTGTTGAAGAAATCATATTCTCTTACATGGAACCTGTTGGAAGAATGGGAGAAGGTGACGAACGCGTATCACAAAAACCAATGTATGAATTAAAAAAAGAACTCGAATATTTGAGTGCAAAATATGAATCACAAGTAAAAGTAAAATACAGTTTTACTGAAGACGCTAGCGTCGAGGAAAAAGGAAAATGTCCTGGCGGAAATAAATTCTTATACATAGATAATCTTGGCCAAGTTTCACCTTGTACTTGGGTGGTTGAAAAAGAACCTAAATACAAAAGTGAATTGAGATTAAAAGAAAACTCACTAAATGAAATTATGGCAGATAAACCAATGAACTCATACTTGCAAAATATCTGCGAATCAAACAAAGAAGGATGTGCAGGTTGTCCAGCAAGAATAAGAAACAACTGATGGAGGAAAAAAAATGAAAAGAATACCAGAACTCAAGAGCACCTATGATGGTGCAAACATTGCAGACCTTGTTGAATTTGCAAGGAATGCTCCAGTAGCACTTCCAGAAAATGGAGAGTACTACTTGGAAAAAAGTGGTCGAGAAGCACACATCTATGAACAAAGACTAGGAATTAATCAGTACAACATAAGCCCAATGCCAAGTGGAGTGCACATCCAAGGAATTAATTCGACTATGCAAGGAATTGAAATAATTCTTTCTAACGGCAATGCTCTGGGTGGAATTGAAAAAATAATTTTACACAAATCTCCTAAAAGAGGAGCTAGACCAAGTCAATTAACTTCTAGTAATTACAGCAGTCCTAGCAGTTATAGTTGCGGCGAGTCAAGAAGTAGTGGAGAAAGTAGACCAAGTCCTAGTACTGGTGAAAGCAGACCTAGTTATAGCACGGGTGAAAGCAGACCAAGTCCTAGCACTGGCGAATCCCGAACAAGTAGCATCGGCGAATCAAGAAGCAGTGGTTGGGGCAATAGTTGGAGTGGAGGAGAATCAAGAAGTAGTGGCGGAAGTGGAGAGTCAAGATATTAAGAAAACTGTTTGAAACTACTTTATAGTAGTTAATAATAGAAAAACTTAAATAAGAATGATGTAAAATGATGTATTACACAATGAAACACCAAACAAGTATAACAATAGAAGAAGAAGTAATGCATCTTGTAAAATCAAAAATGCGAGATGGAACATTTAGAAACCAATCTCATCTGTTTGAATTTGCAGTAAGACAACTCCTATTGGGCGAAACAAAAGAAATTGAAGAACTCGAAGAAACAAATGAAGAGGTGGAACAATGAATATATTAGTAATAAATCCACCAAATAAACCATTTACTGAAAGAAGTTTACTAATTGAACCTATCGATGTGCTAGGAATTGCATCATATTTACAACAAATAAAAAACAAAGTGAAAGTTGTTGATATGGATGTAAAAAAAATGAGTTCTCATGATTTAAAACCAATTATTACAAAATTTAAACCTAAACTAGTTGTTATTCCTTTTGATTACCACATACCCTTACATACATCAAAAACAATAATTGAAATAAAAAAAATAATAAAATTAATCAAAAAAATAAATGAAAAAACATTCATTGTTGTTGGTGGAAAAACTCCAAAACATTATCCAACTATTTTTCTAGAAGCAGGAGCAGATATTGTTGCGAATAGTGAAATGGAACTCACATTAAAAGACCTAATTAATAAAAAATTCAAAAAATTAAATTTGATTAAAGGAATTAGTTACACTGATTCTGGGAAATTAAAAATAAATAAATCTCCTGTGAAAAAAATAAAGTTAGATAAATTACCAATTACAAACAGAAAACTTGTTGATCTTAATGATTATATCGATGTAAGAACAATACTAACCAGCAGAGGTTGTAATGGAAACTGTGGTTTTTGTGCAACACCTGATTTTTGGGGATGTTGGCAAGGAAAATCACCTAAAAAAGTTGTTGATGAAATTCAGAATGTTGTTTCTAAACATAATGCTCAAAAAATATTATTCTTAGACGACAATGCAACAGTAAGTAATACACGTCTAAAAGAAATTTCTAAAGAAATAATTAAACGAAAACTAAATTATGTAAAATACGGATGTTTAGGAAGAATAGCAAGTTTTGATGAAAACACAATGAAACTAATGCGCAAAGCAGGATTTAGATGGATACATTACGGAGCAGAATTTGCAAGTAAAAAAGTTTTGGATGGACTGCGTAAAGGAATAACTCCTTTGGATATTGAAAAAGTTGTTATGAAAACAAAAAAACTAGGATTTAGAGTTAGAACAAGCTGGATATTTGACTTGCCTGAAGCCGACGAGAAAGGACTCAAAAGAAGCGTAGATATGATTTTAAAAATTCAACCTCAAGAAATTAGAGCACATTTTTTATCATTAAGAGTTGGAAGCGATTATCATAAAGAAACAAAAAAACGAAAAGGAATAGAATCTCAATATATTCACAATAAAAAACCAAACAAATCAGTTAAAAGAAAATTAAGTTTAAGAAAAATAAATTCTGAAATGAAAAGACTAGTAAAAGGACTAAAAAAAGAAGGATACTTAGTTGTAAAAGACGTGCGTGACTGGAGAAATGTTGAAAAGTTAAGAAAAAAAGATCCAGAACTCAAATTTATTTCATTCTGTCCATCAAGATATGGGGTGAACTGGTAATGACTAAAGAAAAATACGTCTTAGGTGTAACTGGTTCAATGAGTTGCGGTAAAAGCTATGTTTGTGAAAAATTAACAGAACTTTGTACTGAAAAAGGAATAACTGTTACTAATATTAATTTAGATACTTTACGAAGAGATATTCTCGGACAAAATCCAAAATACTCATATGTTAGACGAGAAATTGAATCGAAATTTGGAGAAGCTATTGTTTGCAAAAATGGAAGTATTGATGGCAAAATAATTGGCGAACAAATATTTTATGATCAAAATGCAATGACAGATTATAGAAATATAATGCAAGATCCAATCAACAAAAGATTACAAGAGGAAATTTCTGATTCAAATGGACTAGTGTTAGTTGAATGGGCGTTACTTGCAGAAGATAAACTCACTTCTGCTGTTAATTATAATGTTTTACTAGTTAGTTGTTCTGCAGAGGAGCAAATGCGAAGACTAGAAGGAGGAGATCTTGGAGAAGATCAAATTCAAAAAAGGATCGATGCTCAAATGAGTAACTCTGAGAAGAAAAAAGAAATTGAAACAGTTCAAACCGAGCAAGGTCGAGGTGTTCTTTATGAGATCGATACTACACAAGGAACAACTGATGCTAAAATTATGAAATTGTTGATAAATATTGCTAGAGAGCTTGAATAAAATGACTAAACCAAAACTAATTTACAGAGGAGAAAAACCAAACATTGCAGAAGTTGGAACTTTGTTTGAATCTGAGCTAGAAAGAAAACTAAAGAGTGTTAAATTTGGAAAATATTCTCAAATATATTCATTCGCAACAGAAAACTTGGCAGGCTATATGGGTGATCTTGATTTTGAAGGTAAACGCGTGTTGACTGTAGGCGGATCAGGAGATCAAATCATAAATGCATATGCTTGCGGAGCTTCTCAAGTTGTGGGTTTTGATATTAATATGCTTGCAGGATTTATGACAGAACTAAAATTAAATGCACTTGAAAATCTAAATTTTGGTAAATTTAAAAAATTCTTTTTGAGAGAAACAGAAACTGGAATTGAACTTAATCCAAATGTGTTTGATAAATCAGTTTTTAATCAGATTAGAGATGATTTGAGTTCAGAAGCTAGACAGTTCTTTGAAAGAGGATATGGTTGGTTTGTCGAGGGTACAATGCTTAGAGAATCAATTTTATTTAACAATGCATATGATACAAATCAGAAAAAACAACTTGCAAATAAGTATATAAGCAGTGATGAAGAATTTAAAATTGCAAAAAAAGCGTGTAGAGGAAAAGAAACTGAGTGGCATTGCTCCTCACTTCAAGAAATTGTTTCAGGATTAAAACCCAATAGTTTTGATATTATAATGCTTTCAAATATTGCAGACTATGCACATAAAATATATCCTGATTGCGAAGATTATTTGCAAAAATTTACAGATGAACTAATTAATCCTCTGAGTAATAGTATTTGTCCAGGAGGAATTATTTGTGCTGCATATATTTATGACGTGGATAATTCAGAATATAGAACTGCAGTTGATCAACCAGATATCAGAAAAAAAATATTTGAAACAACAGGACTACAATATAGCGAATTGAAATTTGACAGTGTGATTGCTGGACAAAGAGATGCAGTTGTTTTGCTTAAGAATAAATAATTAAGAATAAATAATTAAGAATAAATAATTAAAGGTAAATAAAAATGTTAGATACACAAGAACTTGCAAAATTACACACAAACCAAAGACTACTAGTAATGGAACTTCAAAAAAGAAATGTAGATGTTCGAATACTAGATTTAAGTCTTGAACTATTAGAAGCAAATTACAAAGGACATAAAGAATTTTTATTAGATAGAGACTCGTCGATAAATCCATATCCTGCAACAGTAATAAGTGGAAATAAATATCTTACAAAAAGATTTTTACAAGAAGCAAATATTAGTGTTGTAAAAGGAGAACAATTTAATGGCGAACATATGAATGATGCATTAATTTATGCTCAACAACTCAGATTTCCATTAGTTGTAAAACCAACATTTGGTTCACATGGACATGGAGTTAACATGGATCTTGCAAATCTTATTGATGTTAAAGATGCAATTGAATCAATAGTAACTGAGATTGGAAGTTCTCGAGGAATTTTAGTTGAAGAACAATTTGAAGGAAAAGAATATAGAGTATTTGTAACAAAAAATGGAGACTACGCCGTACTTCACAGAGATTGTGCGCACGTGATTGGAGATGGCAAACACAATTTAGAAGAACTTGCAAACATAGAAACTGACAAGAGAATGAATCCTAGAACAGATTGTCTTTGTCCAGTACAAATAGACGATGTTGTGCGAAGATATTTAGAACTACAAGGACTTGAATTAAATTATGTTCCTACAGTTGACGAAAAAGTATATTTGAGACATAATTCAAATGTTGCAGTAGGTGCAACTTGCGAAGATTATACAGATAAAGTTCACCCGTCGCTAATTGAGATTGGACGACGAGTACTAAATGTATTTCATGGACTGCCTTATGCAGGAATTGATGTATTATCAAAAGATATTACTGTTGAACAAACTGCAGATATGTATCGAGTTTTAGAAGTTAATTCAATACCGGGAATACACATGCACATGAGACCTGGAACTGGACAAGCCAGGAATGTTGCAAAGTATATGGCCTATATAATATTTCCTGAGACAAAAAAATGAATAAAGAAAAAAAGATTGAAAAAGATTTGAGTGAAGGCTCAAAAAGCTACCACGAAGAAGCAGATGTTTATGAAGAGTTTTCAATTGCAGAAGATAAACCTGGAAAAGTACTTGCTTTTTTGAAAGAAAAAGTTAAAGGAAAAAAAGTACTTGATCTTGGATGTGGAACTGGACAATTCACGATAGCTCTTGCACCAATTACTAGCGAGTATGTAGGACTTGATATTTCTCAAGATCAACTGGATGTTGCAGCGAAAAAACTTAATGAAAATGGAATTGGAAATGTAAAACTAATTTGTAGTTCTGGTGAAAAAATTGAACTTGATTCTGATTATTTTGATGTTGTAATTTCAACATGGGTTGTTGGAACAATACAAGGAGATGATCGAAAGAAAAAAACAATTTCTGAAATTGAAAGAGTTTTGAAAAAAAATGGAGTCGCATATTTAGTAGAAAATAATGTTGGAGGCGAATTTGAATTTATTCGAAATCGTTATCCAGATATTAAACGCACAAAAGAATATAATGATTTTTTGGTTGGTGAAGGATTTGAAGTTTGTGAAAACATTGATACAAAATTTGAATTTGAAACTAATGCTGATGCTTGTAGAGTTATAGGATCAATATGGGGTGCTGAATCTGAGTCAAAAGTTAAATCCTCTATTATAGAACATAAAATAATTATATTTAGTAAAAAAAAAGTTATAAAATTAATAAAAAGAATAAAATAAAAAATACAACTATAATGACAAAAAAATGTCAATAACAATTAAGAAATGTACAACTATACTAATATACTGGTGAAAACAAATGAGTAAAATGAATGCACAAAATATAGTCGAAATCGTAGGGAAAAACCTTGAAATGGTTAAAAAATACAGCGAGAGACTGCTTAAAGGCGAAAGTATTGCAAAAGAGATCTTTGGAAAATACAATACAGAGCTTGAAGGATTAATATCCGATAGAGTTTCTGAATATAGCTCAAATGGTGAACTTGCAAGAATGGAATCTGAAGCTGCAAAAGATCTTGCTTCATGGACTGAACAAAGTGGACGGACTCAGAAATACAATGCAGAAGAATTAGCACATGAACGAATTGTAAAAGAAGTTGGTTGCGCATATAGATCTGAAAAAGAACACGAACTTGCATTTGCAAATGTACTACATCAATCAATTGTAAATTATGCACTTAGAACAGAACTTGCTGCGCGAATGGTTGAAGAAGGCTGCGCAGGAAATAAACTAGCAGTTGTTGAATTAAGTGCTAGAATTTCTCCAGGACTAACATTTCACAGCGCATCAAAATATCTAAGTTGTGTAGTGATTCCATATGGAACAGAAGCAAGAAGTGCAATTGGAGAACAAGAATTAGACTGCTCACTCGTATCGTTTGAAGCAGCATATGAAAGTGCAAAAAATGCAGCAGAAAAATTTGGCGCAAATTATGTTTTAGCAGAGAGTAGTGCTGCACCAAGTAAAAGAGTAATGAAATCAAGAAAAAAACCAAGAGTATATTTTTGTACATTAACTCCTAGTTCTGATCAAAAAAATTCAGATCAAGAAAATAATAGTCATGAGAAAAGTACAAGTTATCATGAAATAAATACAGAATTTAGAGACGAATTTGATTCAATAGTTCGAGAAATATGTTTTCAAAAATTGACAGACATGTATTTGAACTAAAAAAAAAATAAAAAAAAGAAAAAGAAATTAACAGAAATAAAAAGAAATTAAAAAGAAAAAATAGGGGGGCAAAAAAATGAGCCAATTTACACAAAAAAAGAAAAAAGTCGGACGAGAATATGTAGGCGTTAGTGTAGGTGTCGTACTAACTGATGATGACGGCCGTGTTGTACTAACACTTCGAAAACCCACAACAAATAACAGAGCAGGAAAATGGATGCTGCCAGGGGGAACCGTAGAATTTGGAGACAGCGTCGAGTATACAGTATTTAAAGAATGTATGGAAGAAACAGGACTGCAAGTAGAACACCACGGATGTGTAGGCGTATTTCAAGATTTTGTTGAAGGACAACATTGGATAAACTTTGCACACACAGCAAAATTAAAATCAGGAAATCTACTCAACGGCGAACCACATAAATTCGAAGAAGTTGGTTGGTTTGATGTATCAGAATTACCAGAAAATACTGCAGAGATTAGCAGAAAAGCAATAGATGCTCATATTAAAAAAGAAGAAGGTAGAATCGAACAAATAAAATTACACAAAGTGCGAGAATAAAATAAAAATAATAAAAATAATAATAATAATAATAATAATAATACTTGGTGAAAAATAAATGAGCTTAGACATAAACGAAATTGCAAGATCAATAGAACTATACAACCTAGAAGTAGAACTGAAAAAAAGATCATCCACAGGACATAAAGATTTAGTTCTAACAAAAGAACCCTTGCTTCGACACAGAGAAGAAGTTGGAAAAGTAGTTGTTGCGTTTGGTTCGTATGACCCATTAACAGTAGGGCATGTAAGCTTATTTCAAAAAGGACTTGAAGTTTTGGAAGGTAGGGAATGTCGACGAGATGATTCTGTTTCGGGTGTTGACAGTCTTGATGAATTATTAATAGTTACCAGTACAAATCATATAGATAAAAAAGTAGATTTGTGTAGAAATTCGACAATATCTGATAGACTACAAGCACAAGAAGGATTTGCATCATCACAAGGAAATGTAAGTTTAGCATTTGCAAACACACCATACTTTGTAGAACTAGTTCCATTAATGGAAGCTGCATATGGCTCTGACGTTGATCTTTATTTTTTAGTCGGAGCAGATGTAATGGAAAAAGTAGTAGACCCTAGTGTTTATGAAAAAAAAGGATACGACATGGAAAAAGTTTTAGAAAAGTTGTTTAATCATTATTTTATCGTCGGAGATAGACAAGTAAGTTATACTGATGGAAGTTCAAGATTGCTTGATGCAAACCAAATAATTAATGAAAACGCATGTTTGAAACCCTATACTAATCGAGTGCTTCCAATAAATTTTGAACTAAATGACTATGTAAATTTGAAAATCCCTATTGAAAATGTTAGTTCAACGCTAGTGCGTTCAAAAAGAAGTGAACGAAAACCACTAGTTGAACTTGAAGCAGTAGGAATAAGTGACTTTGTAGATAAGAGAGGAATGTATTTACAAGATGGAGATCAATACAAATCATTAGTTGCACTAACTCAAATGTATGCAGATCATTTTAGAGAATTAGGAGTTGCACCTGTAAAATATCTTGGAAAATTAATGCGTGATTTAGAAAGAGTAGAACACGACAAAAAATTCAGAACCTATGTTGTTGATTGTTATGATAATGAACATGCACCTTCTGAATTATTTGACAACTAAAATAAATGTATTTTTTAACACAAACAAATTTATTTCTTTTTTTATTCTACTTATAATTAAAATAGAAACCTTTTTAAGGAATTAAAAAATTTCAAGACTTGATTTAAAAAGAGTTGAAAATGACTAACTTAAACTGGCTTATTGGTGGACCTGCAGGCGCAGGAATAAAAGTAACAGGACTAATACTAAGTAAAACCTTTTCTAGATTAGGTCTTAATGTATTTGGATATACAGAATATCCTTCTCTTGCAAGAGGAGGACATAATAATTTCAATGTTCATGTTTCTAAAAATAAAAAATCAATTGCAAAAAAATTGGATGTGTTAATTGCACTAGATAAAAATACAATTGAACTTCACAAAGACAAAATGAGTTCTAGTGGAATAATAATCTATGACCCTGCAAAAATAGAAAATATAGAATTTCCAAATATACAAACACTACCCCTCCCATTAAAAGAAGTTGCAACAGAATGTGGATCTGCACTTGCACAAAACACAGTTGCGCTTGGTGCTACAATGGCACTTATTGGAATTGAATTGGATACTCTTAACTCAGTTATAGAAAATGTGTTTTCAAAAAAAGCAAAAATTGTTGATGTTAATATTTCTGCTGCAAAAAAAGGATATGAACTCGTAAAAGAAAAAAATATTTCCTTGAATTGTCTAACTGATGAACTAAAAGAAAAAATAGAACCTAAATTACTAATTAGTGGAAATGAAGCAATATCTCTTGGAGCAATACAAGCAGGATGTAAATTCTATGCTGCGTATCCTATGACTCCCGCGTCAAGCATACTTCATTTTATGGCTGGAAAAGCGCGTGAATTTGATTTCATTGTTAAACAAACAGAAGATGAAATTGCGGCAATAAATGCTACGATCGGTGCTTCGTATGCAGGAGTTCGAGCAATGACTGCAACATCCGGAGGAGGATTTTGTTTAATGACAGAAGGACTTGGACTAGCCGCCGAAAGTGAAACACCAATTGTTATTGTTAATGCGATGAGACCTGGACCAAGTACGGGAATGCCGACTTGGACAGACCAATCCGATTTAAGATTTGTAAGTCATGCTTCACAAGGAGAATTTTTAAGTGTTGTGATTGCACCTTGCGATATGAAAGATTGTTTTTATGAAACAATGAATGCATTTAATATTGCAGAAAATTATCAAATACCTGTAATTGTTTTAACAGATAAATTATTAAGTGAAAGCTATGGAACTGTTGACGAGCTGGATGTTAATAGAATTGGAATTGATCGAGGAGTTATTGAATCTACTACAAGCAGTTATGGTGGAAAACGATATTTATTTACAGATACAGGAGTTTCTCCCCGCATAATTCCAGGTGCAGTTGATGGAATACATGTTGCAACAGGAAATGAACACGACGAGTACGGCGAAATAGATGCAAGTTCTGAAAATCGCGTGAAGATGCAAGATAAACGCTATCGAAAACTTGAATCATTACAAAAAATAATTCCTTTGCCAAAAGTTTATGGATCTGAATCTGGAGAAGTAGGAATAATATGTTGGGGAAGTACAAAACTCAGCGCACTAGATGCTCAAGAAAAACTTGAAAAACTAGGTTATAATGTAGGTGTTGTTTGTTTTAAATATATTCTTCCATTTCCCGACAGTGAAGATGTTCGAAAAATTTTGAAAAGATTTAATAAATTGATAATGGTTGAAGCAAATTACACAGGACAATTCTTAGGAATGTTTCGCGAAAATTTATTGATTGATGTTGATGATAAATTATTAAAATATGATGGTCGACCAATTTATCCAGAAGAAATCGTCGAGAAAGTTAAATCTGTTTTATCAGGCGGTGAAAATAATGGTTGATGCATCAGAGTATAATAAAAAATGTGATTGTGACTGGTGTCCAGGCTGTGGAAACTTTTCTGTAATGGTGGCTCTTAAAAATTCATTAGCTAGACTAGGAATAAAACCTCACGAATCAGTTTTAGTTTCAGGAATTGGATGCAGCAGTAAAACACCACACTGGATGAACATGTACGGATTTCACGGAATACATGGACGAGCACTCCCTATTGCTACAGGTGTGAAGTTAGCGAATTCAGAATTGACTGTTGTTGCTGCGGGAGGAGATGGAGACGGATATGGAATTGGACTTAACCATTTTATGCAAAGCTGTAAAAGAAATATTAATCTAACTTACATTGTTCACAACAATAGAATTTATGGTTTGACAACAGGCCAAGCATCACCCACTACAAATAAAGGAACAATCACTAGATCAACACCATTTGGAAATCCCGAGGAACCAATAAATCCACTCTTAATTGCAATTAGTTCCGGTGCAACATTTGTTGCTCGAGGATTTTCAGGAAATCTTGCTCAGCTGCAAGAATTAGTTAAGGAAGCAATAGCCCATAAAGGTTTTGCATTTATTGATGTGTTAATGCCTTGTGTAACTTTTAATAGAATGAATTCAATTGAATGGTATCGTGAAAGAGTTTCACCAATTAATTCGGATCATGATTTTTCTGATAAAGAAAAAGCTTTGAGTTTAGCTTTAAAATGGAATGGAGAAGATGGCGAGATTCCTACAGGAATATTCTATAAAATTGATAATCCTACTTATTCTGATGGACTGCCTCAGCTTAGCTCTGGCGCTCTCGTTAAGAAAAAACTTGATGCTGATGTTTCTGATGTTTTGAAAGAATTTATGTGAATTGTTGATATATCAAAGACAAAAGAAATTCTAGACTATAAACTCAGTTAGTTTTCATCTAATAAAATAAGATCATTACTTTAATTTTTTCTTCTCTTTTAGTTTAGGTAAAAAATTTTCTTTAGAAATGATTGATTTTCCTATACTTTTTTCAATGCTTTTTCGTAGCTTCTCCGCCTTCTGTAGCAGAATCTTTGCATTCATCAAATCCTTGAGAATTTCTTTCTTTTGTAATCTCAGTAGTTGTTTTTTCTCCAAGCATTGTAAAAATTAATTCTAAGTCAGTCATATGATCTCTTAGATTTTGATTTTTCTTTTGAAGTTGTTTGAACTTTTTATATTCACCCACAGTTTTTCCAAATGTTGCTTTAGAAATCTCGTTTGTTAATATTGCGAATTCTTTTTCGGACTTAATTTCTCTATCGTTCCATTCGTCAGTTAATTCTTGTCTTACCGCAATTCCTCTAAGTCTTTTATCAACCCATTCTTTAGGATAACCTTTTATTTCATAATATTTTTTTATCCTATTTTGGCCAAGTTCAGGATTTTCTATTTCCTCTATTCGTTCATATCCTACTTGTGCAAGCCATTTTTTGAAAGGCTCTGCTTTTTTTGAAGGAATTGATTGAATAATTCTAAATAATGATTTTGTATTTGCACAGTCTGTTAGATAAGATTTTCCATCTGATGAATGCAATTTCAGTCGTACACAATTTGTGGACAACTTAATTTCAGCACATTCTTCTCTTTTTTTAAGCATTGACCAATAATTTCTGGGATTATTACTATCTGTTAAAACTTGAACTACATCTATAACTGAGAAATACCAGTCATCATTATGCCAGATGCGTCTGATTTTTTTGTCTTGAAAAACAACAAGTTTATTTTTTTCTTTCATTTATAAATGAGTAAATTGTTTTTATTTAAATAATCTATGCCTCCATGTCCAGTGTCCAGTGGAAAAAACAAAAAAAAACGAGTTGTTCGTTCGCCATATTTCTAAGTATACTACATACAAAGTTTTCGCCTAAATGTGCGTTCCAAATGCACGATACTTGCTTACATTTTTGTGTAAATCAGCTTCCAAAAGTGTTACAAACAGTCAATTTTTCTTAATTTGTTCTTGACTTAGCTGTTTAGACACTACTTCAATCCCCTCTATTACTTTCAGTTTACAGGCTCTAAAACGCCTCAATTCGGTCATTTCGTTACTACAGACCCTAGCAATTATAACAGAAATTAAAAAATGCATTATAACCACTCATCAGTAACGAAAGATTTATATAGTAGAAGTTTTCTCATCCTATAATATATAGTATAATTTGACAAAATGACTGTCTTACACTATTTTGAAATATTGTTGAGATCAATATTTAAAAATTAATCAGAAGAAGGGCAAAATGAATACAGAATTAGGACTATTAAAAATAGTAGAACATGTAGATAGCATAGCATACTTATTCTCTGACGGAACACAAATAGAAGTACCTTCTGATATGACAAGATTTGTACCTGCAACAAAGCCAATTTACAAACCAAACGGAAAACCCGAAATGAAAATCTGCGGACTGACTGTAAAATTATCAGATGATGTTAGCACAAGAACTCCAAGTTTACTTCATGAAAAATTAATTGTAGTATCACAAGGAGTGAATAATGGGGTTGAAAGTTTAGGCGTAGAAATCGAAGATGGAAGTGATGTACCTCAACACATAAAAGCAACTGTTGCGTGGATGAAAAAAGCAAGAGAAAGTGATGCAGGAAAAACCACACTTAATCTTTTCAAAGTAATGTTCGGAGCCAGCACAAATTCTCAAAAAGAAACATTAGAAGACAAACTAACTGAAGATGAATCAGTTGGAGTGTTTAAATTAGGAGAACATGTTTATGATTTGAAAGAAGAAATTATTACTGCAATAACTCCTGATGGAACAAGCAACTTTGTCAGCAATCTCGATCAAAAAACAATAATGGCAAAAATTATTGAAAAATCAAAAGAAATATTAATTGAATATTTACAAGAACAAAAATTTGAAGGGATTGAACCAAGTACAGGCGGATTGACACATAAAAACTGCACCCTCTATGTAGCACGTAGATCAGGAGAAAGCCTAAGTAAAACAAAAAAAGAGTTTAAAGGAGGAAATTGTGCTAGCAGCCTTGAAATACGTGCAGCCAATATCGGAACATATTCACATATTTATTATCAAATAATTGAAGACACTAAAAAAGAAGGCAGATTTATTCTTCAAACAGATTATTCATCAGGAGGAACGGGATTAGTTCTAAGAGTTGATGTTCTTGAAAAGATTCGAAGAACCGGAGAAATAGAACACGTAACTGTTTACGAATGTGCTAATGCTATAGAAGAAATCGAAAAAATAGAAGATGAAAAAGAAAAAAAGTGTCAATCAAATAAAATAACATATCAACATTCTCAAATAATTCAATTAAATTCTAAACAAAAAATATCATACAACCCAAAAAATAAAAAGTATGGACCCTATCAAGGCCAGGGCAGCAATCGACCATATGGAACTAAAAAACAAATAAATTATCCTTAAAATATAAAAAAATGACTCAAACAGAATTACAAAAAATAATTGAAACAGCTCAAGGAAGTAAACAATACTTATTTTCCGACGGGACAATCGTAGATGTACCTGAAAATGTTACAGGATTTATGCCCCCTCGCAGACCCTTATATAAACCCAATTGTAAACCAACAATGGATGTTTGTGGACTGAAGGTTTTACTATCTGATGATATGAGCACAAGAACTGCAGAATCACTACATCAAAAACTAATTGTTGTCGCACAAGGAATTAATAATGGTGCTGATAGTTTAGGAGTTTCTATTGAAATGTCAAAAGATATTCCAACACACATAAGAACACTGGCAGAATGGATGCGGCATGGACGAGAACAAGGACCTTATGTTAATGTAGACGAAGAACCCACGATACCAGAAAAAGAAAAAGAAATTGAATTCTTTGGAGGTAAAAAATATATTCGTGTTAAAGATACGCTAGATGGAAAAGAATGTTCAGGATTTTTTGAAGTTAATGGTGAAGAATTAGATTTTATAGATAAACTAATAGATGGACGACTAGATTACCTGAAAGAATTTCCGAATAAACTAGCAACACCCCCCTTTGTACAAATGTATGAATTTATCCACTCGCTAAGAATTTCACCAATTGAAAAAAAGCAAGACTTTGGAAAAATAAGTAAATATTTAAAAAAAGATGCACCAAGTCTTATTTGTAGAAAAAGCGGAACTATACTAAAAACAACAAACGTCAATATTCCTGAACAAATAATCCACCTAAGCGAATACAATTCTAAACCTGACATGACTACACTATATTTATCACTAATAATGCAAGATGCTGCAAAAAATAGAGCAGTAGCACAAACACTAGTCAAATATCCTGACCAAGATTATCAAACAACATATGTCGATGTTTTAACAATAGACCCTTGGGGAGAAATAGATCACGTACAAGTATACTCAAAATCAAAAATAAAAAAATAAACAAAATAAAAATAAAAATAATTAAAATGAAAATTAAATACGACCCATCCAGACCACGTGCAGCAGTACCTTTAGACCAAGTGGACTCTGTTAAAGTGGGAACTTGTAAATTTGATTTTTCTAAATTATATCCTCAAAAAGAGACGGGAGCAGATGAAAAAGCAAATGATGTAGGACTTGCAACTAAATGGAATAATATGATTCTAGGTATTGCCGGAGAAAAAAAACCAAACAAACCCGCTCAACCAAAAACTAAACCAACAAGTTTAGATATAATTCTAACAGAAGACGAACAAAAAGGAATTTTTAATTTTGGAAAAGAACCAGTTGATTTAACTGAAGAAATTCTTTATTTACAAACAACCCCCGACTCATTAGAAAAAAAATTAAGCGAAAGAGGAATCTTCACAGCAATATTTGAAAAAGCATACTCCAAGATAAATGGAATTGTTGCAACCTATTTACTAGACAAAGGAGTACAAGATGTTCGTATGAACGGTGGAAAAGTATACAACTTTGCAGCACTATATGCTGAAGGCAAGCCTAAAACCAAATTTGAAATGAGTGAGTGCATACTCAAATACCTAAACATACAACCCCACATAAAAAACTTAATGTCGAACAGAATAAATTTAAAATTATTCCAAGATCCAGAAAATCCTCACAGATATATATCCCAACTAACAAGCACAGGAAGTATGGACTCGAGAGTATTGCGAGTTGATGTTCTTGAATTAAATCAAGCAAATGCAAAAATAAAGCACATTAATGTTTATGAAGATAAAAGAATTGGAAACTAATAATCATAAAAAAAAAAAAAAAAAAAAAAAAAAA
>JABJCP010000041.1 GCA_018668595.1 Candidatus Woesearchaeota archaeon
GGTTTTTTGAGCGCGAAAATTCTCTCGCGCTCAAATTTAACCAATAAGAATACAAAAAACTAACTAAAAAAACAATACAAAAGAAGAAATGGTTCGTGAAATGGGCTAAAGCCCATAGTATTCTTTTGTATGTAATAAACACCAAAAAAAATAAAACTTAACTTAAAAGAGGAGGTCCAAAAAATGGCAACCAAAAAATATATGGAATCTGTAGAAAAAATTCGCACCAGATTTGAATACTTAAAAAAAGAACTTAGTAAAGTTATAGTAGGACAAGCAGCAGTTGTTGATGAAATTCTTGTAGCGATTATGTGCGGTGGAAATGCATTACTCGAATCATACCCTGGTCTTGGTAAAACATTGATGATTAAAACATTAGCTAAACTTTTAGATTTGAAGTTTAGTAGAATTCAGAGTACTCCTGATTTAATGCCATCAGATATTACTGGAACTTATTTGATTGAAGAACACAGAGGAGAAAAAAGGTTTAAATTTCAGAAAGGTCCTGTTTTTTCAAATATTGTTCTTGCCGACGAGATTAATCGTGCAACTCCAAAAACTCAGGCAGCATTACTAGAAGCCATGCAAGAGCGTCAAGTTACTGTGGGCAATACAACATTCCCTTTAGATTTGCCGTTTTTTGTTTTAGCAACTCAAAACCCTATTGATCAAGAAGGTACTTATCCTTTGCCAGAGGCGCAAGTTGATAGATTTATATTTAAAATTCTGGTAGGTTATCCTCAAAAGCAAGAAGAGTTCGAGATTATTGAAAGATTTACAGGTCATGCTATTGATCCAGGTCTAAAAAAAGTTTTCAACAAAGAACAATTATTAACTATTCAAAAACTAGTTAGACAAGTTCCTATTGCAGACGATATTAAACAAAAGGTTGTTACATTAGTTAATTTTACTCGAGAAAACAAAGACTTGATCGAGTATGGTGCATCCCCTAGAGCATCTCTTGGAATTGTTTTAGCAGCAAAAGCTCATGCTCTTTTAGGCGGCAGATCTTATGTTAGTATGAAAGATATTGAAGCAGTTTCATATCCTGTTTTAAGACACAGAATTATTTTGAGTTTCAAGGCAGAACGTGATGGTTTAAATCCTGATGCAGTAATTGGAGAGTTATTAAAGAAATTGTGAACAAACTAAATGAACGTTACATAAAAACGTAACATTTATATATGATTTGTTACACTAAACTGTAACATGAAAATTGAAAAATTGACAGAATGGAATCCCTGGTGGGAATCTAAGAAATTTATAAGTAATTTTGAAGGTATACCTAGAGAACAATATGATCTACTTATCAAATCAATTAAAATAAAAGAAATAACAATAATAACAGGCATAAGAAGATCAGGTAAAAGTACTTTAATGTATCAAATGATAAGTAATCTTTTAAAATCAAACACAGACCCAACCCAAATACTATTCATAAATCTTGAAGATAATAAAATAAATCAAAACAACTTAGATGAAATATATAATTCATATAAAGAAAACTTAAACCCTGACAAAAAAGCATATATTTTTCTAGATGAAATTCATAAAAAAAAAGAATGGGAAATATGGATTAGAAAAAAATATGATCAAAAAACAAATGACAAATTTGTAATATCTGGTTCTTGTTCATACCTGCTTAAAAAAGAATACTCTACATTATTAACTGGAAGAAATATTACTTTTGAAGTTTTTCCCTTAACATTTTATGAATTTTTAAAATTTAATAAAATAAATATAGACTTAACTAAAATAAAAAAAAACATAATACTTGAAAAGACAAAAAATTTGATTAAAAAAAAACTCAATACATATCTAAAAACAGGTGGCTTTCCAGAATCAATACTCAAACAAAAAGAGTATAAACAACTAATATTAAAACAATACTTTGATGATATATTATACAAAGATATAATAGACAGACATAATATCAACAGCCAAAAAGCAAAAGATTTATCTTTGTTTTTAATGACTAATTTTACTAGTTTAGTTTCATTAAGAAACATACGTAACGCATTACAAATATCTTATGATACAATAAAAGATTATATTACTTATTTTAAAGATGCATTTTTATTTTTCACATTAGATTATTTTTCATATTCAATAAAGGAACAAAAATCATTTGCTTCAAAAATTTACTGCATAGATAATGGATTAAGAAATTCTGTTAGTTTTAAATTTTCAAAAGATGAAGGAAAATTAGCAGAAAATATAGTTTTTATTGAACTAAAAAGACAAAAAAAAGAGGTTTTTTATTGGAAAAAGAAAAAAGAAGTTGATTTTGTAATAAAAACTAATAATAACAAACTAAATTGCATAAATGTTTCATTTACAAACAAAATTGAAAAAAGAGAAATAGAAGCATTATTAGAATTTAAAAAGGAATTTAACAAAACAAATGAATTAATAATCATAACTAAAGATTTAGAAAAAATAGAAAACAAAATTAAATTTATTCCGTTATGGAAATGGTTACTTACATCAAAATGATAGAACTTGATTTTTTACGACAACTGGATAAGTTCAGAATGATCTTGAAAAAGCGAATCCATAGTAATTACTCTGGTTCTCGTCAGAGTAAAAAGTTTGGTAGTGGTTTAGTTTTTTATGATTATCGAAAATATGATCCGGGAGATGATTTTCGCGCTATTGATTGGAAAATTTATGCGAAAACAGGCAATTTATTTATCAAACGTTTTGAAGAAGAACGAAACATGAGAGTTCATGTTATTCTCGACGCTAGTGCGAGCATGGATTATGGTGAAAAGACTAAAAAGTTCGATTATGCTTCTAAGATAGGTTTGGGTTTTTCTTATATGGCATTAAAAAATAATGAACGGTTCGAAGTTTCTACTTTTTCTGATGAACTTAATGTTTTTCGTGCGCATAAAGGAATGAGTAAACTCGTCAGCAGTTTATACACGCTTGGAAAAATTAAATTAAAAGGTCATTCTAATTTTGCAGATTCTATTGAACAATATAAATCTGTGATTAAAACAAAATCTATGATTGTTATTATTTCAGATTTTTTGTTTGATATTGAAGAATTAAAACGTGTTCTTCCTAGATTCAAAAAGAGCGAAGTTATTTTAGTTCAAATTTTAGACAAAGATGAAATTCAACCTTTGCTTGAAGGTGATGTGCTTTTGATTGATTCTGAAACTCAAGCTAAGTATAGAACATTTATTTCTCACAGGTTTAAAGAAAATTATAGTAAAGAGTTAATGAATCATATTCATCAAGTTAAAGAATTGTGTGAGAGTCTTAATTTGAAATTTGTTTCTGTTTCTACCGATACTCCTATTTTTGATGCTTTTTATGAAATATTAGCCAGGTAAAAAAATAAACAACACGCTAGATAAAAAGATAGATAAACATCTAGATAATAATAATAATAATAATATTCTAATTCATATTCTACTTCGTAATTCTTAGTGACAACACATATTTATATAATATATAGGGCAAATTAAGCTATATTGGGGGGTTTTAAAAAAAGAGTAAAAAAGGTGGCAAAGAGGCAAAAGGGGTTTTTTTACTTTTATTTTTACTATACTCTATATAAAAATTATAAAAAATAATAAACAAAAGAATAAACAGCAGAAGACTAAATAAAATGGTAGGAACAGGCGGCATTCAACATTGTTATACAGCAAGGGATCTTGGATTTACAGGAGGTATTCAACCTTGCGAAAATCATAGAGATCATTCTGATTTAGATTATTATAAACCCTCGAATTTATCAAACGAACATTTAACACTATCAAATTTATATTTAATTATTGAAAAACTCGCAACACAAGGTCAAAATTACAAAAAAGGCGATCTGAATGTAAAAACTAACAAAGATTATTTTGAACATTGTGCCATTAATGTTAATAACTTAGTTGACAAATTATTTGTAGGAAGTCAATTTTATAAAAAAGAGATGCATTTTATTTTTGAACGGTTTTACTTCAATAACATTCCTGGCTTTCCCGAGATTGAACTGGCTTCTATTCACATAGCAGATAATGCTTGGAAAATTATTACTACTTTAACAAATATTGGAAAAGAATTCCATTCTAAACGTAAAAAAAAATCTCAATCAAATTCTATATTTGATCAAGAAATACATGATATTTCACTAGACATTATTTTAAAAAATTCTAAAAATGACGACGATAATAGATTTAATAAAAAAAATTATAGGATTAGAGTTCCATTTCTAAAAAAAGATGGTTTATACAGAGTACCTACAAAACACAAAAGCAAACATGGAAATATTTTTGTTTTGGAACCTAGAGAAAAGCACGGCAAATCATACAATACAGTGCACCATAACAGTTACTCGTCGGAAAGAAATTTAATAAAAGGATTAAAACTCGCAATTAAAAAGTACAGCGAAATGGAGGTTAAGTAAAAATGGTAGATCTTGATGGAACAGGAGGAATGGTCCCTTGTGATAATTATGATGATTTAGATGATATTGGAAGTGGTGGCGGACTTTTGCCTTGTGGCAACCAGGATACTAATTTAGATTATTTTCCAGAATTAGATACTCTTCCTACTGATTTTTTTACTCATTTGAATCCTGTTAATGATCCTGAAAAATTTGCAGAAACTAGATTATTATTCACAGAAAAAGAAAATCTTAAAAAAGTTGAAAAAGGTGTTTTTGATTTTGAAAATACTGAATATTACCAGCAATATTGCAATAATAAAAAAATGGCTTCTCTTGTTGAAAAACTTTTTGAAGGTGCTGATATGACTGTTCAAACATTTGAATTTCCTTTCAAAACTAATGTGACAGTTTACAACATGAGTAATATTCCGAAATTTGATGAACTTGTTATGGCTCGTCTTTCTGTTCCAGGAAATTGGGTTGTTGGAAACAATATTTATTCATCTGTTTATGAATCAGATCAACAAGATGCTCATGATCTTTCATTAGATTTACTTATGGAGTCAAAATATGATTTTAGTTACATAGCGCATAGTTTAAGAATTCCTCTTAGAAAAAATGTATATGAATTAGAGCCAAAAAAAAGCCACAAAACAGGACATGTCATACCTATGATTTATTTGAAAGATGTAGAACTTATTAATAATAAAAATCTAATCAGATCTTATAGTTCTCAAAAAAGTCTTGAACGTGGTCTTGTAAGATATATTAAACAATTAGGAAAATAATATTAACGACATAGCGACTAATAAAATGGTACAATCTGCAACTCTAAAAAGATCAGGCATGTCTGACGAAGAAATAGAATTCTTAGTAGATTTAATAAATCCTCATAATGAAAATTATAAAGAAAAAACTAAAGAGCAATTACTCAATCGTCTTACTGATTATTATTCGCTAGTCGAATCTAGAACTGATTTAAATGATGAACTTTTTATTCCAATAAAAAATCGAGAAGATTATCAACATTTTATGGAGATTCATAGAGCACTTAGTTTGGCAACAAGATTTGATCAACACTTTAAAAATTTTGAAGATTTCTTAAAAAAAGATACTAAAAATCTGGGAATTACTTTAAGCGATACGTGTGATAAATTCCAAAACAAATCCAGAAGATGTTCTCATTGTGTTGCTGGAAAAGGAAATAACAAATTTATGGATTTAGATAAATTAAAAAATTTAGACAAAAAGTTCTTTGACCTTTTCAAACATGCTGCGTTTGGCAGAACTGGCGAACCTATGCTTTACAAATTCCAAAGCACTAATCAGAATGGAAATCTTTTTGATTTTTCAGATGCTGTTGAGTTCATAGTTAACAAAACAGATATTCCTGAAGTTTCTTTTTTCTTAGGTGTTTTTAATAAGAATAATCCTAATTATAAAACACAAACAAAAAAATTAACGAATCTTAAAAAATTAAAAAAAGGAAACAACAAACATTTTGTTACTGGTCTTACATATCACCCATTTGCTCCAGATAAAGAGTTGTTCGAAGAGAGCTTTAAGTACGAATTTAATTCCTGCTTTGAATTTTCTGATGAAATTAATATTGATCTTCTTACTAGCGAAGTTTTAGATGATAATGCTATTGATAATCTAACTAATTCATTTGGAGAATTTGAAAAAGATATATTAAAAAATTATGAATTAGTTGAAAAAAACAATCAGAAATATATCAAAAAAAATAAAAATAATCGACTTGTAGAATATGTTGTTAAAAATATAAATACAAGAGTTTTTGATTTAGGTTATTTTCACACCACATTAAAAGATCGTGGACTTCTTGAAAAGTATCAAACGATGATGGGTCCAAAATCTTATCCCCCTATTTGTGTTAGCACTCTTAAACATAATTTTATTGTAATTGAACCTGATGGCGGCGTCAAAACTTGTGTTTCTTTTGATGGAGTTAACAAACCAACTAAATTTAATTTATTTGATGATAAATTTGATGGAAAAGAAGGTTATGATGGAATGGTTAGTTGGTTAGAACATAGATTTAATAATCAGCGTGAAGAAATAATTCAAAACCTTCCAAAGCTTATTCAAAGAAATTATTCTATGTGTGATTGTAAGTAGCTATATTAAGTAACAATATCATTTTGATAATTTATTTATTAAAATTCTTATTTTTCGTTCTAACTGTTTTGCAAATAAATTTAGTTGATTTTCTTTAATATTTCTAAACTTCAAATCAGCATTTCTAAATGCAAATTTGTATAGATCCAATAAATTTTCTGATTTAATAGCAAATATAAAATCATTTAATGTTTTTACAGTCGTGTCTGGAGTAAATTTGGTTACATCTATTTTTTCAATTAAATAATAAACATCATATGCATCTTTAAACTCTTTTCGTTGAATAAATGTAATAATTTTAGATATAAATAATCTTTCTGCAGAGTATAAATTTAATTGTCCTTTTTTCCAAAGATTATCAGGCAGGTCTATAAAGTCTAAATCTAATTTAGTGTATATTTTTTTATAAGTAGTCAATATTAACTTTGAATGATATCTATCTGTTGATGCAAATCCTGTTTTTCCAAATTTATAGTTCATTATTATTCCTTTTGATTTTAACTTATCTAAAATTTTAATGAAAAATTTATTTATATCTTCGTGTTTTGTAATCAACTTCTTATCTACATCAAAATCTAAATCTTCTGATTCTCTATGTTCATTTAAATAATATAATGAAAGTGCAGTTCCTCCTTTTAGAACTAATCCAAAAGGATTATCTTGTTCTATTTCTTTTAATATTTTTTTTAATAAATTTAACACAGTTGACATTGTCTACACTCCATAAATTGCATAATCAATTTGTTTATCTTGTTGTTCCGATACATAGTTTAGATAATTCTTTGCAAAAAGTTGTTTATATCTTGTTGCCATTTGAGTCCAAATTTGTTTTACATATTTATTTTTTGTTATAGATACATCTTTTATTATTTGTTCATTTGTTGCATAAATCAAACCATCATCTTTATCCCGTAATGTTTTACTTTTTGTTATTGATTTAATTCTTATTAATTTTAGTGTTTTATTTCCAATTATTATTTTTCCTTCCAATTTAGTGTTTAATACTTCTATTATTTTTGGTGCATAATACCAACCATATCCATTATGTTTTAAAGCAGAAAGTCCTGTTATTTGATATGAACCAATTTGTTGTAAAAAAAAAGCTATTTCATCAAAAACACGTATTTCGTTCGAATTATTAGATTCACCAAATATTAATTTTAACGCGGCTAACTTCTCGCGCATTTTTCCTCTATAATATCTTTTTTCATTTTCATTTAGCTTTTTGTTAGATAATACTTTTTTGATTATGTTAAATTGTACAGGCTTGAATAAAGTTGGTACTACTAAATTCTCATGTTCTACTATATTTTGTAATAGATTTAAATCAACCACAGGATATAAAAATATCCTTTAATATATAAATATTTCGATAATTTTTCATTTTTATCAGAGTTTTAGAGAAATCATCAACAAATATAAAAGAAAAATCAGAAATAATAAAAATTTAGACACGTGATTTTAGACTCACCATATCTCCAACCTAAATACTCAAAAATCATAGATTTTTTGTGCCCAAAAATCCATTTTGGTTTTTGTGCATTTCTTACGAAATTTTAAATAAAAACTTCATAAAACACCAAGTCTATTCATAAATAAATAGAAACATTTATATAGTTGTATACTTGTATAACGTGTATAATACATATAACGCATGTAATAAACCTAATATAAATCATGCACCTAATAAGATACAAAAGTGAAAATAATCAAATAAAATGATACCTCAAAACGAATTGATGGATAAAATGGTTAAATTTATTGGAAGTGAAACAATGCTTAAACGGCATAAAAATATAAGAGTTGATGCTAAAGTATGGAGCATGCTAAAAGATTTAAAAAACAAAGACGAAACATTTAATGAGTTAATACTAGAATTACTAAATAAACGAACTAGATCAATAGGTAACAAAAATATTAAATTAATTAAATTTAACCGGAAAAAAAAATTTTTTACACTAATCACATATAATCAAACAATTTGTTTTGAATTTGAATATAATGATATCAAATCAACAAAGAACGAATTCACACTAGATCTTAAAATTAAAAAAATATTTCAAGGTAGAAAAATATACAAACCATTTGAATTTTTTGGATTAGATAATGAACATAAATATTATTCTGAAGAATTTATGAAAGTGTATCTTAAAGCAATAGAGTTAGCATTAGAAACAGAACTAAGAGTAAAATTCACACCCAAACACATAAACCCCCTAAATAAAAGTTTATTTCCCTATGATAATATTGCTCTTTGGAGACAATTTTATTCAGAATTTAATTTAAGTGAAGAATCATTTATTCAAGATATTCAAGAACCATTAAGATTAATAGATGAAAAAACAAACATTACTGAAAAATGGAAAAGATCTATCGCCCAATCTAAAATATCTAAAATTTTGAATAATGACTATGAATTCAACCAGTAATCAAAATGGAATTTAAAAAATATTCAGAAATATATTTCAAAACAACTTATAAAGAATGGGATTCAGAAAACATAAAAATAGAGATAACTGAATCTGCAACTCATGATCACAAAAATGAAGAATTTCACCTAAGAATAAAAACAACAAAAGGAAATTATAACATTGAATTAGACGATGACGAAAATTATATCATAAGAAATTATGGCATAGAAAAACATGAAGCTGAACCTCACAATCATCCGCACCTACAATTCAAATTCTCTACAGAAAAAATAGGAAAAATCAGAATAAGAATAGATCTAAAAAACAATACAGAATATGACAAAGCAATAACAGGATTCATCTACAATATGAAATTTGTATTAGATAATATCGAACAATCTTTAAATATTTCATCAGAGATCATGAACAATACATTAGTAACTGAACTAAAAGAAAATGGATTATTTTTATTACAAAAATTAGAAAAAGGAATCATAAAATATTCCACAGAACTTGAAAATGACGCTGACGTATCAGAAATTGAAAAAGATGAATTAATAAACCTTTTTTTAGGAAAAAGAAATACCAAATTATTAATTGAACAACAAGTTAAAGAAACCAAATAGGCATTTCACTTTTTCTTAACACTCACCACACTCATTTTTGCATGTGGTTTTTGTCTATTTTTATCAACTGCTATTTTTACTGTTTTAAACATTAAAACTCTAGCATAAACAAACCACAAAAAGAGTAAAATAAATCCCATAATAAAGTAAGCTACTTTTGCATCAACTAGCCAAGGTACTTTTAAAAATAAGTCAATCAATATTGTTACAACAATTACAAATACTGCACTAATCCATACATGATTTATTTGTTTTGTTCCTAGTCTAAATGCTTGTTTGAAATTTGCCCAAATACCTTTTTTTTCTGAACTAAACGCAAGTATTCCAAAATACCAAATTACAACAATTCCTATTCCAAAAATAAATTTCCACCAACCTTTTGGAATTAGAGGAGCAATACTTAATCCTGATGATAAAAATCCTTGCATGCAATATAATATCCAAAGATCTGTTGCAAGCATAAATGGTACAGTCAAAACTACAAAATTTTTGATGTATCTAAAAAAACCTAATTTATTATCTTTATTATTTGATAATCTATATGAGAAAAACCAAGCTACTGATTCAAATAATACAAAACACACAAATAACACTAAAAATCCTATTAATACATATTTCATGAGTGTTCCGGTTAGTTGATTGAATTGAGGATTATTTGCAAGACTTGCTGCTTTTGAAAAGTTTTCTGCATTTAATGAATATGCTAATCCTCCTGTTTCTTCTCCAATTAATGTAAATAATCTGGAGATTACATCTAACATTTTTAATTGTACAATTCCATAAGTTACTGAGAATACAAATACAAATATAAAATCAAAAAGTACAACAAGAAAAAACAGTGCAGGATTTTTAATTATTAAAACACCAACTTGTTTTAGTAGGTTTGCAAATTTTTGAAGATTTTTATTGATTTGCATATTAATTTAATTGAAATATTATAAGAGGAATATCATGGTTAAAATAACCTAATTAAAATGATTTAATTAACATATTATTCTTCTGTAATTCCCCATTCAACCATTTTTTCTTTTACATTTGCTAAACAATTTGTTTTTAGATTTTCTGTTTTAATATTTTCACAGAGAGTTACATCAATATCAGTTATAGCGACTCGAGCATAGCAGTCTTCTTTTGATCCAAATCCTGTTTCTGATTCTACATTTTCACAAAGGGTTTCATCAGACCAAATTTCTGCTAAGTATGTAAAACATTCGTCTCTTGATATATCTCCAGATACTGCAAACATGTTTTCACAATAAATTTCGTTTTCATCCATAACTGCATATTTTAAAAAACATTGATCTCTAGAATATTCTCCTGCAACCTGTGTCATTTCGTCACATAGTTCTGGCTTTTCAAGTTCAATTGATAAATCTAGTAAACATTCATCTCGAGAATAAGGTCCTGTTTGCCAGTTCATAAATGCGCAAGGCCATTCTTCTTTTATGTGCATTGAAAGTTGTTGATAACAGTGATCTTCTGATCCTTCTCCAGATAATAATGGAAGGTCTTTACATTTTTGATAATCGTTAGTAAGTAGTGCTGCTGTTATTATTTTATTTCTATATTCTAAACTATTTAATTCTTCTAATGTAATTAATTCTGGATCGTCAACTCCATCTCCGATATTCCCTGAGTAAAAAATACTTTTAGGATTTGTTTTTGAATTATTATACCAAAATATTCCTACAATTAAAAGTATTAAAAATATTATAACTAACCCTATTGGAATTATTAATTTATAATTCAGTATTGATTTTGTTTTGACTGTTTCATCTACCATTTTTTACTTACTTCCCACCTAATAACTTGCCCAAAAAACCAGTTCCTTCTTTTTTGAATGTTAAAGTAACAGTATCTTTAGTTTTTCCTTTTTCTTTGTTAAAAGACGTTGAAGCAGTTTTCGCAACCCATTGGATGCCTGATTTTTTTCCTTGAACAAAGAATTTAACATTACCTAATTCAGGCAAAGTTACAGTTGTTGAAAGAGGTTTATTTGTTGCTCCACCAGACAAACTTGCAATTTTTTTATTTGATGGAGAACAATCCACACTCGACTCACATTCATAAATATCTACACTAAATCCATCAATCACTTCATTTGCGTCAACACTACCTAAATTTTTAAATTTAATTTTAATAGTTCCTTTACCTGAATTCGCATTTGACGTCGAGGATGAAGATTTTTTTGCTTTACAAGAATAATAACCCCCACTTGCGGTCAATTCACAAATTGTTCCTTTTTGAAACGAGATTTTACAAGGGTCTGCATCACAACTTTGATCATCATAATCATTACAACTTTTAATATTCACACACTTCCCGCAAGTTGTAATAGGAGTAGTCTGTTCTTTATCCATCACAAATTTTTTACTAAACGCGCTTCCAGCACAACAAACTAAAGGACTATTTGCAAAATAACCCATAGTTCCTGTTGAACAAGTACAAGGATTATCAGGTATGTATTCTAAATCTCCACAATGTTCGAAACAAGTACTTCCAAATTTTATTTTTACTGTTTTTGTCTTTTTAATATTAGTACAATCACAACCTGAATCTGTTTGGCAATATCCTCCGTCAGTTAATTTAGTTCCAAATAAACTATCAAAAGATACAAATGCTTTGTAATTAAAAGTTCCTGTGTGTTGAAATTGTTTTGCAGGTAAGCCTGAATACATTGCACTAAATGCTTCACTACAGGATTCTTCACTACAATCATTACTCTCGCATTTAAAATTCATCCAAACACCATTATTTTCTTCTTGGACACCAGATGCTTTAGCAATACAATTACTATCAGAATTACCAAATTTCAAATTTTGCAAACAATTAATCATACTTCCATAACCAGACCCTAATTCGATTAATTTACAACTTGGTTGTCTACAAAATCCTATTTTTCCATATTGTTTTGCTTGACTACTTGAAGGATTATTAAAAGAATATAATGTGCCACAAGCATAATCTCCTCCATATTGTTTACAATTTCCATCGGTAAATTGTAAATTACTTGTTGTCTCCAATAAGGTTACATGATGACTAAGTATAGCAGGAGCAACGCCTGTATTGGCTGCTTGTTTTTGATATGGATTTATTGCAGATAAAACATTACTTGGTCCTGATAATATAGGACATGCTCCTGATGATAAACCTCCTCCACTTCCACCACCCCCTGTACTTGCAGGTTTAGGTTCACATTTTTTCTTATCATGTGTTTCTTCTTCTGATATTTTATTTGCACAACAAAATAAATCTTGTCCTGGACATACTCCCTTGTAAGGTTGTGCACAGTCTCCTGCTCCTTTAACACAAGCATCATCAGTTATATCAATACATTGTCCTGGAGTTTTAGTATTCTTTTTTGCACATCCAAGATCTTGCATTTTTTTTGTTTGTATTTGATAAAATGTTCCTGGCATTAAATTAAGAACAATAAATTCTGCATCATCCTTATCTGGTTTTGTTGTTTTTGAACTAGGGCCATTATATGGTCCATTATTTTTATTTGTTGTTTTTGGATTTCCTAATTTACAAGTTAAAGTATCAAGATGACAATACATTCCCAGATCCCAATTCATGCCAAATAAATTTTGTTCTCCAGGTGCTGCACAAGCAAATAATCCACAATTTGTAGTAACACAACTACCTGAATTGCAAGTTGCATAAGGCCAGTTACAATCTGCATTATCACTACAGCTATATTTGCATGAACCTAAAACACAAACTGCATTTTTTTTATCTGAAACTACACATTGATTATCTTTTAAACATTCCACACATTTATAACCAGAACTACAATAAGGAGTTTCACCATTACATTTACTTTTTTCTTGTTGAGTACATTCGACTTCACTTCCAGCTACACAAGGAGTTCCATCATTATAATTTGAAGAATCACAATCTGCACATTGTTCAAAAATAGAATCAAAAACAGCATATCCATTTGCTTGACAACAAGGATCGTCATTACAATCTTTAGGAAGACAGTTATTATTAGAACATTCAAATGATGGATTTTCACAATCATCATCTTCCAAACATTTCACACATTTATGTTGTGATGTATCGCATACATTACCTACTTCAGAAGAAAATCGATCACAATCTGAATCAATATTACAACCATGTTTAACACAGTGATTATTAACACAATTGTTAGGCTCAACTACATCAGATTCATGAAGATTAATAACACAATCACTCGAATCCACACACTCTCCAACTCCAACACATTTATTATCATTACAAGTTCCGCCATAAAGACATTGAGTATCTAAAAGACAATCTACGCACTTGTAATATCCTGAATCAGGTTTATATAAATATTTACCATTCGGACAACCATCCTGAAGAGTAGTATAATAATTAGGATTATTAATGCTAGTATATTTTTCAGAACACTTACCGCCATTAGATCCATATAAACATAAATAACTCCCACAATGACTATTTTTATAACAAGTGGGAGGTTGACAAGTAAATTCATAATTCCCTCCAGAATTAGAGATCCCTCCTTTAAAGTATACATTCGCAATTCCTGTACAGATTTGATTTTTCCAACAGCAACCAGTATTTTCTGCATTTTGAACATTTATTTCGTAATTTGATTTACAATCGCTATTTGAAGAACAAGGAATACCTTGAGGATATTTTGTGTCTGCAAAACAGAACCACATATTATCTTTATACCAATTTTTATTTTGCACACATGTATCTCCTAAAACCTCCGAACTCATAAAAATCAAAACTACCAAAACCCCAATTACAATCATCCATTTATGCATTTTATTTTTCATATTTTTAAAAATTTATTTTATTTGCAATTTTAATTATTATTTTAATTTCGTATTAATTATAATTTAATTTCATACTTTTCCTTCTTCTGCCCAACAAGGTATTACTGATTTTTGCGCATTACATTTTGGTATTCCTGTTACGTTTGCTTTTGTTTGCAAGTCATAGCCCATTCTTGCTACTGGTATTTTTATTTGGATTGGTTGTGTTCCTTGTAATGATGTTGTGTCTATGGACATTGAAAATCCATTTGATTGTCTTTTATAATTACTTATTGTTAATACTCCATATCCTAATCCTGTTAAATGATTATCTTTATCTAATAATACTAGTCCATATTCTTCATTTTTGTTTTTACTTAAAACTATATCTCCGTTTGCATAATCGGGTATTTTTTTCACTATTACTCCTGCGCCCATTTTTGTTAAATTATGAACTTTTATTTTCTTAAAATCAGACATTGCTTCGAATATTCTTATCACAACACTCGACGAACTTTCATTATAATAACAGGGTGCTGTTCCGCTTATGGGTATTGTTTTGCACCAAGCAATTTCATTTCCATCTATTGATACTTCTGCATGTGTTGCATCAAACAACATTCCATATGCTACATCATCACCAAATTGTGCATGTAGGTTTTTCATTTTTATGTCTGTATACTTTTTGAAATATTCTTTTGTTACTGTTGCTTTCATTTCAATTTCAAAACTCGTATCATCCATGTCAAAATTTTGGAATATGAATTCTGCATAGGTTTGATCTTGCGAGTGTATGTTTTTGAATATTTCTAGTCCATATTGTTTCTCTAATTGTTCATCATTTTGATTATTGATTGTTACTGGTCCTTTTCCAACCATTGCTATTGATCCTGTAGATTCTGTTGCTTTGTATAATTTGCTAAATACCCACTGTTGATCTTTGCCAATATTGTCTGAACCAAATACTAATTCTATATAATATCCATCTTTACCATCAAAGTTTTCTGATCCTGTTGTGTAGCAATTTGTTTTTGTATCGTCTTCACAAATATTCCATTTAACAGTACCTATACTTACTTCTGCTGAGTTCGACGACAATCCGCCTTTTACATTATGTAAGTATATTTTTACATTTGCTAATGGTGCTGCTGTGTCCACATTTCCATTTATTGTAAATCCATCATTTTTTTCTGCATATTGTCCTAATGTTAATTTGTCTATATTTAATAAGTCGAGTCCATAATTTATTTGTACTCCTGTTGTTACTATTGCAGGTCCTGTGCATGCGTACCCTATGCTATTCATTACTCCACATATGTCTCCTGCTGTTTTATCTCCTAGTTTTTCAAATATGTATTCTCCTGCAGGTGCTATTTGCAGTCCTAAAATTAATCCTTCGTTTTGCACATCAAATATGCAAGGTAATTCTCCTTCACATCCTAGTGGAACTTCTTTTAATTGTGACTCTGAACTTCCGTCTGGTTTAAACATAAGTTTACTATATCCTTGTATGAATTGTTTTTTTGCAAGTCCCATGTCCAAGTATACTACTGGTGATCCTTGCATTGTTTTCATTGTAACCTGTACATTAGGTAGTTTTTTTGTTACTGGTCCAACTAAAACCGAATCCATCATGTCTGCATTATGTAACCACATTCCTTTGTTAGGATTTGTTGCGTCGTGAGTGTAATTTAACACTAACTTTTGTGAACCTATATTAATCCAAACTCCTTGATTTGAAAAGAAATCATTATTTCCTCCTTCACGGCATACTATTTTTACAGGTATTTTTTCTTGTATTTTTTCTCCATTTTCATCTATGAATAAGTTTGATGATTTTGTAAACCAACCGCCATTATCTTCGCCATTGTATACACCCACTAGTACTTCAAAGTCTATTTCTTCTGCTGTACAATATGGATCTAGATTTGCATTTTCATATTCACCAGTCGAAGTATAGGCTGCTACAAATTCCAGTTCAGGCATATTTTTCGCATTTTTAGTTTCTTGCTCAGCATAATATTGATCAAGTAATTCTGTATGTTTAAAAGTGATTTCTCCATTTTCTCCACACTCCATTTTTCTTGGCTCAAGTGTTTCACATTCTTTTTCTTGTGCGTTTTTTATTGGTTCAAATTTATTTTTATTATTTTGAGATAATGTTCCCATTTGATAAAAGAATTTCATTCCTCCAATATTTTTCGCAATTATTTTTACAGCATACGCAGGTCCACTGCTTGAACACACTACTTTTCCAGTTTGTCCAGGCATAGTATCTAAATATTCATCTTTAAAACTTCCTTTATTTGCTCCTTGTACATTTGTTTTGTATTCGCAAATTCCTTTTCCACTCACGCCTACTGCTTGTGCTGCATATGGTGAGAAAAATTCTTTTTTAACTTCAAATGGCACTGTTGAAATATCTGTAAATAATGTTGAAAACAGCACATCATGCACAGTATTTGTATCTAATTTAAAATAAGGTAACTCTTTTGTTGATAATCCTGAGGGAGGCCATACTTTATTATTAGTAGCTTTATTGGTTATCTGTTCTACAATTAAATATTTTACATGCTCACAACTTCCATCTATACAACTTTCTCTTTTGTCTTTTGGTATTTTTTGTAAGACTTGCATTTTAAACAAATCTGTATCTCCTAAATATGCTGGTCGACCAGCCCCTCTTGCAGGTTCGATGGTCGGCATTATTTTTATTGCACCTATATCTGGTCTTCCATATCCACATCTAAATTTTAATGCAGTTATATCAAATCCACAATAACTTGGCGTGCCACCCATTTCAGTTATGTCTGCTGTGTCTGATCCTTTTAATGCTTCAGGATCCATGTTATCCATTGCAAATGATCCAAAGCTCATTCCTGATCCTTGTTCTGCAGATGGTTGTAAATCTTGGGATAATGGTTCCCATGAAATTTTTACTTTATCATAACGAAGAGGCTGTTCTAGTCGTAGTAGTATTTCTTCATTACAAGATTTTCCTGTTTTTAGTTGCATGTTTTCTGGACAATTTCCTGATTTTTTTACATTACTTAATAATCCTGAATCTTGAGGAGGTATTGTTGCTATGCGTCCACAATCACAAACTCCATCTTCGGTGTCACATCCTGTTTTATCACCACTACAAACTAACATTACAGTATATTGTATGTCTGCTCCTGCTGAAATCCAGTAACTAAATCTATAATTGAATACTCCATTTTCATCAGTTCCAATTCCATTGAATCTTCTCGTCGGGTTAAATATTAATACACTGCTATTAATTGGCATTGTTGTTGAAATATCAAGTATGCTACTCCAATCTGTCGGCCATTCTCCTGTGAATGCCCAAATACATAAATCATGAACTAGGTTTTGTGCAGTTAGTTGTTGTGAAAAGAAATTACTTTCTCCATATCTTCCTGCTACATCATCTGTTACTGATTGTGATCCTGTTTGCATGGCGGCAAATATTCCTCCAATTCCGCCTATTCCTTGTTCTTGCCCATGTCCTCCGACGGATTTTACTAAACAAGATATTAATTCGTAAAATAAATCACAAATATATTGGCTAATTAGATTTTGACATACTCCTGCACTTCCATCTCCTGTGAGCATAATTGTTTCAAAACATTGTTTGAGCATTAACATAAAATTTATTAGGTGTTGTATCCATGCAACTATTGCACGCAAGCAAAGAGTAAATAAACTTTGAATAAATGAATTTCTTGGATCTGCTATGTATTTGTCGTCGGTTGATCCTGTTATTCCTGCTACTTCTTCATATAATCTTTCTATGTATTTGTTTGATCCACTAACCCCTTTTGAACTTTGAACAAACGATACTATTGGTTTTTCTCCAACAGTTGATGATTTTCCTACTACTGAATCAACTTCCCCCATCTTAGTAACACCATATGTTGTTACAGGTTGAGGTTCATATTTTAAATCTTGATAAAATTTATCAATTGCTGCATCCATGTCTACTTCTTCTTCATTTTCTACATTTGAAGGGTCTAAAACATCAAAGGCCTCGACGAGGTTGCTTGCTCTGTTTGCATATATGAATCTGTTTTGGTTTTGAATTTCTACTACATCATCTGAATTCACTTTAGATAATAATGCATTTTTTTCTGCTTCTTTTTTAGCATCATTTGCTTCAAGTACTGTATCCTGTACAATAAATCCTCTATGAACACCTGTTAATCTTCCTGAATCATCATATTCTATTTTATAATATACTTTTGGTTTTCCTGCCATTACTCCGCCAAAATTAAATTGGGTGGATTTGTACCATGCTAAGTCTTGAGGTATTTCTGCATAGGTGTTTGTTTTTTTATCTGGTTCACATAATCCCGCTACACTTTCTAAAAGCGAATTTCCAAAACTGCACTCGTCTGCTTTTCTATCAGTCATGCAATAACTTTGTTTTACTTCATTAACAAATACTGCTCCCCATTGCCATATTCTATTATAATCAAATGGACAACATGCTGCTTGTGGAGGGTGTGGTTCTTCACATGCTTGTTTTAATGTTTTTCCGTCAGGTAGTGAATCAAAACTAAAGAATTGTACATGATCATCTTTTTCGTTTTCTCCATATTCAAATAAGTAAAATAATTCTTTTATTGTACTTCTTGTCGGATTTGCAAATGCACAGTCTGTTTTTGCATCTTTTAATGTTTTTGCAACTTTATTTAACTTTCCACCTTGTGAATCTACTACATCTTGATATGTGTAGAATTTTTTATGATTCGATAAATCTACTGTTTTTGGTTGTGATTCTTCTGCTTCAGCAGGTGCTGTTCCGGTTTCACTCGCTACAGGATTACTAACTAAACCTTGTATTTTTGAATAACTATATGATCCTGGTGCAATTCTATTTTCTTTTATGAAGTGCTGCATTGTTATTACTGCTGGACAAAATATTCTATCACAAGTCATTGTAAATAATTTATCTATTTTCCATTTTTTCTTTATTGCCTCACTACATTCCATGCATACATCATAAGTTCCTTGATCTTTTGATTTGAATTCATACTCACATCCGCCGTATGATGCTACATCTTCAACAGTCATTCCCACACCAAGTACTGATTTTATCGTGCTTTTAATTACGTCAGAAGATATTGCTGATTGAAACTTACAAACATATTCTTTTTTCATATTCATTACGAGTTTTGCAAGCATTGAAACTAAACATATTGCCCAAACTATTTGAGTTATTTTTTTGATTGGTTCTTGTATCCCTTCTAGCGCGTCTATTGCAGTGTCTAAAAAATCCACTGTTGCTTTTAAGAAATTTTGAGGAAGTATCGATGGATCTATTCTTTCATCTACTAACACATTAAAATCTATACATGTTTTTTGTGTTGTGGGTTCCATCCATGTTTCTCCACCTGCTGTTTGTTGCGGTATCATCGCATCATTTCTTTGGAAATCGATAGTCATCATTAACTTAAATTTAAAACATCCAAATCCAGGCATACATTCATCTCGTCGATGATTGCTTATGTTTTTCTCTTTTTCAAAAGTTGTGTTTCCTTCTATTAATGGTTGTTTAAAGTTTAGAAGTACAGATCCATAACTCCAATTATTCATCGGATGATATGGAGGATTTACTATTGTTAACCATTCATTTATTGGATCATATTTTATTAAATCATGTTCACTTAGTTTTGCAGGTTCTACTCTTATGTTTGTTATTCTTGCACCTTTACTTCCACCAACCCACGATAAAACATATTCAAATCCTGTTGCTGCTATTCCTTCTATTATTTCTCTAGAATTTAGTATTGCTCCTACTTTTTTTATGTCTGGATTAAAAAAGTATCCGCTCCCACATGAAGTATATAGTATTGTTGATTCAACAGGTTCGCTTTCTTGTCCTGCTGCATCTACTGCAATTACTCGTATTACATTTTCACTTCCATCATCTCCACCTAATTGAAAATTAGTAGAAGTAATTGCTGTATCAACTGAATTCGATCCTATTCCTTTATCTCGAGATAAGGTTAAGTCAACTGAGAATATTCCACTTTCATCTGTTTGAATTTCATAACTTGGAGTTTTATTTCCTAATCCTGGATTAATCCAAATTTTTACTGTTGCGTTTGAATCTACTTGTCCTGTAAATGGAATTTCTGAAGTGTAAGATGGACTAAACCTGCTTAATATTTCTTCTGATGTTGGCGTCAAAATATTAGGAGGTGTTGAGTCATGCATTACTGATATTTGATATTCGTATTTATTTCCTGCATCGTCGACAAACATTATTTGTAAATCGTTTTTTCCTTCATTTAGTGCTACACTTACTGAAAACTTTCCTGATTTAGTTATTTCTTGTGTTGTGGTAAGTTCTGATCTTATATCTTCAGGTTTTAATTGTACTATCGGATCTTTTGATGCAGTTCCATTAAGAGTTAAAACAGTTATTGAATCTGATTTTTGTCCTTCATTTCCTGCAGTGTCAAGGGCACTTACTGCATATTCATATTCTGTGTTTGAACTTACTTTTGAATCTGTATATTTTGTTGTTCCTTTTTCTACTGTTGCTATTGGTGCTAATCCGCCAACATCAAATACATTATTTCTATATACTATAAATTTTTGTAAGTCATAATCAGCAGGCGCACTCCAACTTAGTTGTATAGAATTGTCTGATGCTTCTAGTTCTGACATGTTCACAACTTGTGCAGGAGGAGTTGAATCATCAGGTATTATTTTTTGTATTAATACTTTTATGGGAAATGTATCGTCAGTTAAATTTCCTTTTATTTCTAAATTTGCTTCTCCTGAAAATGTAGATATATTATCTAATTGTACGTTGGGCGCATCCAAATCTAATTGTACTTTTTCTATAAATTCTACAAGATTTACTTTATCTGTTGCAGTTATTTTTACTTCTGTTTGTTTTGCACCAGGTGTTAGTCCGACTTTCTTAAATGAGAAAAGTCCATTTGATCCTACTTTTGAAAATCGTTTTGCTTTTCCGTCGACATAAATATCAACTTCTGCTCCAGGAGTACTTTCTCCAACAATATCCATTTCATTTGAATTATGAAATAATATAGTATTAGGATCATTATCAAATAATTTATTTGTAATTTCTAATTTTAATTCAATTTTTTCTGATGTTGTAAAACTAATATTTTCAATTCCACAGTTTGTGTGTGAATCACAACTTTGCACTATTGCTGCATATTCTTTGTTTGGTTGTAAATTTGATAGGGTTACATTGTGAATTAAACTCATATCTGATTTTGTTGCAGTATTGCTCGGTGTTGAATCAGAAGGTCCATATTTTACTTCTGCACTTGTGTGATTATTTGTGTTCCAAGTCAATAGCACATTTACTCCTGTAACATCTGCTTTTAATTCTGATATAATTATTTCTTGAGAATATTGATCTAGAGTTTTTACTTTGATTGCAGATTTTTCTCCTTCATTTCCCGTTATATCTACTGCTGCAACTTCATAACTATACTCGACGCCAGAAGTCAGGTTTACATCTGTAAATGTTTTTACTACAATTCCATCTCCAATTAATTCATTTGTTTTGTAAACATTATATTTTGCTATATCTTTATCGTCAACATTTGGTTCCCATGTTAATGTTATTTCTGTTTTTGTTATTGATGTTGCTTCTAAGTCTACTTGTTTTGGTGGTTCTCCGTCTGGAGGAGGTAATGTTTTGAATTGATAATATTCTCCATTGTTTTTGTTTGTTGCATTTTCTCCAGATTCGCTAACTCCAAACAACCAGTAATAATATGTTTTGTCAGATTGTAAATTTGTCAAATTCATTGAATGATCAAATCTTTGTCCTGGTTCTGATTGTTGTTTATTTGGAGGGGACATTAATCCATATACTATTCCAGAGGATGCAGCTTCGTCTGTCGTCCATGCAATCCATGCAGTATTTGGAGTTACTTGTGCTGTGTTTTGATTAAATGTGATTTCAAATGCTTCTGCAGTATAAACTGGTAAAAGTATCATTAGCCACGCCATTAGCAAAGCTATTGAATTTATGAATAAGGTTTTATTAAAACCAAGATTTTCAAGTTTTTTTGATATCTTTGATTTTTTCATGTGTTTATTTTTTTCAATTATTATATTTTTTTACCAAGGCAGTACTGCGGTAATTTATCAAATTCTATGAATTTGATTTGTCGCAAAACACCTTGCATGAATCAGGTGTTTTTCTGCAATAACTCAGCAACTCGCTTTGCTCGATACTGACATCATCAAAGTCAAACTTTGACAACATTAAACATGTTATGTTCAACTAATATACCAAGGCAGTAATGCCTAAGGTATTCAATTAAACTCTGGATTTATATCTGGATAGTATTCTGTTCTGTTTGATAATTTTTCCCACAAAGATATTAATTGATCATCTGTTTTTGGATGTGGAAATTTCTCGACGACATTAAACACAATTTCTGTTGCGTCTTTTACATCTCCAACATTTACATTCCATTTTCCTTGCCAACCACCAATTATTCCCGGTGCATTATCTGATTCTGTCATTAAGTATATATTAAGATCATATTCTACATTATTATTAATCATTTGTATTACTGATTTATTTAGTTGTTCTATCGCGCCATATTTTTCAAAAAATGAGTATTCTGGATCTTTTGATGTTATTTGTATTATTGCATATTCATTTGGAGCAAGTATTGATCCTGCACCTATTGCTCCGGTCTGCGCCGAATAGAGTGTGTGTTTTTTAACTTTAACTGATAAGTTATACAAAGGGTGCATGTAAACATCTACATATTCGCTAGTTACTTGTTTTCTTGAATCCAAATATCCTGGTGCTTTCGCAACTACTACTCCTCGACCACAACCATCTGGCAAAAATCCTTTCCATTGATATTTTCCTTGTTGAGGACTTGTTTTTCCAAGATCACAATTTAGTATAAAGCATTCATAAGATAAATTCACTTTGTTTAATTCATTCAAATATACTGAGTCTCGCACAATAACTGATACTTCTCGATCATCATTTATTGTATCACATTGATCAAATCCAAAATTATCTGGTTCTCTAAACTTTGTAGGCAACATTGATCTATCTGGTTCATTATGATATATTTGTACAGGGAATGCATATCTAAATACAAATCCTTTTCCGTGGAATGCATCAGGATCTGATAAAGATATCATCACAGGATAAGTTATATCATAAGTAAAGTGATATAATTGCAAACATAAGAATCGCAATATTTCTGTTCGAAAATCTCCTTCTCCACTTTTCATAATTCCATAATCATTAGGTGATGCAAATAATTTCATTCCCCAGTCGGGTTTGTATGATGCTCCTGCAGAAATATCTGTGTAATCTGCATCATCATCAGAAATATTAAAGAATGCGTGAAAATACATATATGCATCTGCAGGTGGAACTCCTGGCAAGTCTCCTTTGTATGCTTGTTCTCGAGTTATGCCTGCAAATTCTTCATATACTTTTTCATCTGCTTTAAATGGTGGATAATCAGTATTCTCAAATCGAACTCCCGTCATAAAAACAGCTAGTTCATCTTGTAGTGTTTCTTTTATTTCGATTGCAGACCAAACATTTCTTTTACAACTCAAGTCTACTCCTGAAAAAGGAATAAGACTTGCAGGATGTAATGCCATATAGTCTACAGTCATTTCTTCAAAATGATTGTATTCATTTTCTGATTCTAAAATTAAATTTGCTAATTCCCATATTCGTTTAATTTTTACAGGTACATGAGAAACAAATTCTTTATAATTTTTATATTCAACAGTTCCTTTGTCTCGCACGTCGATATCCCAGTCTACTTTTATTAAGACATCTTTATCTGTGAATACAGTACTTACAAATGGAAGTGTTCTTTCTATTATATCAAATTCATTATCAAAATGTTTAAAATTTCCAGTGCATTTTTGCAAATTTTGCTGAACATAATTATTTACTTCTAATTGTATAAATTCTAATGTCGGTATTTGATTTCTTCCGTCGTAATACCAATAAGGTACTTTTGGCGCAGAATCAAATTTTGCTCCAGGTAATAGCGAAACATATTTGGATGGGTTTTGTGTTATTTCAGTTGGTAAAACTATGAACCCGCCTTGTCCCCCAAGTAATGAAATAGCGTCGGATGCAACTGATTGTACACATGCGTCTATGAATTCTTCTACAGGTGTTGTTTTTGGTTGTAAGAAATCAAAATCAGCAACTCCTTTTCCTTTTAGATATATAACAGTCCCTACAGAAATTAGAATTAGTAAACCTATTATTATGAATATTGTTACTTGTGCGCGTCTATTATTCAATAGACTCTTTGGATAAAGATATTTATGTTTATGCGACACAATCCACCCTCTTTTTTAAATTTTAAAAA
>JABJCP010000042.1 GCA_018668595.1 Candidatus Woesearchaeota archaeon
AAAAAAACAAATTGTATTCGATACTCCCTCTATCTTCCCTTCTGAATTCTATAAATCTTTGAAGGAATTAAATCCATTATTCGAATAACTATATACATAAATGGAGTATCCAATATTGCTACCAATACTTTAGCCAGCCAACCTCCTAAAATAATCATAGGAAGCTGTGCAGTTGGAAAAATACCATAAAAAGCTAACAAAGTAAACATAGTAGTGTCTATTGCTTGACTAACTATTGTTGATGCATTATTTCGCAGCCACATATGTTTTCCTTTGGTAATTTTTTTCCAAAAATGAAAAGCCCAAACATCATGTGATTGACTTACAAAATAAGTTACCACACTCGCTATTGCTATTCTTGGCGTTAATCCCAATACAGAATCAAACATTGTTCCCAACTCTTTAGCAAATGGCGCCGCATCCCACGATATTACTATGAATATTGACACAATAAATAATACATTTGCAAATACTCCACACCATACAGCTCGTTTTGCTTCTTTCTTTCCCCATTTTTCAGATATAATATCTGTTATCAAGAAAGTAACTGAAAACGCAATAATTCCTCCTGCAACTGTAAATGGACCAAATTGAACGATTTTTGCAGCCAATACATTAGCAATAACTGCCATTGCAGCCATTGTTCCTATCAGAAACTCAACTCCAAACTTCTTACCAAGTATTCCTGCTATCGAAGTTAGAACTAGAGTTGCTAATATCCAAATTATCACTAAAATAATACTTGTCATGACTACTGGTGCGTTACCACAAAATTTAAATATGAGTCCTCCCTGATGGGAATACTATGGACAAATACAAAGAAAAATTAAGATTCCTTGGACTTACAAACAACGAGGTTGATGTTTACATAACATTATTGAAAAATCCAAAATCAACCGGCGCATTAATCAAAAGATCGACAAGCATCTCAAATTCAAGAGTATATTCTTCGCTAGATACATTAATTGGAAAAGGTCTAGTCACATATGAACGAATTTCAACAGGAAGATTGTTTAGCGCAGTAAATCCCGAGATGTTAAATCAATTAGTCAACGATCGAAAACAAGAAATAAACAAATTAGTTCCTGAACTTCAATCATTACAAAATTTCAAAGAAATTTCTACTAAAACAGAAGTTTATGAAGGATTAAATGGATTCAATACAGCATTAAATAAATTTTTAGAATGCAAAGATAAAAGTAAAATAGATATTTTAGCATTTTCAAACATCGCATACAAAGGTAACAAATTAATCAATCTTCTAAAACGAATAAATCACAAATTAATTCTTAAAAAAATGAAGATTAGAGTATTAGCAGATCACGACAGTCCAATAAGAAATATGCCTCATTATCAAAAAAATACTTCTGTAAAATACATGCCGAAAGGATATGTTAGTCCATCAGCAATAGACATTTGTGAAGATAAAATTTGCATATTTATATGGGGAGATAAACCTTATGCATTTTTTATTCAAAACCAAGAAGTTGCAGACGGGTTTAAAAGTTATTTCAATTTTCTTTGGAGCATTGCAAAAAAATAACAAACAAACAAAAAATAAACAACAACAAACAAAAAAATAAAAAAATAAAAAAATAAAAAAATAAAAGAAATGTAAGCCTCGAGCGAGATTTGAACTCGCGACCTCGCGCTTTCTGTTAGTAACAATAAATAAAATCCATCATCACAATACCAAGCGCGCGCTATACGACTAAGCCACCGAGGCAGGTTTACCACTTTGACTAAATTTTCAAATCCTATTTAAATATGTTGCTTTTTAGACAAAACAAATTGTAACTACTTAAAAATACTTAAAAATAGAAATCTTTAAATATGTGCTCGAATTATTCTTATAAGATATTAAAAACGAGTAATATCTCAATACTTAATAATTTTACTGGGGGGTAAAATGACAGACGAATCTAACAAAACAAATCCATCTCTAGAAAATATCCTATTTGTAGGAGGACCATTTAGCGATGTTTCTCAAAAAATCAAAGATCATTTTAATTGGTTCGAGAATACATACCAAAATGAAAAAGCAACAGTTCTTTATTTTTCAAAGGCAGCCGAACTTATAACAGGAATCCAAGATTTAACAGAAAATCAAAAAATAGCAGGAATTATTTCTGAAATAAATTATGATGCTCCAAGCATATTAGCAACTTATGATTTAGGCGACGAGGTAGATTATGGCACTGACGATCATGAAGGTGTAATGCTGTTTGTAAAATTAAAAGAATTAGATGCATTTAAATTATTAATTTCTGAATATGCAGAACCTAACGACTTAAATGAAGATATAAACAAAGGCGTGGATTCAAAGCAAAAACAAGTTTCAATAATCAACTCCGACGAGATAAATACAATAGAAAAATTATTTAATACATACCACTGCATTCAATCAAAAGTACAAGAAGAGCAGCAAGTAGAATCTGAACCTATTAAAGAAATCACAATATTGGAAGGAGAACCTATTGAAGAAAGTACAACAGGAAAACAAGTTGAACCCGAAGAACCCTCCAAATTAAAAATTGAGCCTGAAGAAATTAAAATTGCTCAAGATCCAATTATAGAAGTTCCAAAAGAAGAGTTAGGCGAAATTTCAAAACCTTATGAACAAATGAATGCTGAAGAAGTAGATTCTATTGGAAAAGCATTGATTGCAGATCCCAATTTTGGAGTGCCTGGCGAAGAAAAAGTAATATGTTTAGGACCTCAACAAATCACAGTCGACGAACCAGTTGCAGAAGAATCTGCACAAATTGAATCTATTGAGCAAAAACCAATAGTTCAAAAAGTAGAAACAAATAAACCAATTTTAGAAGAAAAACCCACAAAAGAATTAAACGAAAATATCGAAGAAATAAAATTAACTGAAAATAATGAAGATAAAAAAAATGATCTAGAGGATCAACAAGTCGGAGGAGTTAAAATGGAAAATGGTGATGATTCAAAAAGTTTTATAGACAATCACAAAAGCAAACTTATTGGAGGAGTAGTTGCAGCAGCATTTGCAGGACTTATTGGAGGAGGAGTATTATGGTACGATAATACTGTCAAAGACAATAAAGAAGACCATTTACAAAAAATTGAAAGTATTCTTACACAAAGTGTTAATGCAAACCAAATATCAGAAACTCAATCAGGATTTATTAAATCAAAATTCGATGATGTTGCTAGATCTGATGCTGGAAGTATCAAAAAACTAAATGCAAAGCGTGAACAAGTTAAAGAATCTATTAAAGAATATACTCAGTTAAACGCAACATTCAAAACACTTGCAAACGAAGCAGACGTGGTAGCAAGCCCAGATGAATTAAACAAAATTCAATTAGGTTCAGTTAATACTTATTTGGAAACTAGAAGATTTTGTAATCCATTAAAAATAACAAACGGCGCTTGTACTGAAAGTCTAGACGACATCGCAACACTTAATGTTAAAGAAATAAATAAAAAGAATACTGATTTATCAAATCAAATTACAAATGCAATGAAAAAAATGAACCCTAAAGAAATTGCTTCTGCAAAGCCCATGTTAGAAGGACTAACTGCGACATTGCAAGAAGTTAATTCATCTTATGCAGCATTTGAATATATGTTAGAAGAAGGAAAAACTGCTGAAGAAATGAGTGCAAATATTATTACAGCATACAAAACAGTATTCGAATTAGCTGTTGACGCAGATAAACTTCTTGGTGAAGAAGAAACTAATTTATCTCAAAATTATGATAAATTAACTAAAGATCACAAAAAACTAGGCGAAGATTATAGAACAATTCAGACAGAATTAGATGATATTAGAAAAGCTCAAGCAGACGACAATAACAACAGCTGGAAACAAATGTATAATTTAGAGCAACAAAGAGCAAATGGACTTGCAACTGAAAAAGCAACTCTACAAGCAAACTATGATACACTTAAAGCTGAAAAAAAATCATTAGAAACTCAAGCTAAAAAATGTACGCGCAAAAGAACAAGAAAAACTAAGAAAAAAGAAACAGAACCAGTAGTTGAAAAAATTTATGTTCCACAGCGAAGTAATTTTTAATTAATCAATACTATATATTAATTTTTTTAATTTCTTTTTTAATCAATTTATATCATTGCTTACAACAATAAAATCCACCCAAAAAAAGAGTTACCACAATACAATACTAAAATTTCAGAAATATTTATATATGAGTACGGTTTAGTGGTAATTTGTAAGTTAGGGGTGGCTTAAAAAGCCAATATTAATTCAAACAACACAAAAAAGAGCTGATTAAACTTATTTAACGATATACTAAGCTATTTGGCGGCTAAATACTGAAAAATGGAAAATCAGCACAAATTAACTAAAACTATAGATACGAAAGTAGAGAATTCTAAATTTAATTTCTTGAAAAAAGCAAGTAAAAAATTAGCTACTGCTGCAACAATTATTAGTGCACCTTTAATTCTTTTGAGTGCAAGTAATGCTCTTGCAGAGGATAAACCAGAAAAAAATCCAGAACCAAATTATGCACAAATGGTGGCTGAAATGTCTCAAACGCCTGAATGTAAATCAGTTACAGATGACAAAGGAATAAGTGGTAAAGAACTAATTACTGCAACCGATTTACTTAGAACTAATTCAGATATTCAACCATTCAATAGTCAACTTCTTTGCGCAATTGCAAAAGATGAACCATTACAAATAGGAATTAAAAAAGGAGAATCAATTAATCAAGCTGTTGATGATCTTTTAGCAAATCATTCATACTTCAAATCAGTTGACGAAACTAAAAAACCCGAAGTTAAAAACACTTTATTCCAAGGATTAAATAAAAAAGGATATAGAGTATTTGATAAACCAATTATTCAACACGCGAAAATAACTATTTCTGATAACACTTTAGTTGATATGTATAGAAAAAGTTTAGGACTTTCAACTCTTGTCGAAAAAAGATCCAAAGATGAACATAAAAAAACTATCGAATTAGAACTTCTTAGATCAAGTAAAGAAACTGAACAGTTAATGAGAGACCACAAAACTCCTGAATTTATTGCGAAATATTTTACAACTAAAATAGAAACTCTTCATGAAAAAGGTTTTGGCGGAACTAAAAAACCTATTGAAGAACAACTAATATCAACAGAAAAACAAAATTTAATGAGAACATTAAATATGTATCGTCCAGTACATAAAGAATATCAAAAAAAGAAACCCAGAGGACACGTGCGTTTAGGAGGTGCATATGCTAAACTTCTTGGTGAAGATTCTAATTCATACAATTTAGGCGTTAACTTAAGAATTGCTAATGATTATTTTAACCTTACAGGACTTGGTTTTTTCCAACAACCATTCCTAACCTCACTTGAAATCGATAAAAATCAAGGCGGAGGAATTATTGATTTTACTGTTCCTAATAAACATAGAGCATTGCTCATGGTTTCAACAAAAAACAGCAGTATGCACAATAGTTACTTAACTTCTGATAATGATCAACAAACAGATAGTTTGGATAGTTCTGAATTTTATCTTCTTACAGGAGGACATACAACTCTTGGAAAATTTAGACTAGGTCTTTTGTATGGTCTTGCAAATACAAGTGCTAAAAACGATTCGTCAGTAACTTTAGATAGAACAGATACATTAAATGATCGTGCACAAGACGAAGGTGGCGTTGTTGCACAAACAAATATTACAACAAAAACAAATGGAACTGTCGATGCACTTTCTGATATTTTATCTCAAGCACATTTGCTAGAATTAATGTTAGGATATTCAAATAAGGGATTTGTTATAGGTCCTTATGGTGATATTTTTATTACAAATTCTAGCAGTGCAGTAAAAACTACAACTAATTTAGAATCAGTAACCACAGGTACTGCTAAGCTCACAATCGACGAAGAAGTTGTTGATCAACAAGAAATTGGAGATACTGCAATAACAAATGAAACTCAATCTTCAAAAGAAAATAAAGATGAACTTAATTGGGGTGTAGGACTTAGACTGCGAATCCCTTATGCTAAAGGTACAGGATTATTTAGTGCTAAATTAGGATATGATTCTGCTAGTGAAGGTGTTCCACTTACTGGTTTTCTTCTTTGGACTCAAAACTTCGGCGGAATAGAACCTCTTGTTCAAGTAGGGAAAATAGGAGATAACTATTTAGGACGATTAATGATTTTTACAGATAAAGATAACAAACAGCTTGACAGAATTACTAATATTTATGAAACAAATGCATTTTTTGAAACTGTTGCTTTAGATCCTCGTTTAAGAGATTTTTATTTCAAAGATTCATTCAACTTGTTAACGCACAATCTTAAAGGAATGTTTGGAGGTGGAAGTCTAAAAGTTAATGCAGTTCCAAGTAACAGAGAAGATTTAACAGGCGGAGATTCGACTAAACGAGAAGTATTATTCGATGCTAATATTGGTTACAATGATCCTAGATATGCAGGTGGTTTTTTAGATTATAATCATGATAATAAACAAATAAGAGCTGTACTAAATATTAATGCTATTCCTCATGTAAATTTACAAATATTAGGTGGTTCAGGAGAAGTGGAGCCTAAACAAGAAAGAGATGTACATATAGGTGCAAACGCTACTTATGAATTTTAGTTCAAATGTTTAAATAATTAGATGATTAAATAATTAAATAATTTTTTTCAATAAATTAATCATTAAAATACTGGTCGAAAAAATGCTTAAAAAAAATAAGAAAATGAATAAATCCGAAAAAAACAAAAAAAGTCTACTAAATAAATTAGTTACACAATTTATTATTTTAATATTTATTATGGGAATGGTTCCGCTAAATGCAGCAGCACTTCCTGATTTAAAACCTACTTGTAGTTTAATGGCCAGTTCTAATGAAGTTGAAACAGTATTAGTTCTTACAGCTACATCAACAGATTTTTTTGAAAATGCAGGAATTAAATCAATTAAAATTTATGAAGATGGAAATATACTAAGTACTAAAAGTTGTTATGGATACACATCTTGTGTTTATACTAAAACAGTAATTTATAGTTCTCCAGGAACTCACGAATATTATGCAATTGCAAAAGATAATTCAGGTAAAACAACTCAATCTCAAACTAAGGAAGTTACATTTTTAGGAACTAATAATGCTCCTGATATTTACGAACATTCTCCAGACCAATCAACAATAGAATTTGAAGAATCCGAGTCTTATGAATTCACAATTCTTGCTAGTGATGCTGATTGGGATTTATTAACATATGAATGGTTTGAAGATTCTACTAAAATTTTTGGTGCTACTCAAAAAACATACACTCTTCAAAAAAATGTCGAGGGTATTGAAGAAAATTTTAATTTAATTGTTAAAGTAAGTGATGGCGAAGGAGGCTTTGCCAGCAAAGCATGGGACATTACTATATTAGATACTGTTCCAGAAATTGATTTTAATTCTTATGATACTATAATTACAGAGGGAGAAAGTGCATCTTTCCAAGTTATTGCTAGTGCTTATGATGGACTTGCAGATTATTCATGGAATTTTGGAGATGGCGAAGTTATGGATGCTACTGCTCAAAATAATGTTGCGCACACTTATGAAGAAAGCGGAGTTTTTACAGTTACTGCTACTGCTAGAGATACAGAAGGTGATGAATCTTCTGCCAGCATCCAAGTTACGGTAAGTGATGTTGATCCGAATATTATTGAATTAACATGCGATACTCCAATCACAGAAGGTGAAGAAACAACTTGTACAATTACTGCAGAAAATGGAAATGAATTTGATAAAGTTGATTATTTTGAATGGGATTTTAACGATGGTTCAGATCCTATTCAAACACAAGCTATGTCTAGATCTTATCCTTTTGTAAGTTCTGCAACTCACGAGTATGACCAAAATGGAGGTTATACAATTACTGTTACTGTTTTTGATGAAGATAGTTCTATTGATCAAACTGCATTTATTGTTGTAGAAGATACTGAACCTATTGCAGATTTTGAATTCGAACCTGTTAATCCTTTTGAACACCAAGATGTTCAATTTACCGATCTTTCAACACCTGGTCACGACGAGATTGTTGAGTGGACTTGGATTTTTGATGATGGCACATCTTCTCAGGATCAAAATCCTATAAAATCATTTGATGATGGTACGCATCTAATCACTTTAACTGTTACTGATAGTGATAATTCAGCAGATACTATTCAAAAAAATATTGATGTTCAAATTAATGCGCCCAGTGTAATTTCTTTTACTGCACAACCAACACAAGGTGTTGAAGCTTTAGATGTTGATTTTGTTTGTGAGTTTGAAGGATTAGATAGTCCTTTCGATTATGAAATTGATTTTGGCGACGCAACTCCTTTAGAAACTGGACAAACTGACGAAGGAATTGCTCAAGCAAGCCATACTTATCTTGCAGATGATATTTATACTGCTACTTGTACTGTTTACGATTCAGACGCAGATAGTGATTCTGCTACAATAGATATTACTGTTACAAATAATCCTCCTGAAGTTTCTTTCACTGCAGATGTAAGTTCAGGTCCTGAAGAATTAAATGTAGAATTTGAATGTGAAATCACATTTGGAAATAGTCCTTTTGATTATGAAATTGATTTTGACGACGCAACTCCTATTGAATCTGGTCAAACTGAAAATAGTTTTTTAACTTCTCACTCTTACTTAAATGGAAATTATAATCCTACTTGTACAATAACTGATGCTGATGGAGATATTATTAGTGATAGTACTTCGGTTTTAGTTGCAGATAGTATTCCTGAAAATGTAGATTTTACATATGAACCTATTGAAGATATTGAAGAGCAAACTCTTGTTCAATTTTCTGGTACTGCTGATGCTTTTGATGAACCTTTAACATGGAGTTGGGATTTTGATGAAGATGGAATTGAAGATAGCGACGAGCAAAACCCTTCATTCTTTTTTGAGTCTGATGGAATTTATATGGTTACTATGACTGTTACAGATAGTGATGGTAGCGAAGTTAGTGTTTCAAAAGATATTGATATTCTTAATAATGCTCCTGAAGTTACAATTACTGTAGAACCAATTAAAGGTACTGAACCGTTAGATATTGACGTCCAATGTGATATTTCTGGAGGAAATGCACCTTATGATTATGAATTAGAATTTGGTAATGCAGATGGTATTTCTGGTCAAACAGATCAACTACAATTTTTTGGAGTTTATACTTACAATGAAAATGGCGATTATGTTGTTACTTGTACTGTAACTGATGTTGATGGAGATATTATTGAAGCTTCTGAAATGATTCAAGTTATTGATAGTGTTCCTGAAAATGTAGATTTTACTTTTACAGATAATAATGATGATTTAATTTATGAAACTGAAGAAGTTTTCTTTAGTTCAACTTTTGATGTTTATGATGTTCCGGTTACCTTACAATGGGATTTTGGTGATGAAACTGTTTTAGAAGATGCTAATGTAGATGAAACACACACTTATGCTACAGATGGACTTTATACAATTACTCTAACTGTTACAGATAGCGACGGTAGCGAAGTAAGTGTTTCAAAAGATGTTGAAGTTCTTAATAATGCTCCAACATCAACAATCATTAGTGATATTGACTCTGGAACAGAACCTTTAGAAGTTAATTTTGAATGTCAAGCTTCAGATGGAAATTCTCCATACACTTATGAGATTTTTTATGGTGATGAAAACAATGCAGAAGAATCTGAAATTATTGAGACTGATGAACTTGTAGCACAATTTACTCACAATTATGTTCAAGATAGCGAAGAGATGGAAAATGAAGAACAAGCATATACTTCCTATTGTAAAATTACTGATGTTGATGGCGACGAATCTGAATCAGAGTTATTATTAATTACTGTTGAAGATGTTGATCCTACTGCAAGTTTCACTTTTGATCCTGCAGATCCTGGAGAAGGAATTGAAGTTCAGTTTACAGATCTTTCAAATTCATACGATGGTATTGTTAATTGGCATTGGGAATTCGGAGATTCAAGTAGCAACAATGAACAAAATCCAATTCATGTTTTTGATTCTCAAGAAACTTACACAGTTAGTTTAATTGTTACTGAAGAAGATGGTGACTTTGCAGAATTTAGTCAAGAGATTTCAATTAGTGACGTTGTTCCTACTGCAGTTCTTGATGTAAATCCTGAAAATGGCGAAGAACCTTTAACAGTTGATGTAGAGTGTGGCAGTGTTGGAGGAAATGGACCTCTAGATTATACTCTTACTCTAAAAACTGGATTTGAATTTAATCCTGATAATTTTGATTTAATTAATTCAGATGAACCTATCATTACAAGTTATGAACTTGAAGAAGAAATTTATCTTTTTACTTGCATAGTTATTGATAACGACGGCGATGAAGATATAGTTAGTATGCAACTCGAAGTTACTGACGCATCACCAAACGCAGATTTTACATGGGAACCTGAAAACCCTAATGTTTATGAAGATGTTTTATTTACTGCAACTGCAGATGGATATGAATCTCCTTTTGAATATAGTTGGGATTGGGATAATGATGGTTTAGAAGATGCAACAACTTCAAGTGCAACTGCTATATTTCATTCAGGTGGAACACACACAATCAATTTATTAGTAACTGATGCTGATGGAACTCCTGAATTTATCACTCACGACATTGAAGTTATTCCAGATCTTACTGCACCAGTTATTTCAAATCTTCAAGTTATTGATTTGACTAATCAAAGTGCAGTTCTTACTTGGGAAACTGACGATCCTAGTAACAGCATGGCAAGTTATGTTGATAATGGAGAAAACAAACATGTAACTGATAATAATCATGTTGTTTCTCATTCACTAGAAATTACTGAATTAACTTCTGAAACTTTTTATTCAGTTGATGTTATTTCTTGTAATGGTGACGGATTATGTAGTGATTCTGAAAATATTGATTTTACAACTTTAGAAGTTATGCCTTTAATAACTTATTTTGAAAGTAATACTCTTGAAGGTAGCGAACCATTTGCGTTTGATTATGAATGTGGTGTTGCTAATTCAGTTCCAGGCCCTTATACTTACACAATAAACTTTGATGATGGTTCATCAGAAATTGAGGATAGTGATTTGAAAGAAATTGATTTAGTTCATGAATATATTCTTGAACAAAATGAAGAAGATCAAAAACTATTTGTTCCAACTTGTACTGTTGAAACTCAGGCTGCACAACCAGTAACAAAAGAATTAGAAGTTACGGTTTTAGATTCAGTTCCTGAAAACTTAGCATTTGCTTGGAATCAACATTCAGTAAATCTTGTTGATACTTATGTTTATACTGATTTTGATGTTGCATTCGAAACAACATTTGATGCTTACGATACACCAGTTACTGTCGAGTGGGATTTTGATAGTGATGGTGTTGTTGATGAGTTTGGAGAAAACGCAGTTCATATGTTTACTGAACCTGATGTATATATTGTGACTGTTACAATCACAGATAATAACTTAGATACTATCACCACAAATAAAGCTATTGCAGTTGTTGAAAAAGTTGATAGTCCACCTATTGTTCAATCTGTTGAAGTTTTTCCAAAGATTGTTGATCTTTCTGAATATGTAGATGTTTTATTCCTTACAGAAGTTAATAGTTATTATCCATTAAACAAATTTGGTTTTGAAATTACTTATCCTGATATGACATTAGATGTTAGTCAAGCAAATCCATTTAGTCTTAAACAATGTGTATTTACAGTTCCTGAAGCAGAAAATGGAGTTGGTGAACAATTTACCTTGCCAACTAAAGATACTATAACTGATTCAACTATTGTAAATGTAAATGGTATTGACTATACTATTGATATGAAATATGTTTTTGATGATGCTTGTGTTTTTGAAGTTAATGGTCAAGCAGCAGAAATTAAAGAAGGATTGACTGACTCTATTATTGATGAGTTTTCAATCACTGTTGATGAAGTTAAAAACGAATTTATCCAATATGGAAATATTGAAGTTTATGATCTTGTTGAATTAGAAATTAATTATGGAACTTCAGTTGAAAAGCTTTGGTTACCTCATAGTGTTTATGAAAATGATGCTTCAACTTTTGAAATTGAATTTACTGGTTGTGATGAACAAGAGATTTGTAGTTTTAACGGATATGTTAATGATGATGCAAACACTTACAACACACAAATTGCATTAGGCGATTCTGAAACTATTGATGGAGTTACAATTACTGTTGTTGACAGAGTAGTTCCAAAAATAAATCAAGCATTCACAATTTATCAACCAACGCAAATTGGCCAAATTAATGTTAAGTCTCTTGCAAAAAATATTTTTGAAGAAGAAGATTCGAAATCTACAATCATGATTGCTTACGGATTAGAAAGTCAAGGTGAAGATATGGTTGTTAATTTAACAACAATGCAACCTATAGGTACTGAACCTCACACTGCAGAATTTAATTGTAGTGTTGAAAATGGAATTGGTCCTTACGATTACTTAATTGATTATAATGATGGTTCTAATACTGAACTAGTTGAGAACTCTGACGAGTTATTCAATATTTTTACACACGAGTATGTTCAACAAGGAGATTACACTGCTTCATGTTTAGTTACTGATTCAGAGGGTGCAAATGCAGGTAATGTATTTGATGTTAGTGTTTCTGATTCAACAGGATTTGATGTTGGATTTACCTGGGATCCTGCATTCCCTAAAGAAACTGTTCAATCTCAGTTTTTTGGAACAACTGATGCTTATGATATTCCTGTAACTTGGAGTTGGGATTTTGATAATGACAACGCAGAGGACAGCAATGAACAAAACCCAATTTACACTTTTGATAGTGTTAATACTTATCCAGTTACATTAATTGTTACTGATAGTGATGGTTCACAAAATAGTTTAACACAAGATGTTGTAGTTATAGAAAATATTCCTCAATGTTCTGATGGTGTTGATAATGATGGTGATTGTTTAATTGATATGGATGATCCTGGTTGTAGTAGTCCCGACGATGATGATGAATCTGATGAACCTATTAATGCTACTGACTTAAGATATTATCCTGATATGTTTAACAATAATGGAGACTTTAATGGTTTAATTGTTGTTGGAGAAACTGCGCCTGTAGAAGATAGTATTTCAATGACTAAGATAGGATCATCTTTAGAAGTTTATGGATTAAATAACGCATTACCTGGCGTGTTAGATGGCGAAGTTGTAGATAGTCAAGCTCAAAATTTGATTGTTGTTGGTAGTGCTTGCAATAATAGTATTGCAGCAGAACTTTTAGGAGTTGCATTCCCAAGTTGTGGTGCAGATACTGGACTTCCTGAAAATACAGGAGTTATTAGACTTTTAGAAAATGGTGCAAGTACTGCGCTTTTAGTTACTGGTTGGACTGAAACTGAAACTAGTGCAGCAGCAGATGTTCTTGCTCAATTTACAGATTATCAAGATACTTGCACATTTATTGGATCTGAATACTTAATCGACCTTGCAGCTCAAACTCAATGTTCCGACGGTGCAGATAATGATGGGGATGGATTAATTGACTTCCCTAATGATCCTGGTTGTGAAAATGCAGCTGATGACGACGAGAACGATCCAGCTTCTGGAGCTCTTGATTTTACAATCCAAGCAGATCCTACAAGTGGAAATATTCCGCTTTTAGTTCAGTTTACTAGTACAATAATTAATGGTACCCAACCTTATACTTACGCGTGGGATTTTAATGACGATAATGTTACTGATTCGACAAGTTCAAGTGGTGTTTATATTTACAATACTGTTGGAGATCACACCGCATCATTAACAATTACTGATGGTGCTGGAGATACTTTAACTAGAAGTACTGTGATTAGTACAACTCAAACAACTCGAGATATTGCAGTTACAAATTTAGGTTATTCGACAGAACTTATTACAACATATCTCGACGATAATGTTGAAGTGACTGCTACAATTACAAATCAAGGTAATGTTGACGAAACTGGTATAGAAATAGGACTTTATATTAATAATGAATTAGCAAACTCGACCACTCTCGACCTAATATCTGGAGCTAGTGATTCTGTTGCATTAACATTTACTGCATCCACTCTTAACAATAATGATGTTAAACTAAAAGTTACTCCTCTTGCTGGTGAAACTAATCTTGCTAATCAAGAATTGTCTAAAAATATGTTTGTTTGGAGTGTTGAATCAATTATCAGCCCAAATACTATAGAATTATTCCTAGACACAGCTAACGCAAATGTTGGAGATTCATTTAATGCTTATCTTCCACTACAAAATGATTATAATATTTATGCGTTTGATGATTTGAAAGTTAATCTTGTTTTCGACGAGAATTCATTCACAGTTCCAATTCCTGAGCAATTAATTGATTTTGCAAATGGAGCAATGGAAATTGTACAGTGGGTTATTACTGCAGATCAAGCAGGCAATTATCACATCGATGCAGCTATTGGAAACAATGAAATTACTTCAGATGAAATCGCTGGTAAAGACGTTCAGGTAAATTAAAATGATGTTTAAAATGTTATCAAAAATAATGTCAAGAAGTTTGATCTATTTAGTAATCTTATTAGCTATGGGGTCAATGGTTTTTGCAGCAGAATGTGTTGGAACTCTTAGTGCTCCGACTAAATTGGTTTTCCCGGGAGAAGAATTCACAGTTAGTTTTTTTAATGCAGAACCTACTAGTACTGGACTTGATGTTAATTTAAATCTTCCTGTGGGTCTTACAACTGTAAGTACAAATCCTCAAGCAGGCAATCCTTTTAATGTTCATAAATGGACAATTACTGCAGCATCTGCTCAAATTTATGATGCTAGTGTTACAGTCGATGGTCTTTGTGAAAAGAATTTTAGTGTTAATGTTGTTGACACTGTTGATAATCCTAATTTAGATATTACTGTCGACGCTATTCCTGATATTATGTTAGGAGATTCGGCTCCTGTTACAGTTACAATTGAAAACTTAGGAACGGGAATTGCAACAGATGTTTCTGGTTTACTTTCCACAGCAGGTAATGCAAATCTTGAAGCCAACACAATTAGTCATACTCAAATTGAAGTTGCTCCTGCTACAGTTTCAACAGATCATATTTTAACACCAACTTATTGTACTGGAAATTCATTTACAGATACTCTAACTGTTAATTTAAATAATTTTAAAAATGCTAATGGAAAATTTATGACTCCTGTTTCTCAAACTGCTCAATTTAATGTATTGTGCACAGATCTTGCATTCAACACACTAGTAACTCCTAGCGTAACATCACTTACTCAAGGAGATGGTTTTACAATATCATTCACACTAAAAAATATTGGAACAATTAATGCTACAAATATTATAATCTCACTTTATGTGGAAAATAGCACGTCACCGTTTACAACTGTTAGTTTAGAAGATTTAGCTACAGGAGAATCTACTCAGTATTCAAAAGATGTTTCGAGTTCAAGCATTCCTACAGGAACTAATGAAATTAAAACCATAATCACATCAACAAGTGAAGGTAGTTCAACTAATAATGAAGCACCATCATTCACAATGACAGTTTCTGCTCCCGCCGCAACACCTCAAAAACAAAATAATGGTGGTGGAGGTAATGGCGGAGGTTTTTCAAGCAGTATTTTATTAACTCTTACTGAAGATAATCCTAGTGTTTCACTTAATGTTAAAAAGTATCACACTATCAAATACAAACCAGAAGGAAGCGAAGATTGGATTTATTTTAATATTAAGAAAATTTATGATAATTATGTAGAACTTGAAGCTAAGATTCCAGGACCTGACGAAACTGTTAAAATTAACAAGGGAGATTCTGCTACATTTGATGTAAATGAAGATAGTAAAGACGACATTAGAACAACAGTTGATTCAGTCAGTACAAGTAGTGCAATTATTGAATTTAGTTTATTATCTGCTAAACCTAAAACAAAACCTAATATTTTACCAATGTTCCCTAAAAAAACTGAGCAAAAAGTTAACGAGGAAACACAACCAACAGAACCTAAGCCTGAAGTAAAAGAATCATTTAGTGAAGGTGTTTTGAAATTTATTGAAACATTTACATTACGATCAAAAGCTCCAATTTATAGTGGAATGAGTTTATCACTTTTAATTATTCTTGTTGGATTAGGTATTTATTTTGTATCGACTAGAAAACCAGAGTATTAAATTCAGAGCAAAACAAACTAAATTTTTTATTTTTTTCTAAAATTAAATTTTGATACTATTCGCAGAATTAAGATATAATCAACATAATAGCTCTCTTTCTACCAAAACATTTATAAAAAATAAGTTATAAAATACTATTATAAGAGGCATATTAAATTACAATATAACTCACTATAATAAAAGCTCCTAACAACTGGGCTTGTAGTCTAGCGGCTATGACATCGCCTCGACATATACAGCTATGCTTAATACTCAAAAAATAGCAGAGCTGTTTTTGATGTGGCGGGAATCTCCGGTTCGAGTCCGGACAGGCCCATTAGATAAATCAATTTCATCGACGCAGTCGATTAAATTGGTTTTCTAATGCCTAATAATCTCGATGAGTTTACGAGTCGAGATTATTTTTGCATGCGAAAAACTTGTTTTTTCGCATATTTACAAATTATTTTCACCGACAAAGTCGGTTAAATTGATTTTCATATGCTTGATAATGCAGACGTTCTCGAACGTAGTGAGAGGTTGTCACATTATCTTCGTATACGAAAAATTTTAATTTTTCGTACAGAAAACATAACTAAAAAAAAATTATTTTTCACAATCACAAAAAAAAGAGGTAAACAAATGGAACTTCCACAGTATAAAGTAAAACCTAATACTATTAGAATGGTAATTCCATGGATATTCAAATTATTAGCTTTATGCGCTTTATTCTATGTCGGTATTTTTATTAATGTAAAACTTCTTCTCAAATCAACAATACCTACATTGGTAAATGTTTTCATAGTTATATTTCTTTTAGTCCTTGTTATTGTTCAAATTGTTTTATATCATTTAAAATTTGGAAAATTCAAGTATGTTTTTTTTACAAATCGTATTGATTATGAGTCAAACAAACCTGAAACTTTTTTATTTACAGATTACAAAGAATCGCATCTTAAACAAAACAGTTTAGATCAAATGTTTGGAACAGGAACTATTGTGATAAACAATACGTTTAATCTTGGTCCTATCAGTAATGCAAAACAAGTGTTTAATTATTTACAGCAATTAATTAAATATTTTGAAAATGCTCATGCGCAATATGCAAAATTTGCGCCGTTTCACGACAATAAGTCGACACAAATAACAGCTAATGAAACAAAAACAGATATTACAGAATCTAATAGTCATACAACAACTCAACCAAAACAAGAACAAAGCATGCATTTAGAACAACCTCGAGATAAACCTCAAACAATTAGCATGCCTAACAAAGAATGGCCTGGTAACACTCCTGCCCCAAATAGGTGATTTTCTTGAAATTAAAAGTTAAAGATATGGATATTTCAACAGGTAAAACATTGGTCGCTATTCTTCACAAAGTTGATGCAAAAAAATTAGATTTACATGTTTCTGATCGTATTCGCATAACTAAAGGTTTGAAAAGTACGATTGCAGTTCTCGACATTGCTAACTCAAAAAAAACAGTACCTTTAGGAAGTATTGGTTTATTCGAAGAAGTTTTGAAACGAATTAAAGCAAAAGATTCTAGTAATGTCAAGATTTTTTTAGAGGAAAAACCAAAGTCTCTTTATTTTATTCGTCAAAAATTAAAAGGAAGAAAATTAAAAAAAGAAGAAATTGAATCTATCATTAAAGATTTAGTTAATAACAATTTAAGTCAAGTCGAACTTACTTATTTTATATCTGGATGTTTTGTTCATGGTTTAGATCTTAATGAAACTGTCAATCTTACCAAATCAATAATTAATTCAGGGGACGTTCTTAAATGGAATAAAAAAATTGTGTTGGATAAACATTGTATAGGCGGTATTCCTGGAAATCGTACAACACCTATTGTTGTGTCTATTCTTATGGCTGCAGGTTATACTGTCCCTAAAACTTCTTCAAGATCAATCACATCTCCTGCAGGTACTGCAGATACCATGGAAGTGTTAACTAAAGTTGATTTGAATGCTAAACAAATAAAAAAAGTTGTAACTCGAATTGGTGGTTGCATGACTTGGGGTGGAGGAGTAAATCTTGCTCCTGCAGATGATGCAATTATTAAAGTTGAACGTCCGTTATCTATTGATTCAGAAGGCAATCTTCTCTCGTCAATTCTTGCAAAAAAAGGTAGTGTCGGCGCAACTCATGTTTTAATTGATATTCCTATTGGAAAAACAGCTAAAGTTAAGACAAGAGAACATGCTTTGCATTTAAAACGCGAATTTGAAAAAATTGGAAATAAAATAGGTATGAAAATTTTAGTTTTAATTACTAATGGTTCAAAACCTATTGGTCAAGGAATCGGTCCTAGTCTTGAAGCTATAGATTTATTATACGTTTTGAAAAATGATAGTCGTGCGCCTTTAGATTTAAAGAAAAAATCAATAGAGCTTGCAAGTGAAATGCTTTATTTTGTTAGAGCTTATAATAGCAAAACTAAAAACAAGTCTAAAAAATATTTTTTAGATCAAGCAAAAAAATTGTTAGAAAGTGGTGCTGCATGGAATAAAATGCGCAAAGTAATTATTGCACAAGGTAAAAAAATTGACAATCCTGACAAAATAAATCTAGCTAAATTTCATTTTGATTACAAAGCAAAAAAATCAGGAAAAATAATTTCAGTGGACAATAAAACTATTTCTAAAATTGCACGTATTGCAGGTGCTCCTGAAGATAATGCTGCAGGAATTTTCATGTACAAAAATACAGGCAATAAAATAAAAAAAGGAGATACAATATTTAGAATTTATGCTGAGAACAAAACCAAACTAAAATATGCTAAAGAATTTTTAATTATGCTCGACGGTATAAAAATTAAATAAGAAAAAAAAAGAAACAGTACTGCCTCGGCATACAGTTGAATACAAAGTATTCAATTATTTCAAAGCAACGCTTTGATGATTTCAGCAACAAGCCAAAGCGAGTTGCTGAGTTATTGCGTAAGAACTGCCGATTCATGCAGGCAGTTCGTCGAAAAGTCATACGCCATAGGCGATGATAATTTGCCGCAGTACTGAAAAACAAAAAAACAGTACTGCCTTGGCATACAATTGATTTTAAAAAAAAAAGAAACAAAATTACAATTTTAAATCTGACAAATCATCAGAGTCATTACTGCTTGAATCACTACTACTTCCAAAATCTGAAGAACTCGAAGAATTAGAATTCTCTTCTTCGTCTTTTGGACTTTCAGGTAATGTTTTTCGGAGTATCAATGTTATTAATTCTATTATACCATACATCAATATCAAATCAATTATTACCCATATACTAAAATGCAATCCTCCATAAACCCAAATTATTGCCATAAACGCTAAAAAATATATTGGCGTAGGATATGCAAGCATGTAAGTAATTCTCGGAGAGAATTTATGCGAAAATGAAATGTAGGTAATAAATCCTGCATATGCTAACACAAATAATACTATTAAAAATTTTGACCAAGTAAAGTTTGCAAAACTATTTGAAAACATATACCTCATTAAATCTACATTTATCCAAAATAAACTTATTCCATTTCCTAGTGCTGTATTCCAACCTAATTCTTCTTTTTTGTGAGTGTCAAAATAAATTATTAGAATTACCCAGATAATTATGATGGGTGCAAGTACCCACATTGCACTTGCGTCTTTGAATGGAGCTTTTAGAATTTCTAAAAAAGCAGATCCCATTTCGTGATAAAAAGCCATAATAAAATATAAAAGTAAAATATAGTTATTAAAGTTTCAGGATTACTTTAAAATAGTAAATGGAGAAACAAGTAATACAGCACCACGCATAAATAATACAAATACAACATTACTGCCTTGGCATATAGTCGAATTAGTTTACTAATTCAATTCTGTCGAGCGTAGCTTGATTAAATTAGCGACGAGTGTAACGAGGAGATAATGTATTGCAGAAAATGCTCCGATTCATGCAGGAGCATTTTTGTTAGATCATACTTCATAGAAGATGATAAATTGCCGCAGTAATGCAAAAAAAGAAATAAAAAAAACTACTAGAATTAAAATAAATAACACAACTCGCTAACGCTCGTCACAAAAATCGAGCTAAGCTCGAAAATCATTGAACTCATAAACTCATTCATCACTCGGTCTTCTCATATTTACAATTACTCATTATCTCTTCAAGGTTTTTCCCTCGCCAACCAAAATACTTAATTAAAGATCCATAACCTACCGAAGTAACTGCATCTAAATCAGTTGGCAATTCAAAAATAACCAAATCATCTTCATGTCCACGCATCGCACCCACCAAGATAACAGAATTATTTCGCATAGCATAACCTTCTTTATACAGTTCCACATATTCCTCACTCAAACTAACAACATATTTTGTTTCATCAGGTTTCATTTCAAAATCATAATTGCTCATAAAATTAATAAAATATTTACTAAATTTAAATCTATCGACTAAACATACAAAAACTTCCAATCAACACTAAAAAATATCTAATTCTGATAACAACTTCCAATCTCCACTGGACAACTACTCAAATCGCTAAAAAGCAAAAATAATCAAAATAGAGAGTCCCAGAACTGCAATTTATTAACCCACTGGACACTAGACATGGTCGCATGAGATATTTAAAGAAGTTAGATCATACACTATAATAGATCAATTATCTAGGAGGTGATTATAATGCCAAAAGTCTCACGCGATATTCCCATATCAGAACTTACGTTAAGAAGATATGAAAAACCATACAAATTAGAAAAACGAGAACTTGTAAAAAAAGTTTGTCTTAGTTGCGGACTGCTTCAACCAGGAGATTCTCGAGATATTGTAGTTGACGTACTTTATGTTCTTTTAGCTGCAAAACGAAATACTGATGAACTTTCATCTGAAAAAATTCGTGATTTAGTAATAGATCTTAGAAAAACTCATGAACTTCCAATGTCAGGTATTGCATCTTCAAATATTAGACGACAAATTAAGCGCCTTAGAGATATTTTTCTTGTTGAAAAAATTAAAAACAATTACAGAATTACAGAATTTGATCAAATGTCAACTATTTTCAATGAAAAAATAGAACAATATCTTCTTCAATCAGTTGTAGACCGAGTTAAAGATTATTATAGAAAGATTGATGAAGTATTTTGAATAAAAAATAGAATAACAATTAATTCATTTCTCAAATATTTTCTTTTTATCTTCTTCTGTTAAATTTTTATACGTGCCAACTTCAAGATCGCCTAGTTTCAATCCGCCAATTTGAATTCTCTCAAGTCTCAAAACATCAAATCCTAGTGCGCCCATCATTCGTCGTACAATTCTATTTTTTCCTTCGTGAATTGTGAGCTCTATTCGATTGGGCTCATGAGAAACTACTTTTGCTTTACTCGTTTGTCCATCTTCAAGTTCAACACCTCGCTCCAAGTGAACAATATGCGTTCTAGATACAGGCTTGTCAACTTTTACCATATATGTTTTTTGAATTTCATAGCGAGGATGCATTATATTATTTGCAAAGTCTCCATCATTTGTAAAAATAAGAAGTCCAGTAGTGTTATAATCAAGCCTGCCAACAGGAAATACTCTTTCATCAACATCAATATATTCCATCACTGTTTTATAACGATCATCAAACACTGCAGTCACACAACCATGCGGTTTATTAAATATCAAGTAAACTTTTTTTTCAGCATAAACAAGTTCGTCGTCAACACAAATCTCGTCTTTCTCTGTTGCCTGATCTCCTATAGAAATTACTTCACCATTAACTTTAACGCGTCCATCTTTAATAAGATCTTCAGCTCTTCTACGACTACAATAGCCATAGTTACTTAGTAGTTTTTGTACACGATGCATAATATGTAAAGAAATAAGAAAATATTATAAAACTATCTGCTAATTAAATCTATTCTACAACATACAACCCCTTCTCTTCCAAATATTCAAACCCTTTCTGCCTAAACATTTTAAGATCATAAAGCACATGAGCATCACTATTTACATAAACTCTATCTGCCAACTCAAACATTTTATCCAACTTCACAAGATTTGTTTTTCCAATGACTAAATTTCCACAATTAAACTCAAGTCCAACTCCACAATCATTTGCTGCTTTTACAATTGGTTCAATCTCAACATACTCATCAAAATAATTTGCACAAGGATGTCCTAACAAAGTTATTTTATCTCCAAATCGAGAAATCGCATTTAGATATCCTCGGGTGATAAGTTCAGGATTTCCAGAATAAGAAGTTCTATGAGCAGATAAAACTACATGTTCAAATTCTCTTCCTTGTATATTCATACATACATCGCCTTGTTCATTTAATAAATCTGCTTCAACACCAAAACTAACATCAACATCATTCCATACATTTTTCCATCTTCCCATTATCGACGGACTTGTTTTTTTATGATAACCTTTTTGTTCCATATATACCTGACTATGGTCTGTTATTACAATCTTAGAAAGTCCAATCTCTCCTGCAAATCTAACTATTTCATCAATAGTATTTGCACCATCAGAAAATGTAAATGTATGCATGTGATAATCTTCTGACCCTGGATTAACTATGTTTATTTTACCAACTTCCATTTTTTGTACCTCCAACTCACCTCAATAAGAGTCAAAACAAATAATATATTTAGTTTTGTTGTATATACTTAAGCAACATTAAAAATAGAATATTCTAAATATAACAAAATGTATAAAAAAATTAAAACATAGAAATTAAATTATAAAAAAAACAATAAAAAAAAGAAAAAAAAAACTTTTGCTTGTCATAAAAATATACAAAGAATCATGAATCCTTAAGTTTATTCTTTTACAACGTTTTCTGCTTTTTTCCCACGTTCATTTTCTGTAGGGTCAAAGCTTACCTGGTCACCCTCATTTAGATTCATGCCTTCAGGAAGATCTGTAAAGTGTACAAAATAATCTTTGCCATCTTCGCCTTCAATAAAACCAAATCCTTTTTGGGTATCAAACCATTTAACTGTTCCTTCCATTTTTTCCTCATACAATGCAATACTCAGTGCATTGATTTTACTTATTTTTAATTCAGTACATCAAAAAACCAATAAAGTGCCATTAGAGCGCTTTAGACGTACCTACAAACTAGAATTGAAGCTCTCCTTTTAAATCTTTGCCCAATAAAGTATATAAATTAACCAAAAACCACCAAATATCACCAAAAACCACAAAAAAAACGAAAGGTTTATATATTACTTGCGAGTGACTACTTAGTAATTGACAAAATTAATTGGAAGGCGGAAACAGAGGGTCTGAAAAACACAAAAATATCACACTTATTCTGTTTCACTATATATAACCCTCAGATGTTAAATAAACTGCATTTGAACACAATTTAATTGCAAAATTGCAATATACTACGGTTATTACAGTAATTCCAAGGAGAAATATAAAAATGACTTTTGAAAAGTTAAATGTAAACAAAGAGATAGTAAAGGCTCTTACAGAATTAGAAATTATCGAGCCTACACAAATTCAGGAACTAACAATTCCTTTAATACAACAAGGACAGGACGTTATCGGAATGTCTAAAACAGGATCAGGAAAAACAGCAAGTTTTGGAGTTCCGCTTTTAGAAAAAGTAATTCCTAATCAAGGAGTTCAGGTTTTAATTATAGCACCAACAAGAGAACTTGCAGTTCAAATATCAAATGAACTAAAAAAGTTTGGAAAATATATGAAAATAAAAGTTGCAACAATTTTTGGTGGAGTGGCAATAGGTCCACAAATGGAAGCACTTACAAAAAGTGAAATTGTTGTTGGAACACCAGGAAGATTATTAGATCATCTTCAAAGAACAACTTTAGATTTATCAAAAACTAAACATGTTGTTTTAGATGAAGCTGATAAAATGGTTGATATGGGATTTATTGAAGATATTAATTTAATTCTTAGTAACACTCCAAAAAATAAACAAATGATTTTATTTGGAGCTACAATTTCTAATGAAATTGAAAGAATAAAACAACAACATATGAACGATCCTAAAACTGCTAAAGCAGAATCAAGGGTTCAAGACGATTTACTTGAACAGTATTATTATAATATTGAATCAAGAGAAAAATTTTCATTATTAGTTCATCTTCTAAAAAAAGAAAATATTCAAAGAGCAATTATTTTTTGTTCTGCGAGAACTACAGTTGATATTGTTGCTAGAAACTTAAAAAATGCAGGAATTAATGCAGAAAGTATTCACGGTAAAATAACACAAAACAAAAGATTAGAAGCAATTGAACAATTCAACAAAGGTCAACAAAAGATTCTTGTTGCTTCAGCAGTTGCAGCACGTGGACTCGATATTAAAGATGTAACTCATGTTTTTAATTATGACTTACCTCAAGATCCTCAAGAGTATATCCACAGAATCGGACGAACTGCGAGAGCTGGAGAATCAGGAAAAGCAATCACCTTATTATGCGATCGAGACTTTGAATCATTCAATGCAATATTAGGAAAATATAGTGTTAATGTTCAACTTCTTCCAAAAGAAGATTTCAAAAAAGTAAGATTTGAAGTTGGAAGACGAAATGATAGATCTGGACCGGGAAGGTTTGGCCATTCAGGAAATCGAAGCGGAGGATTCTCTTCAGCAGGAAGTAGACCACGATCAGCTCATGGTGGACATGGTCGAAGTTTCAAACATAGAAGTGATAGTGCAAGTTCACACAATCAACACGCAGATCATAATTCAAGATCTAAAAACTGGCGTGATGAAGTATCTGATAAAGATAATAATCAGTTCGGATTTCACAGAAAAGATTTTTAGAACAAGCAAAATCAGATTATTTAATTTTTTATTATTATTTTTTATTTCTAATTTATTTTGCGAATAGATAAATTATCTTAATGAAATTTATCTTTGAGAACTTTAATATTACAAAGTTCTCATTACCACCACATTTATGTGGTGAATGAGCTTAAATTTGAAACGTCAGAATTCAAAGAATTCTGATCGTGATCAAGAACTTTGTTCTTGACATGCAGAAAATCGAGCGTTTAAGATACTGCGCACTTTAGTGCGCAGAGTAGCTCGATTTTTTTCATTTTTATTAATTTATTAGTTCTTACAAGTTATACAATTTAATTAAAAAAATATTTAAACTAAGTCTCACTAAACCCTGAAATGAGCCTAGATAATATTACAAAGATAAAGCTAGTATACTTCTTTAGATCTTTTTTCTTTTTCTCACCAATCATCACACTATTTTATTTTTCTAGAGGGCTTGATACATTTCAAGTAGTTTCGCTTGAAGCATTTCTAATACTTACAGTTCTTCTCACAGAAGTTCCTACTGGAATTCTCGCAGACAAAATAGGTCGAAAATATTCATTAATTTTGCTTGTCGGATTATTTTTTATAGGTAATATTATGACTATTTATTCCCACACCTATATCTTATTCATAATAATTCAAATAATATTCGGAATTGCAATTTCATTTGGTTCAGGTGCAATAGAAGCTCTTGTTTATGATACTTTAAAACAAGAAAAAAAAGCAAATCTTATGAGTAAAGAATGGGGCAGTATCCAAGCACATGCTTTATTTGCAACAGTTATTGCAGTGGTTATAGGTGGATTTATTGCAAGATCCCATGATCCAAAAACGTTCATAATTACAATTTGGCTCCACCTAATTTTTAGCGGTATTGCGTTAGTTTTAGCATTATTTGTTAAAGAAACAAAGCATTACAAACAAATTAAAAGAGAAACTCCCTTAATTTTATTTAAAAATTCTGCAAAAGGTATTTTAGAAAATAAATCATTAAGAAAAATAGTTTATTTAACAGTTTTCTCGTCAGGATTTGCACACATATTAATGTTTTTATTCCAACCTTATTTTATTGATGCAAAAGTCAACAACACATTATTTGGTGTTGCGATGGGTGTTGGAATTTTAATAAGTGCTATTTTAACAAAACAAGCACATGCGATTGAAAAAAAGCTAGGAATGAAATCAACTCTATTAATTTTCACAATATTACCTGGAGTTTTATATATTTCAATGGCTTTTTTAATTGGACCTATTATTTCTTTTGCACTATTTATTTTGCTCAAAGGAATTATGGATGTTAGACAACCTCTTTTATCACAATATCAAAACAACCATATTTCTAGTCATAATCGTGCAACTGCACTATCAATAATATCTATGATTACTTCGCTTTATTTAGTTATTATGAGATTTGCAATGGGTAAACTTGCCAATTACAATATAACAACAACATTTATTGTCATGGGTTCAATAATAATTATAGGATCTTTAATTTTTCAAATAAATTCAGCTCATTCATGTTGTAAAAAATGAAAACTAAAAACCAACAACCAAATAAAAAAATCACTTCCAAAATTGCAAACAATATTTGGAAACTTAAAATTTATTACATATTTAATAGCTTAGCATTTTTTCTGCCAATTATCGTCTTATTTTGGCAAGATAATGGTTTGAATATGACTCAAATCATGTTACTTCAATCCATTTATGCAATCACTATAGTTATTATTGAAGTTCCTACAGGTTACTTTGCAGATATTTATGGCAGAAATAAAACATTAACTATCGCAGCTGTTTTTACATTTATAGGTATGTTAATATATTCTATAGGATTTAACTTTTTTCATTTTCTAATTGCAGAAATAATATGGGGAATTGGATGTTCTTTATTATCCGGAACTGATTCAGCATTGTTATACGATACATTAAAAGATTTAAAAAAAGAATCTCAATACAAAAAAATTATGGGTAACGCTATGTTTTATCGTATGCTGAGCATGGGGTTTGCAAATGTTGTTGGAGGCTTTATTGGCGCAATTAATTTTAGATGGACTTTTTATGCGCTCTTACCATTTTTATTTATACTTATTCCAATTACTACTTCAATACAAGAACCTTCAAGACACAAATTAATAATCAAAAAAGGGTATACACAAGAACTTTTCAAAATTGTAAAACAAAGTTTAGTTGATAATTATAAGCTAAGATGGCTTATGATTTATTCTGGAATTATTTTTGCATTTAATCAATCAGTTCTTTGGTTTTATCAACCTTATATGAGTCTTAGCGGAATTGATGTTTTTTATTTTGGTTTTGTGTTCGCATCATTCCAGATTGTTGCTGCAATTAGTTCAAAATATGCACACAAAATTGAAGAACGTCTTGGAAGAAAATACTCTCTTGTTATGTTATTCGTACTTGTTAGTGTAAGTTATCTTCTTATGAGTAACTTTGTTTATCTTTTTAGTTTTAGTTTTGCATTTATTCAACAATTTATTAGAAGTTTTCGTCGAGTTATTATTTCAGATTATGTTAATCAAGAAATCAAATCAAATATTCGCGCAACTGTTTTATCTGTAGAAAATCTTGTTGGTAAAGTTATTTATGCAATTATTGCACCAATTATGGGTTGGATTGCAGATGTTTATTCTCTTCTACAAGCCTTAACAGTACTAGGCATAACTGTGTTTGTAATTGGAGGAATATTCATCATCGTTCTATATAAAAATAAAGTATTATAGTAAAAATTACAAAACAGTAAACTACATTTCAACCTATATTTCATAATTCAAAAAAACTTTTATACTCAACAAGCTTAACTGAACGTATGAGAAATCTTTTGTTAATAATTCCAGGTATTAAAACTACAAGCATTCCTTTAATTAAGGGTCTTTTTTCTAATCTTGCAAAACAATTTAATGTAGATCATGGACATGATAACTGGGCGTATGATTTCAAAAAACATTTTCAAAACGAATCTGATATTGAAACCATAATTTATGAATGGCCGAGAGGTTTCAGTAGATTGTTTTCACTTTATCCAGGCATAAATAATTGTGCTACATTTTTTCAAAGTCTTAAGCATTATGATAATATAACAATTTTAGCTAAAAGCATGGGCTGTGTTGTTGCAAAGAAAGCAATTAGAAAATCAAAACCAAATAATATTTCTAAACTCATTTATGTTGCTACACCACATAGATATTCAAAAATTGATCTCCCCGAATCAATTAAACTAATAAATGTTTATTCAAAACAGGACAGCATTCAAATATTTGCAAATTATTTTTTCCATTTCGGACGTGGAACTAAAGTACTACATAATGCTGAAAATATAGAGATCAAAAATGTAAAACATATTGATTTTAATCAAAATAAAATAATAAAATACAAACAACAAGAGATTTCTATGTTTGATTTCTACACAAACCTCGTAAACAGCAAATAGTGCTAGAATGACACAACTATTCAAAATCACATCAAATTCTAAAATAATTTAAAATATTTAAGAAATTAATAAAAAAATAGCTAAATACTTTTATCTACATCTTACACCACACTAATAGTAGAGGTGAATGCGAAATACGCAATTAACCATACAGGGTGTGAAAATATGAAAAAAATAAATGAAAATAAAGAACAAAAAGACAAACAAAATAAACAAGAAAAAAATAATCAAAACATAAACAACTCAACTAAAGCAAAGTCAAATGTTTTAATTGGACTTCAATATGGAGATGAAGGAAAAGCAAGAGTTCTAGATAAGTTAGCAAAACAAAGTCATGTAATTGCTAGATTTAATGGAGGCGCAAATGCAGGACACTCTTTACACGTAGGAGATAAAAAAATTGTTCTTCACCAGATTCCTTCAGGAATTTTTTATCCAAACAGTATTTTATATATTGGTTGTGGATGCGTAGTTAATCCATTAAAGATTAAACATGAAATCAAAGACATAAATAATAATGACATCTGCATAAAAAACAGATTAAAAATTTCTTCTAAGGCCACTCTTGTTCAGCCGCACCACACAGTACTTGATAGTTTACATGGAAAAACTATTGGAACTACTAAAAATGGAATTGGTCATGCATATTCTGATCAAGCAATAAGATCAAAAGGAAATCAATTGAAAAATTTAAGATTTGGAGATTATTGTGCAGATCCAAACAAAGCAAAAGAGATTGCACTTACAAATCTAAATGAAGCAATTGCAGAAAATAAATTAACAGATGTCAATGCAAAGGAAATGGTTGAAGAGTTTCACAAAGAAATGTTAAACTTAATTCAGTATCACTGCAATGATCCTTTGTATTTAGAAAAACTTGCTGAACAAAACAAAAACATTTTCTTTGAAGGTGCTCAGTCAGTTATGCTTGATGTAATTACTGGAACTGTTCCATTTGTAACTTCAAGTAGAACACTTTCTGCTGCTGCATACACGGGCGGAGATTTAAGCATGCGACACCACAACAAAACAATTGGAGTTGCTAAAGCCATTATGTCTCGAGTAGGAAATGGCCCTTTTGTTTCTGAATTCGGAGGAGAAAGATCAGAAGCATATTGCGCAAAAGATGGAGGAAATGCTCACAAAAGTAAATTTGAAAAAGCAAATCACAATGTAGACAACATCCTAAAGTCAAAAGATCAATTTGAAATGGGTATTGGTCTAAGAATGCTTGGCGGAGAGTATGGCGCAACAACTAAACGTCCAAGAAGAATAGGAATGTTAGATCTTGTTATGCTTAGACAAAATTGTAAGTTAAACAGTGTTGATGAACTTTACATCAATAAGTTTGATTGCTTAGAGCACTTTAACAAAACAAGTTTGCCAGGAATTCCTCTTGTAGTTGCATATGAACTCGACGGTAAAGAGATTGATTTTATGCCAGCAAACGTTGAAGAAAGTAAAAGGGCTAAACCAGTAATAACACATTTACCACACATAACAACAGACATATCTCAAATTAGAGATCCAAAAAAGCTTCCAAAAGAAGTAAACAAATTGATCAGCTTCATAGAAGAATTTACTGGATCAAAAATGTATGGAATTGGAGTTGGTCCTGAACGTGATCAGTTTATTCAACTAAGAGAACACGAAAATTAGAAAAAAAAGCATTACTGCCTTGGCAAATTAGTTGAATACAAAGTATTCAATTTTGTCAAAGCTTTACTTTGATGATTTCAGTAATGAATAAACTGAATTACTGATCAATTGCAGAAAATGATCTGATTCATGCAAGATCATTTTCGAAGTATAAAATTCATAGAATTTTATGAACTGCCGCAGTAATGCAAAGAAAAAAAAATTAACAAATCGAATTTAAAACAGGTTAAAAAAAATGACTCAAAAAAAAACCAACCAAAACATCCTTTCATCCAGATACGCATCCGAACAAATTAATAATTTGTTCTCTGAAGAAAGTAAAATATTGCTTGAACGTGAATTTTGGATTGAACTTATGAAACTCCAAAAAGAATCTGGAGTTAACATTCCTCAAGAAGAAATAACAAAATTTGAAAATGCAAAAAATAAAATAGATCTTAAAGAAATAAGAGACATAGAAAAAGTAACAAAGCACGACGTGAAAGCAAAGATTGAAAGTTTTGTAAACACCGCATGTGCAGATGAACATATCCATAAAGGATTAACAAGTAGAGATTTGACTGATAATGTAGAGCAGATAATTATCAAGAAAGCTTCAGAAATAATACTCAAAAAATACATTTCAGTTCTGAAGAAATTACTTGAAAAATCAAAACAATACAAACAACTAATCATGGTTGCACGTACGCACAACCAGCCTGCTCAACCAACAGTTCTTGGTAAAAAGTTTTCTATGTGGGCGCAAGAGCTTACATTCCACATTAAAGATTTCGAGAGGTTTGTTCACACCCTGCCTCTTAGAGGAATTAAAGGAGCTGTTGGTACTCAGGTTGATATGAAATCATTAGTTGGGTGTGAAAACAAAATCAAAAAAATTGAAACCAGTATTGCAAATCATTTTGGCTTTGAACAGATCATGAATTCAGTTGGACAAGTTTATCCTAGATCTTTTGACGCTGCTCTTGCATCTAAACTTGCTGCTCTTGGAAGTTGCTGTGCAAACATTGCAAAGTCGATTAGATTAATGTCTGGAAAAGAACTTTTGAGTGAAGGATTTAGTAAAGGTCAAGTAGGTTCTAGTGCCATGCCTCACAAAATGAATACTCGAAGTTGTGAAAGAATTTGTGGATTTTCTAAACTTCTTAAAATGTACTCTCAAGGTGCACTTAGTCTCGCAGGAGATCAATGGGAAGAAGGAGATGTTTCATGTTCTGTAGTTAGAAGAGTAATAATTCCAGATATGTTTTATGTTTCCGACGGTATTTGCACCACAACAGAACACATATTAAACAACCTAACTGTTTTTAAAAACAAAATAAAAGAAGAATTAGATAAAAATCTTCCTTTTATTGCTTCGTCTAAGTTTTTAATGGAGTTTGTTAAAGCAGGAATTGGTAGAGAACACGCTCATGAATTAATTAAAGAAGTTGCAGTAAAAGAAGCTTTGCGTTTAAGAAATTATGGAGGAGAAAATAAAGTTATTGAACAACTTGCAAACAACAAAAAAATAATTCGAGCAGGAATTACTAAAGAAGAACTGTTACAAATCATAAATGACAAAGAACAATTTTTAGGTTCGGCACAAACTCAAATTAAAGAATTAAACAGTCAATGCCGAGAACAATTTAAAGAATATTTTGATGAAATCAAAAACAACAAAGAAAGTTATGAAGATATTTTGTAAGGTGAAAAATAATGAAATTTAATATAATAGCAGTTTCGGACTTACACCTCGACGATATAGAGGGTAGAGAAGAAAGTTTAGAAACAATAGATAAAATAGTTAGATCAAAAGCAGATATCCTTTTAGTTGGAGGAGACATAGCTCAGTCAAAAGAAAAAATCAATAAAGGCTTAGAACTTTTTTCGAGATTTAAAGGAATAAAACTAGCATATCTTGGAAACCACGAACTTAGAACTTTAGAAAATAGTTCGTTTGGAAATCATTATGATGAATTAAGTGACTTATTCAAAATAAATAATTTCCAACTATTAGACCAACATGCATTCCATAAATGCGGTTTGTGTATTGTTGGAAATGCTGGTTGGTTTGATTATAGTTTATACAAAGGCGAAAATTTAGAACATATGATGTCTGCAAAACAGTATCATAACACCCATAGAACTGGTGGACTGTCTCCTCAAGAATTTACAAATCATTGCATAAACCAAGTTAATTCTCAAATAAACCATTTACAAGAATTTTATAGAGGTAATGCAAGCATTTTACTCGGTTTTCATCATGTTGGTTTTGAGACCATGTTAAAGTATGGTCATTCAGAAATTTTTGATTATAAAAATAATCTAATGGGAAGTCAAAAATTAAAAGAAGTTTACAAACACAAAAATATAATTGCAGGGTTTTGCGGACATAACCATAGATCACAAACAATAAAGTACAAAGGAAAAAAAGTCTATAACATCAGTTCAGATAAAAATCAAAGATTTTTAAAATTAACAATAGAATCGTCTGATAAAACTGGACAGTACGAAATAACAAGATCAAGAAAAATGAAATAAACATCCCAAAAAAGCAAAAAATGGCCAAATAATTAGAAAAATTTAAAAAATGTCACTCAATTATACCTCTAATATGACTGAAATAAAACTTGATCTACTGGATAAAAAAATACTAAATGCACTCAATCAAAATGTTCGTGCGCAGTATTCTGAAATTGCAAAGAAAGTTAGATCTTCAAAAGAGGTTGTGAACTACAGAATTAAACGGTTGATTGATAATGGAATTATCAAAGAATTTGTTACGATCTTTGGTCTAGGTTATTGGGCTCATAAAATTCTTATTCAATTTGAAAAAATTGATGGTGAAGAAGAAAAAGAACTCATAGAATATTTAGTTAATCATCCTAATACTAATTGGGTTACTCCTTGTTCAGGTAATTGGGATCTGGTTTTGGCAATAATGGCAAAAGATCCTGCACATTTTGACAAAGTTCTCAGAAAAATCCTTGCGAGAATAGGTCCTTTCTTACAAGACTATAAAATTTCTACAAGCATTGGTTCACAAACTTTTGGTCACACCTATATTTTAGGTTCTGTCAAGGAAGATAAAAAAATCCACATGGAAGTTAGGAAAAAAATAAAGCTTGACTTTGATGAAAAAGACAAAAAAATTGCTAAAATACTTCACGCAAATGCAAGAGCAAAACTTACTGAAATTAGTGCAGCTACAAAAATTCCTATTGATACTGTAAAATATCGTATTAAAAAAATGGAAGAAAATTTAATTATACGACGATACAGATTAATTCTTGATCCTGCAAAGCTAGGCTATAACCGATATGAAATTTTTATCCGATGTGTTAATCTTACAGATCCGCTCATTACAAAATTTAAAGAGTATTCTAAGCAAAATCCCAATGTTGAATATTTTAGCAGATGCGTAGGTAGTTGGGATATTGAACTTACTGTTCACTTTAAAACAAATACAGAACTTAGGAGCTTTGTTTTAGATATTAAAAAGGAATTTGGGGATTATATTAAAAATTTTGAGTCTGTTTCTTTATTTAATACATATAATTTTATTTATTTCCCAGAAGAATTAAGATAACAAATAAAATTTAGACATATTAAGTACACGACAAATAAGTCTATAGACCTATATTAATACCAAAATAGTTTATTACCAAACTTTAATAACACTAATTCTGTACAGTCAGTTTCTACAAAGTTTTTTAAACTTCTAAAAATCATAAATAATCTAGTTCTCACACTTTAAAAAGAAACAAAAAAAACCATTAACAAAAGAGGCAGGTGGTAAAAATTACTAGTAAAGAAAAGATTATTACAAGTTTTAAAGGGCGACATGTTATTTCTATCAGAGATTTCAAAAAAGAAGAATTAGATCTCATTCTTGATCAAGCAGAAATTTTAGAAAAAATTCCTCGAGCTGAAAAATGTAAAATTTTAGACGGATATCATTTAGGAATTATTTTTTATGAGCCTAGTACTAGAACAAAAATTAGTTTTACTCGCGCTGCAGATACACTAGGTATGAAATGGGAAGGCATTGCAGATCCAAAAACTAGTTCTGCGTCCAAAGGCGAAACTCTTAGAGATACTGTGCGAAATCTTGTTGGTTATGAATTTGATGCATTAGTAATAAGACATAATGATGATGGTTCTGTAAGACGTGCTAGCGAATATTCTCATTATCCTAACAAACATTTAGAATTTCCTGGAGAGCCAATTCCAATTCTTAATGGGGGGGATGGTTCTAATCAACATCCTACTCAAACAATGCTTGACTTATACACAATTAAAGAAAGCCAAGGAACAATGGATAGTTTAACTTATTTATTCCATAATGATTTGAAAAATGGAAGAACTATCCATTCTCTTGCAGAGGCTTTACTTCTTTATCAACCTAAAAAAGTTTATTTTTGTTCATCTTCAAGACTCAAAATGCCAAGACACATAATAAGCAAATACAAAAAGAGCGATATTGAATTTGAAGAAGTTTCTCGTTATGAAGATGTATTACCTGAAGTTGATATTCTTTATGATACTCGACCTCAACTTGAAAGAGAAAATTTTACAGATGATCTAAAAGAAAGAATTAAATCAATGTACAGAATTCGTGCGCACACAATTAAAGAAAAAGCAAAAGAGTCTATGAAGATTATGCATCCACTTCCAAGAAATCAAAATTTGATGAGTCCTGAAGAAGAATGTGATGATTTACCTCAAGCATATTATTTTAAACAAGCACATAATGGATTATTTGTACGTCAAGCATTACTATGTCTTGTCAAAGGGGTGAGTTTTTAATGGTAAAAACAGATATACGAAATTATTTAAGAATTAGACCTATTGAAGAAGGTATTGTTATTGATCATCTTCGGCCAGGCACAGGATTATTCATATTAAATTTATTAAATTATGAAGGTCTTAGAGTTACTCCCGGACTTAATTATGATACTAGTAAAGAAATTGATGGTGAACTATTGTATGATGGGAAAAAAGATATTATGTTTATTGAAGGAGGAGAATTAACATCAGATCATATTGGTGCAATTTCTATTGTATCTCCTCTTGCAGTTATTAATCACATAAAAGAATCTAAAGTCATAAATAAAATTGCGAGTAAAGATCGTATTGCAGAATATGCAACTGGTGAAGAATATAGTGGAAAATTAGGAGTTCTTGAAGTTCCTAATAGTCTAGGAAATATTCTTCTTTGTGCCAATCCTAAATGCACAACTAATAAAGAAGGTGGAGATCGTTGTTTTGAGGTTATTCAAAAACCAACAGAGAGTCTGGACCTTGTTGTTGGTTGTGGCTATTGTGAAAAAGAATTTTACGGAGATGTAATTAGGTTTTATACAGGTCAAAGATTAAGTGATGTTGGTAAGACAAGATATTATTTGAAGTAAGAAAAATAATTAATCTAAAAAGCCAAAAAGAGGTATAACCCATGTGCGGAATAATTGGAATCATAGGCGTGGATAATGTAGTTCATGAATTATACAATGGACTTATAGCTCTTCAGCATCGTGGTCAAGATGCAGGCGGTATTGTCACATTTGATTCTAAGTTTCATATGAAAAAAGGCCATGGTCTTGTCAGAGAAGTTTTCAAAGAAAATCATTTCAAAAGATTGAGTGGAACTGCAGGAATTGCGCACGTACGTTATGCAACTGTTGGTTCTGGAGAAAATGAAGATATTCAACCATCTTTTCTCGACGGTAGTTTTTTTATTTCTATGGCACACAATGGTAACTTAACTAATTTTAGCGAATTAAAAAAAGAATATAATACTGTTAGATCAGGTTGTGATCTTGAAGCAATTCTTAAAGTTTTTTATAATGAATTTCCTGATAATGTAAATATTGCTTCAGAAGATTCATTAGATGCTATTTTTTATACTATTAAACAAGTTATGCTTAAATGCAAAGGAAGTTATTCAGTTATTACTCACATTCCAGGTCTTGGTATGATGGGATTTAAAGACCCTTATGGAATTAAACCTTTGATGATTGGCAAAAAGAAAACCCCTAGTGGTAATGCATATGCTTTTGCTTCAGAAGATGTTGCGTTTCAAAGTCCTCTTGATTTTGATTTTGTAAAGGATGTTGATCCTGGAAGTGTTTTTTTAGTTACTGAATCTGGAGAAATTTATGAAAAAACACTTATTAATTCAAAGAAAATGTCTCCATGTATCTTTGAGTGGATTTATTTTGCCAAGGGTTGTTCTTCAATACTAGGGGTTAGTGTTTCTGAATTCAGATATAAATTAGGACGAGAACTTGCAAATGAATGGGCAAAACAAAACATGCCCAATAATAAAACAGTTATTTGTTCTGAGATTCCTAGTGCTAGTGAACGCGGTGCTGTTGGTTTTTCAGATGGTACAGGAATTAAATACAGAAAGGTATTTGATCGTAATAACTATGTTGGTAGAGGGTTTATTCAACCAACTAAAAAAGCAAGAGAAGAAAATGCTAAACTTAAATTACCTATTGATTATAGTGTTTTAAGAGGTGTTGAATCTTTAATATTAGTTGATGATTCTATAGTTAGAGGAGATACATCTAAACAAACAATTAAAGAATTAAGAACTCAAACTAAAAAAAGAGGTCTTGAACTAAAAAATATTTATTTTTTATCTTTAGCACCGCAAAATAAGCATCCTTGCGTATATGGAATTGATATGTCTGTCGATAAAGAATTGATTGCAGCTCAAAAAGATTTAAGCGGAATTAAAAAATACATAGGAATGGATGAATTAATTTATCAAAAGAAAAAAATGTTGGGAACTGTTCTCAGAAATCTTTCTGGAATTCAAAATATAACCTATTGTGATGCTTGTTTTTCGGGAAATTATCCTACAGGAATAACACAAGAAGACATAGAGATCATAAAAAAAGAGCGTATTGCAGATAAAGGTTGTGAATACTAATTATAGCAAGATAATTATGCCTTAGTTTTTAAAAAAAAAATCTCAATATACTCCCTAAAAAACAGAGTTCATTTAAAAAGATTTATTAAGCATGACAAATATAACCTTTAATAATGACTTATATTAATTCATTTGATAAAACGAAAATATTCTATAAATATCAAAAAGGTAAATATGATACATTAGTTTTTCTTCATGGTATTGGTGGTAATTGGACTGTTTGGAAAAAAGAAATTAATTATTTTAAAAAATTAGGATTTTCTATTTTATATCTGGATTTAAGAGGTCATGGACTTTCAGAAGCTCCATTTGAATTTGAAAAATATAAGATGCAAGCATTTTCAAAAGATATTCGTAAAATTTTAAAAAAAGAAAAAATAAGCAAATATTATTTGATTGGTCACAGTCTCGGCGGTGCTATTGCAATAAATTATTGTGTTAAATACAAAACTAAAATACCCCAAGGATTAGTATTAATTGAAACTGCCAGCACATATCCTTATTCTCATAATCGCTTACTAAATATGAGTCCATATATAACAAATATTTTAAGATTTATCGCAAATCATAAGCCGACGCGTAAACACCAAATATTTGATCCAAAAAATATGAAGGAAGTTGATTTATCATACACAGGACTCAAAGAAAATATTCATTTGATTTCATATCTTGCACATTTAACACCTATAAGAGCAATAGTTAAAACTCTTGATAATATAGAACAATATGTTTTCAAAAGTCAAAAAGATATAGATAACACATTAAGAAATCTTACAATTCCTAATTTAGTAATAGGTGGTAAAAAAGATACAGTTGTTCCAGTTAAATATTCTAAACTTATTAAAAAATTAGATAAAAGAGCTAAGCTAAAGATTCTACCTGGTGCAGATCATAGAGTTATAATTAATGATCCAAGCGAGATAGAGGAAATCATGTATTTCTTTTTGAAACACAAAACAAATAAAAGAAAATTTGTCGAAGAGCTTAACATCCATAAGAAAACGAAAAAAAAACAATAAATATCAAAAAATTAAAAATCAGGTAGAGTAATAAAATGATCTACGAACCTCAGGAAGATTCTTATTTAATGTATGAACAAATAAAAAAAGTTGTTAAATCTAAACATAATGTTCTTGAAATTGGTGTTGGTTCTGGAATTCTTGCATTTGAAACTATAAAACAAGCAAATGAATTTATAGGTGTTGATATCAATCCTAACGCAATTGAATTTTGCAAAAAAAAGTTAAAAGAAAAAGTAAAAAACAAAAAAATAGAATCTAGTCAAGCAAAAAAGTCAAAATTTATCACATCAGACCTATTTGAAAAAATTCAAAAGAAAAAAGAAAAAAAGTTCGACATCATAATTTTTAATCCCCCCTACTTACCTCACGATCCAAGAGAACCTAAAGATTGTGCACTTGCAACCTGCGGCGGAAAACACGGCTATGAATTGATTGAAAAATTCCTAGATCAAGCCCATTTATTTCTTAAACCTCGTGGACAAATATTTCTTTTATTTTCAAGTCTTACAAAAAAGGAAAAAGTTGATGAATTTGTTAAAAATAACTTATTAGAATCAGAATTAGTTGCTGAAAAAAAGATTCCATTTGAAAAATTATACATTTACAATATAACTAAACATAAACTGCATAAATTGCTTGAAAAAAAAGGAGTAAGTAATATAAAAAAATTGACTAGCGGACACAGAGGATTTATTTTTACAGGAAATTATAAACAAGAAAATAAAAAAACATACCAAAAAGATAAATCAAAAAGCAAAACAAAAAAAGAGAACATAACTAAAATTGCAATAAAAATTCAAAGATCTGATATTGATGCAATTGGAACAGTAAATAATGAGTCTTCTAAACTCAAATCACTTAACAAATACAATATTGGACCTGAACTTTTATTTTACGGCAATAATTATTTTGCTTACGAATTTGTCGAAGGCATTTTTCCTCTTGAATTTTACCAAGAAGCGAAAAGATCGGAAATTATAGCATCAATCAAAACTGTCTTCGATCAAATGTTTAAACTCGATCAGCTTGGCCTCAATAAAGAGGAAATGCATCACCCTGTAAAGCACATTGTTATTTCTAAAACTAAGCAAAATAAAATAATTAGCACATTACTTGATTTTGAACGATGCAAACATACTCCAAATCCTCAAAACATCACTCAGTTTTGTCAATTTATAACAAGCGGATTAGTAAAACCACTTTTAGAACAAAAGAAAATAAACATAGATAAAAAACTAATCAGAAAACTTGCAAAACAATACAAAGAAAATCAAACAAAAGAGAATTTTGAACTCATTCTAAAAGAAATTAATTAATATAAAAAAAAATGAACCTCCTCGCCCTAAAGGGCGAGGTATCATAAGACGAAAGACGTGATCATCTTTTGTTGATTCGTGTCCCAACAACCTTGGGAATGAGAAATGTAATGTTTGATTGTATCTGCTGTAACATTTCCCACGGA
>JABJCP010000043.1 GCA_018668595.1 Candidatus Woesearchaeota archaeon
AATAACCAAAATGATAAAAACAATGATGTGCAAAAAAAAGAAACTAAACAATCATTTCTATTAGATGTTGTTTTCAAAAATAAATTAGAATTAAATGAATTTATTATTGAAATAAAAGAAAAGTTTGCAGATGTTGAACAAATAAATTGTTTTAAATTAATTGAACATTTAAAAAAAGAAGAATTTATCCCAAATCATGAACAATACTGACAATAAATAATGAAAATAATAATCATAACTTTAAAAATAAAAATCTGATCAGGTGCAAACAATATTGCTACACCCGACCAGAACCTCGCTAAAGGTACACATAAATAAACTAACCAAATATTTAAACATTACTAATCTGACTAAAAAAGTAAACCCGTTTAGCACATAAAACAGCTAGCAAGAGCTTTATTTCTTTTAATATTAAGCAAAAAAAGATTAAAAATTTGCATTTAGCGTTGTGATAACGTTAAAATTAACATTGAAAAAAATAAAATTTATAAGTACATAAGTATATAATAAGTATGTGGATAGCTAGGGGACTTCGTATTAAATTCTGCATTCCTTTATAAAAGAAAGGAAGAGTATATGCTGAAAAACAGCTAGAGCTCAAGGATAATACGCGTAAATAGTAGATTAACAATTATCTATTAAAAAATGTATAAAACAAAAAAGAACAATGGTGAAGATACCTTGAGTAAGGAATTCGATAATAAATTAGATCATTCTTTTAGACCCATTTATGAACATGATCTAAATCCAAATATGTATGAATTATATAAAAAATTAGATCAAACAAACATCCGCCATGAAGAAAAAATAAGCGCGCTTAAATTATTAAAAGATTTTCAGGAATTTGATCCTACATCATATGCATTTAATATATTACACAGATTCGTAGATGATATAAGCAATAAAGAATATTCTTCACTAGAATGTATGACTGGTTTTGAATTAAGTAAATTAGTCTGTAAATTATCATCTCTTGAAAAACTTAAATCAGAATCTCCCCATAATTTAAATAATGTAATTTGGATTTATGATTTAATAGAATCATGGAGTAATTCCAGTATAGAATATATCTCAGACATTAATGACTCACTCGATTCATTATTAGGAATTTCATTTGCACCATCAGAAGCTAAAAAATTTGTCGAGTTAGTAAATGATAAACTTATTACGAGTAATTGCACACATAGATTTGAACGAATAGGAGTTCTTGCTAACAACATTGTCAACATACCTGACGGGACAACCAAAAAATTATACATGTTATTAATTAGAGGAACTAATTTAATCAATAAACAAAACGCACGAAATAATAATGTAGACTGTTTAAACAAATTAATTAATGTCTGCACAGCACTTAATGGATTTTTTAAAAAATACTCCTCAGATGATTTTAATGTTGTTTTTGATGAACTAAAATTCGATCCTTATGAATCAAATAATGATCTGATTTATAAAAAAATGGATAGATTAAAAAATGAATTAACAAACATTACTTCTGGAAAAGTAAATAAAATTTTGAATTCTGACAAAAAAGCGCAAAGTAGATTAAAGAAAATTACCCAGGAGCATTCAGCAATTTTAATGTTTAATAATCATCAATTAATCAAAGAAAAATTAGGTCAAGAAATAGCTGAAAAATTTAAATCAACAGTAGATTATGTTAAACTTCTTGAAGATAGCAAACCAGAAATATTAACAGGAATATCAACTCAATTTAGAACTTCTTATGCGCATGTTTTGTTAGGAACTGCAACAAAAGAAGAACAAAATAATGTTGGAGCGATATTAAAAGAATTATCAAAATTTGTTTCTAAAAATAAATTATTAACTGATGAACGAAAATATCTAATGGATAATGGTTCAAAAGAATTTACACCCAAAGAAATTAAACGCATTAGTAAAGATTTTAATCATTTTGATATTCCCTTGAGCGGAGATTATTGGGATCTTCGAACATTACAATTACATTTATATCAAGAACGCGCTGCTATTTATTTTCTCACATTTATCAATTCTAGATTAAACTTTAATTTATATGATAATCTCGCAAAAAAGTTGCATGATGAAAACTATTTAGAACCAAATTCAAAAATAAGTATTGTAGGTGGTGGTTGTGGAGATGCTAAAAAAGAAATTAGACTTTACAAGAATCTTAAAGATTTAAATTACAATGTAGACCTGGTTTTAATTGACCAAAGTGATTTTATGTTAAACAAAGCAGTTCTTGAATGCGATCATAAGAACGTACCCTTACCTCCCTTATTAAATATAAATTTAGAAAAACTAAATTGGACAGATCTCTCACAATACATTAATTCAAGTCAAATAATTTTTTGTATGTTTGGTGGAACAGTACTTAATTTTCCAAACAAATGGGGCTTTTATAGTCAATTAAATGATTTATTAGAAGAACGAGTTAATGAATTATATTGGCCAATTGCTAGCAGGTTTAAATTAGTTAATCAATTAACTAAATTAGTTCAATCATCCAAATCATCAAGAAGTCAAGATATTGTAATCACAGAAGGAGATTTGTGGAAAGATTTAGATATATATAATCAACCAGATTCGAAAAATTTTTTGAGATGGGGAGTTGATAAAGGTCATAAAATTGATTTGAACAGCTTAACATATAATGTTGAAACTGATAAAAAATCTGAACTTACAAGAGTTGTCATTGATAATCCTAAAAATAAAACAATCGAATTTGCATATCTTGTAACAAAAAATTATGAGCAATTTAAGAGAGGTGATGTAGTATTTGTTATTGACTCTGGAAAGATTGTAAAAAATGAATTTGAATGGATGCTTAGCGGTTGCGGATTTAGTTGTAATTGGTTAGATTCTATAGATCTAAAAGATTCAGCAACTATTGCAATTTCTAAAAAGACTAGAAAAAATAAAGTTGCAGAAAAACAAGTTCAACATGCAATAAATACATATAAACGTAATTTTATGTGAATTAATACACAAAAAAATAAAAAACCAATGACTAAAGTCATTGGTACTCATTACAAAAAAAGAAAACATAAGCTCGCCTTAAAAGGCAAGGTAATCTTTGTTTGTAATATAGCAAAATTTTTAATAACTTATAACCCAATTAAATTTAATTTCTTAAACTAACTATTTCTTCTGCAATTCTCATATACGCGGCACCTATATCCGAACCTGGTTTATGATGGGATATGGGTATTTGTTTTATTTGTGATTCATAAACATGATCTGAATAAGGAACTAAAAAAACAGAAGTTCCGAGTATGCTTTTAGTTGATTTACCTATTTCTTTTCCAATATTTTTTTTGAATGGATTAAAATGTTTTTTGCATTTTGTGACCAATGCCATTGCAATGTTTAAATCAATACCTATTTTATCACAATATGAATCAAAAGCAGTTCTAAAAGTTTCCAAACCATTAAGTGCATAAACACTAGTGTCGAGAACTACAATTACAGAATCAGATGCCATTACCCCATTAACAATAAAATGTCCATTCGAGGGAGGAAGATCAATAAGTGTAAATTGATAATCATCTTTTATATTTTTAATTGCAGTTTTTAAAATTAATGCATCTTTTTTGCTTTCATATTTTTTTAATGTTGTATGCATAAGATAGGGTGTTGCAGGCGCAAGATCCAATTGTGGAATTTTCGTCGATATAACAATGTCTTTTATATTTTTTTTATGTGCCATCACATCATACATTGATTTTCCTAGCGTCTCTACATCAACTCCTAAACTTTGAGTTAGATTTGCTTGGGGATCAAGATCAATTACTAACACTTTAGCACCATATTTAGCTAAGAATCCTGCAATATTAAGACAAGAAGTGGTTTTGCCAGTTCCACCTTTAAAATGTGCGAACGTAACTACATGATTAGCTGAAGAATTAACATTATTATTCATACTTACCATTATTACACCTCTTTTAATACATAACATAAAAACATTATAATATAAATTTTTCTAAAAAACAACATCAAACATAGAAATTATAGAACTTCATAGAAATTTATAGCAATTAAATAATACCTCTCAAAATTCAAATCATTCTTTTCAAATACAGTTCCATTTTTTCTTTAACTTCTTTTTTCAGATCAGAATCTATTTCGTCACAAGTTAATTCATCAATCTCTTTACGCCAATCCCAATCTACAAGTAATTTTTGGTTAGTTAATGTGCTCGTAAATTCTCGTCCTGCAAGTAAAACATTTTTCTCAAGTATTTTTGCATTTTCAGTAGCATATTGTTTTGTTGCAGGAAACTTAGTTATTGCATTTGCACCTGCAAGTAAAACTTGTTTGATTTCGTCCACTCGTCGAGCTGTTGTTCCTGCGATTATTTGAAGTTTTGGAAATGCTATTCTTGTTTTTGCTATCCACCAACAATATTCTTCTGTTGTTGGCCCGTGTTCATAGGGTGTTCCAGAAACTGGCTTTAGTGCATAAAATGTTATCCGTTCAATATCAAACTTTGAAATAAATTCTTTTAATTCTTCAAACTGTTCTTTTTTCTCTCCAAGTCCTACAACCATAGTCATACTTTTTCTAAAATCAGCATCCTTCAATGAGTCACAAGAATCACATAATTCAAACATTTTTTCGTATGGTTCTATTGGTTTATTAGGACAAATATCATCATGCAACTCTTTATTTACAGTTTCTATTGATGCGACAATTCCTTTAACATAAGGTTTGAACGCAATTAAATCTTTTTCTTCAAGAGCGCCTAAATTTAACCATATTTTTTCTCCATAAACTGAACTTACAATCTTTGTAATTCTAACTAATTGATCAAAAGGAAATATTTTATATCCTCCTGTTAAGAATTCTATTCGCCAACCTAATCTTTTTGAAAGTAAAACTTCAACTATAATACTGCTAACTGATCTTTTTGCATGAGAACTATGTTTGATTCTACTTTTTTGAGTACTGCGATAACAAAACTTACAAGTTCCAACATCACAATACCAACTTAAAAATATGCATCTGCCAAACCAAGTTTTACCGTCGAAATTATCAGAATATATTTTATTTGCAGATTGAATTAGCACATTTGTTTCTTTAGTTATTTCGATACTCATTTTATATAGAATTTTTAATATACTTTTAATAGTTTCCTTATTACCATGCTTAAAATTACTGAGAATAAAATGTATGATCCAAGCCATCCCCAGCTCCCAATAACTTCTAGTTTTTTATGAACTGTTGTTATTTTTTTAACTTGATCTGTAGAATCTCTTTCTTGTATAGGATTCAAATATTTATATGCGTCTACTTTAACAGTTTGATAATATGGTACTCCTGCTACTTCAAATTCTATTTCATGCTCTCCGAATTTTTCAGCAGTATAATTAAACCAAACTTTATTATCTGCATTAGGAATCATGGTTGTATTTCCTAAAACAACTAATCCGTTTGGCGCCATAGTGCTTACAACTCCGTCTAAACCCACATCTAAATCTAAAACAACTGAAAAATCTTGTCCAGGAAGAATGGGTTCAAATGCTAAATTTGCATAAAACCACGGAAACAATAATAATATTGGTAACATGGATAAAATCATTACTTTTGGTTTGAATGATTGACCCATCATTTCTTTACTCATAGCCATATTTTTACTCATCATTTTTTTCTGATAAGCCATTTTTTCTTTAGGGTCTTTTATTGCTTTAAGTTTTTTTTGATCTGCTTTTTGTTTATCTTTAATCTCTTTTAGTTTCTTTTGATCAGTATTGTATTTATAGATTAAAGTTGAAGCGGTTGCAAGAATAACTGTTATAATAAATATGGATAAAACAGGATTTAATTTTAATAGGGGTGAAAGTATTGGATCTACTAGATTTACAAGAAATGTACTTACCCATTCAAAAACCATTCATAAACCCCCTAAACAATAATAACAATAATAACAATAATAACAATAATAACAATAATAACAATAATAACAATAATAATATTAACCAAAAAAAGATTGTGATTAATTAATTTATTGATTATCTAATATATAGTATCATATAGTATTCTATCACAAAATTATTCCATGAATTTTCGCATCATTGGATGCATATCCATCATGTGTTGTTTTGCAATTTCTTCATATAGTTTATAGATAATCATTACTGCAAGTAAAATACCTGTTCCATTTCCTAATGCTCCAGATAAATCTGCTGCTGCTGCAAGCATTCCTACTGCAACTGCTCCCATGATTGTTAATGGTCCAATGTATCTATCTAAGATTCTTTCTAGAATACGTTGATCTTTTCTAAATCCAGGTATTTGAAGTCCGCTTGACATCATATTTTTAGCTTGAGATTTAGAATCCATTCCACTGGTTTGAACCCAAAAAATACTAAATAATATACATCCCGCAATCATAAATACCATATATACTGTTGCTTGTCCTATATCTACAATACCAATGTTTCCTTGAATTATTTTTTGAACTAGATTAGGAGAATATAACCAGTAAATAAGTCCTGATATAGGTGTGTTTCCTGAAAATTGTCCAAGTATTGGATGTCCCCAATTTTGTAATAGTCTAGCAAATAATTGTACATTTGCCATTAATGCTGCTACTAATATTACAGGTATGTTTGATGTATAAATAAAACTAAGTGGCCAGCGCATTCCTTGACCTCTAACTCGTCCAAAACTTAATGGAATTTCTACTTTCATTGCTTGCGCATATACTGCCAATACAAAAACCACGACTGTAGATAGTACTGCTGCAAGCATGAGTCCTGCTGTTTGTGGATCTCCTGCTGCTAAACTTTGAAATAATGCAGGTATTGCTCCTGTTGCTATTTCTGGATTTGTTGGACTTGGTAGAAATGAAAATGCTCTAATAAATATAGATTGAGATACTCCTGCTGCAATAAATAAACTTACTCCACTCCCAAATCCCCATTTACTAACTATTTCATCCATAAATAAAATAAGAATTCCACCTAAGAATAATTGGAATACTAAAAGTAATTCAATATTAAAATATGCTGCAGTTCCTGCAAGTTCTGCTGCAGGTGCAAGTCCTCCCATGAATACATATATTCCTGCTTCAAATATAATAAAAAATATTGCAAGTATTTTTTGCGTTCCTTGAAACATTCTCTTTCCTTGAGGAGATGTTAGATCAAATTTGACAATCCCCGATCCGTTTAATAATTGTAATACAATAGATCCTGTTACAATAGGTCCAATACCTAAGGATATTATAGAACCAAAACTTGCTCCAAGAATTATAGATAAGAATTCAAATTGTTGTAATGCGTTTTGACCAAGACCAAATAATGGAACTAATCCCAAAACAAAGAATAATATTAAAGATATACCTGTCCACTTAAGTTTTTCTTTAAAAGAAAGTCTTTTTTGAGTAGGTCCTGCAACTTCAGGCAGGTTCATAATTAATTTTTGGTATAGACTCATTAGGTTGCACCAGTTTCGTTTTCTGTAGTAGATTCAGTAGAAGAATCATCATTTGACTCTGTTGATTCCCATTGGTCTCCCATTAAAACATTAACTGTGCCGCCTGCTTCTTCTACTTTAGATTGTGCTTTTGCACTGCAGAAACCAACTTCTATTTCAAGTTTCTTTGTGACATTTCCTGTACCTAGTAGTTTATTGAAGCCTAATTTACTTAAATCAATTTTGTAAAGATCTCCTGACTTTTCTACTACTCCAAGTGTTACATATTGATCTAATTTTAATTCTAATTGTTTGATATTAATTGGTACTTGTTTAACTGTTCTTGATTTTGATGTGAAACCTTTTGAACCAAAGTATTTTTCTTTCCAATATCTTGGTTTTTTAGCATCTCCACGTTTTCCAGATCCAGCGTTTCCTCTACCGCCTCTATGACCCGCGCCTCGATTTTTTTTCATGGAACCATAACCGTGAGTAGTAGTTCCTCTGCTTCTGCTGTTTTTTGATCTTTTGTGTAGTGCCATTTTTATCCATTAAATTTTAATTTTTATTATTAAGTTAAATCATCCGTTTAATTAAATCGTTTATTTTGTCTCCGCGGTAACCTACAGCCCCACCAAGATTGAATGGTTTTTTAGTTCCTTTTCTTTCAAAACCTCCTCGTGGAGGGTGTAATCTAAAAAACTTTTGATCTTCTCCTTTATTAGGTTCTGATCTTTTTTCAATTAGTAATTTTAGTGTAGCATCATCAATTTCTCCAAAGGTTATAAAGTCTTTTAATTTTTGCATCATTCCTTTTACACTAGGAGTGTTAGGTTGAAGTATGCAACCATTTTTCTTTCTAAGTCCAAGAACATCTACTGCGTGTTTAAGATCTCCATTTGCTCTGATCATACCCCTGATTTTTATTGCAGCAAGCATGCCTACTGCTTTTTGGGGTTTCTTTACAGAAGCTTTGACTTCTTCATTTTTTGGAATTTTTTCGTCTGCCATTTTTATTAAATTTTAATTTTTTAATTTTTGATTTTAAATATTTGATTTGAAATTGTATGAACAATAACTATGCATTCATTGTATGAATTCATTTATTCTTTTATATTTAAATTATTTATGTGTTCTGGTTTTATTTTAGTTGTCATCAATTGATTTAGTGCATTCATTGTTGCATGTATTGTATTAATTCTTGTCGATGTTTTTCCTTTTGTTTTGCACCATACATCTTCAACACCTGCTAACTTTAACACTTTCGCAATTTCACTACCTGAACAAAGACCTGTTCCTTTTGGTGCTGGCATGAGTCTAACTGTTACTGATCCGCTTTTTCCTTCTACTTTAAATGGAATACTGTGCGGATCTTTACAATTACATTGCCAACTTCCACATCCTCGTCGGATTTTGGTTAAATTTAATTTTGCTTTTCTAAATGCTTTTTCTCTTGCAGGTACTGTTTCTCTACTTTTTCCAAATCCTGCACCTATGTGGCCATTATGATCTCCAACTATTGCAAATGTTGCAAAACTTGGTTTATTTCCTTCTTTAGTTTTCTTTTGAGTTTGTTTGAAAGCTCGTCTTTGTCCGCCTCCAAATTTTCCTTTTGCTTGTCCAATAAGTAACAAATCTGATTCTAAATTTGGAATTAAAACATCCACAATTTCAGGTTCAAGTATTCTTATTCCCTTGTCAATTATAGAATTAATATCTGAAACGCGCCCTTCTTTTACAGCTTTTCCAATAGATGTTTTTGGTTTCCACGCATTTACATCAAAAGGAGTTTCTTCTCGTTTAGATCTTCCTCCAAAACTTTTCTTTGCATTAGGATTAGACTTATCAGCAGGAGTATTTTCAGATTCTACTTTTGCAGTATTTTCAACTACTTGTGTTGTTTCTTCAACTGCTTCTACAGTTTCTTCAATTACTTTTTCAGTAACATCTTCTTTAATTTCTTCCTTTTGTTCAGATTCTTGTTTTTTAGTTGCCATTTTTTATCAAATTTTTATAGTTAGGTGAATTTAGTAATTATAATTTACTTTTCATCTCTTCAAAATATTTAGATACCTCTTCTGGTTTTATACCGTTCTTAATATATTTTGAAAATTGTTTTTCATATTTTTCTTTATTTTCTTTTAAATTTTTAGCATATTCTTCTACATGCAATCCTTTGATTCTGTCTTCAGAAGGTATTACTTTTTCTGAATATGGAACTTTAAGACCTGCATCAACTGCACCTTTAAGAGCTGCATAAAGTTTTGATTTTGCAATTGTACTTTGTAATCCTAAATCGAGTATTGCTTTTGAAATTTTCTTTTCTACTGCTAATTTTCCAGCCATAAAACCAACTAAATATGCAGCAGGAGTATTTACAGGATTTAATTTCCAACCTTTTTTTACTAGTTGTACTGAACTTGCACTTGCTAATACTTTATCTCCAACCGGATCGAAATCAATTATTTGAACATACATATTATTAAGAGTCTTTCTAACAACTATTCTAGGACAGTCGCCTTTAAGCAAAGCTAGTCTTCGTTTATAGTTTGTTTTTCCGTTTCTCTTTCGTCTAAAAGGTATTGTTCTGGTATTTTGTCGTTTCATTTTTCTAAATTAATTGTCAGTTTTTTGTTCTACGAGCTTATGCTCTTCGATATAAATCTTAATGTGTCTTTTACTTCTAAAAAATCCACCTTTAGCTTTTAGATATAAATTTCTATAATTAGTAGGTGTTAAATATTCTTTAGATCTTAGTTCTTTTAGGAAATCTCTTTGAACTCTTATTTTATTCATCCATTTTTCTTTTTTAGGTGCTCTAGCAGTTTGTTTTCCTTTTCTACTACCAACTCCTTTTCTCAAACCTTTTTTCTTTTGATTTTTTTGTTTTCTTGCACGTACTCTACTAACTCCTTTAGTTGGTTTTACTCTAATTAATCCAACACCTATAGATTTTTTTATATCAGACTTAGTAATTGATTCTTTGATCTCACTCATACTATCTGGATCACACCAAATTTTCTTAGGTGAACATCTCATAATTGCTGCTGCAAGTTTTTTTTGTAGGTTGAGTTTCATTTTTTTACCATTTAATTATTATTTAATTGATATTTAATTATTATTTGACTATCCAAATTTATCATAGTTAATTATAGTTAATTTTTGGATATTAACACTTTATCTTTTTCCTTTTTTTCTTCTTCTTTCTTTTCTTGATTTGCTTCTAAAGATTCTGCATCTGATTTTTTATCTTCGCTTTCTTTTTTAGCTTTTTCTTCTTCTTCTTTTTTCTTTTTCTCTGCTTCTTTTTTATCTTTTTCTTGTTTTCCAGCACGATCAGATTTTTTCTTAGTACCTTCTTCTTTTTTCTTTTTAATCTCTAATTCTGTTTCTTCTATGAATTTTTTAGGATCTTTATAATCATGAATTAACAATTCCCGTTCAATCGCTTTTTTAATTAAATCTAACCTTTTTTTACGTCCAACACTTCCACAAATTATTGCTTTATCTTCTTTAGGATTTAATGATTCAACTTCAGCAACAGTTGAGACTTTTACTAAATTTAATCCGTCTCGACTTAAACCTCTAATTAATACAGGACTTCTCCAACCAACTGATACACATCGTCTATAACCTTTTCTTTTCAAACGCATCTTGGATTGTAATCCTCTTGGTTTAACCCATTTCTTAGAGAGCCTTGCTTTTTTATGTCCATCTTGTCTTAAGAAATTTGGTTTTTTCTTTTTAAGACTATTACGAACTTCGAGCAAAGTTTTTTTTGATTGTTTTGTTTCAGTCATTTTTAATCTATAATTTTTAATCTACATATACATTAAATACATATTAATCTAAATTATGATAATACCTTTCCATCTTTTTCAGTAATATAAATTCCATCTTGGAAAATTCTTACATCTCTTCTATTTCCAACTTTAGTTAACTGTTCTATATCTGCTGCTACTTGTCCTGCAGCTTCTTTACTAATACTTTTGATTAAAACTTCTTCTCCAGTAACAGTTATTTTAACATTATCTTTTATTATCATTTCTCTTGCAATTTTTTCTCCAAGGAAATTTTTAACGACAAATTTTTTCCCATTTACTGCAGCAGTCATTGGGAAATGTCCTGAACATAATTTCATTTTATATACATGTCCTTCATTAACGCCTTTAAACATGTTTTTTATATGAGCACAAAATGTGTTAACTAATTTTTTTTCTCTTTTAGAACCATTTAATGCCTGTACAATAATATTAGTTCCTTCAACAACTAATTCAACTTTAGGATGTTTAAAATCTCTACTAAATTCTCCTTTAAATCCTTTAAGTACTAAAATAGCGCCATCTAACTTAGCATCAATACCTTCAGGCAATCCCAATTCTTGTTTTATGTCTTGTTTCATTTTTTTAATTAATTATAAATGATATAAATTATATTAATCTAGTAACAATAAGCGATTAATCTTCCACCTATTTTTTTCTCTTTTGCATCATAGTGAGTCATCATGCCTTGTGATGTAGATACAATTAAAAAACCAAAATCTTTTGCAGGTAAATATCTTTTTTCGAATTTTTCATAATCATCAATTGTTACTGCATATCTAGGTTTTATTACACCGCATTTATTTATTGCGCCAATTAGGTTTACTCTAATATGGTCTCCTTTCCCGTCAATAATTACTTCATATTCTCCTAAGTATCTTTTTTCTTTTAATATATCAAGTACTTGTTTTAATACTTTTGAAATTGGCTTAATCGTACATAAAACTTTAGATACCTTTTCTGCATTTCGTATCTTGGAAAGTCCTGCTGCAATTGAATCATTCATTGACATCTTTTTATTCCTCAATTATATTTTTTGAATCCTATTCTTGTTGCAATTTCTCTAAAACATTGCCTACATAAATCTAATCCATATTTATCTATATGTGCTCGATTTCTTCCGCATCTTCTACATTTTTTTCTTGCAATGCCACAACTTCTTTCTTTTGGAGCATTATGTTTTTGGAATTTTTTGTACTTTACTGGTTTTACAGCCAATTGTGCAAGTACTTTTTTATGATCGCTTGTGGTCATTTCATTCATCCTCAGCTAGTTTTACATTAAAATTTGATTTCATGAATTCTATTGCTTCATCTTTAGTAATTTTATGTCTGTGATTTAATTTAGTCAAACATTTTCTTCGTTTTTTAATTCTAAAACCTGGTCTTTCGAGTGTAACACAAATTTGTAATCCGAAAGCTCCAATTTCAGGATCATATTCCATCCCTTCAATATCTACGTATTCGCTAACTCCTAATGCTACATTACCATGTTCATCAAATTGTTTTTGAGGAATTATAAAATCAACAGCGAAAAGTAATCTTTTTAGTAACTTGTTAGCGTCTTCTTTTCTTACAGTCACTTTACAACCTATAGGTAAACCAGGTCTAAGACCCCATCCCGGAATTCTTTTAGTCGTTTTAGTTTTAACTGGATTTTTACTGGTAATCATGTTTAACAATTTAAGTCCTTTATCTAGTTTACCTTGGTCTTTTCCAGCACCTACGTTTAAGGTAACTTTTTCGACTCTTATTGTTCTCATTAAGTTTGTTTTTTCCATTTTAAGTATAATTGTTTACAAAGTTTTTTATTAATTTATTTTACGACGGTGATTTTAGGGTCTTTTTTACCAACTATGAATGCGTATTTTTTTGATGTTTCATATTTTTCATTGGATTGTGTTTGAAATATTATATTTTTGTCAGATATTTCTTCAATTAATCCTAAAGATCCTGCATGTTTTCCACCAAGTAAAAATACAATTGCTCCTTTTTCAAATTTTAAGCATTCTTTTATTTTTTGAGATGGTACTTCTAATAATAACGAATCTCCTGTTTTATATCCTGCTTTATCGTCGTCAAGCAAAATGTTTCTTCCATCATTTAATTGAATTTGAAGTTTTGTTCCTTTATTTTTTAGTCCTTTCAATTTTATCCATTGTTTATTTACAATCATACATACTTTCAAATTCTTTTCTTTATCACTAATTGGAATAGCATTTAATTTACCTTTTTCGTCTAGGCTTACTCTAAATGTTTCTGCTAACTGAGGAAATTCAACTACATCCATAATTCCAACAGGTAACTTAGGATCGTGTCTTTTAGTTCCATCAACTAAAACTTCTTTTTTATGAATTACATATTTTACTTCTTTTGAAGATTTAGTAACCTTAGTTAATTCTCTCATTAAAATTGATAATGAAATACTATGCGCTCTACTATGTGCTCCAGGTTTTGGTCTGGTGATGAATGTAGATTTTTTTCTAGCAATTCTCCAAGTTTGTGGGGCCGCTATTCGTTTTAGATGGTTTTTTACCATTTTTATTCCTCATAAAGTTTTAGTTAATTTTTAATATTTATAATTTTTAATTGATTTTAATTTTTATCTTCACTTTTTAAATTTCGTTCAAGTGCTTCTTTTCTTTTTTTATCTTTTAAATTCAGTTCAATAATAAGTAAATTTGACGGTTGAAATGGATACATCGACTTGCTTCCATCTTTTCTTGCTCTTTCAATTCCTGTAATATATACTCTACCACGCTTTAACGCAACTCTATCAATTTTACCTTCTTTTCCTTTAAACTGTCCTGTAAATATTTTTACTTTATCTCCACTTACTAAAGGAAAATTTCTTCGTTTATACTTTTCACGTAGTTCCTTACCTAAATGTGCGCTTAGGAATTTTCTTTTTAAATGTAGTGGAACATTAGCTTTATACTTCCTCTGTTTACGAGGTTGTTTGCTCGACTTCCAACTTAGTGAAAATGTTTTTTTCATTTTTATTATACCTTTTTATTATAGTATTATGTTCATAACATACAATTATATTATTATACTTGCTATTTTGGATACACCAGGCCATCTTGCTGCTGCTTCTTTTGCAACAGGACCTTTAAGTAATGTTCCTTTAGGATTTCCTTTATCATCTTTTAGTATTACTGCAGCATTATCTTCAAACTTTACTCTTGTTCCATCTGGTCGACGATATTCTTTTCTTTGTCTAACAAGAACTGCGAATACAACTTGTTTTCTCATTTCAGGTTTTCCTTTTTTAACACTTGCTAAAAATAAATCTCCAATACCTGCGGCAGGCATTCTTTTTTTAGTTGTTTTAAGTTTTTTAATCGAGATAATTTTAATTAACTTTGCTCCGCTATTATCGCAAGTTGCTAATGTTGACCCTTGTACGAGGGCTCTTGTAACTTTTGCGTTTATAGCTTTCATTTTTAATTTGCCTCTTGCTTCTCGTCAGTATTTTCATCAGCTGATTGTTCAATAGGATTTGCACTAACAGGTTCGATTACATCTTCAGTTTCGTCTTCAGCTTCGTCTTCAGATTCATCTTCGTCAACAGAATCTGATTCTTCTTCTACATTTTCTGTTACTTCTTCTTTCTCGACGATTTCTTCTGTTTCTTTAGCCTTTTCTACTGCTTTTTTTTCTTTTTTATCAGACTGAATTTTTTTTGATTTTCCTTCGATTTCTTTTTGCATTTCTTCAGAATCTTTTTCTAAGAAATATGCTTTATCTTTACCAAACTTTTTAACAACAACAAAATCTACTGTTTTGCTAATTTTTCTACATTCAAAAATTTGAACTTTATCTCCTTCTTCCGCATTAATGCACGGAGGATTATGTGCTGATATTTTGGATCTTGTTTTTTTGTATCTTTCATACTTCTGAACAAACTTTTTACCTTCCCACATGACAGTTACAGTATTTTGCCGTTTATCTGAAGTAACTATTCCAACAAAAGATGTTCCTCTAATTTTCAGATTACCATGGAATGGACAACTCTTATCAGTACATGATTCTTCAGGTGTTATTATTCCAAATCCAATGTTATTGCGTTTCATTTGATCACCATAAATTTGATTTATTTTTTATTTTTGTTATGCTTTTTTTATCCTGTCTTCAGGACGCATTATTAATTTTTTCATTTCAATTTTTTTGTTTGAATTTTTTATTATGATTGTTATTTGATTTTTTATTAATTTTTTTTTAAATTGATCATCATTTGATTGATTTGTTTTGATTGTGATTGTGTTTTTTGTTTCATCAATAATTGTTCCTTCAAAACCAATTTGGTTTTTGTTTTTTGATTCAGCCACTATTACACACAAGCCGATTAATTCATGTTTCATAATCCTAGGCTTATTTAATAACAATTGTTTCTGCTGCGAATCCCAATCCAATAAGTACTTTTCTTAATCTTTGTTTGTGGTTACCTTGCAACTCGATTTTTCCAGCTTTTGTTGTTCCACCACATGCAAATTTGGATTTTAAGCTTTTAACCAATTTATTAAGGTCGATTTCTTTTTGATCAATTCCGGAAATAACAGTGTATTGTTTTCCGAATTTTTTCTTTATTATTTTAACCTCAATCATTTGGCTCTCTTTCGCTATACTTTCACAGACACATAGTTCTGTGGGGAGCCCGCATGTAGAGCATATTTCGCTCATTATTGTTTATCCTCCTTGGAGTTATTTTCTTTTTTTTCTACAACAATTTTTTCTTTTGCTTTTTTTGCTTTAATTGTGAGTAATCTTGCAATTGTTTTTTTATTTTTTTTGATCATGCCAGGACTCTTAGGTGCTGTTCCTGTAGCAGCTTGAGCATTAAGTTTAATCAACTCTTTATATATCTCTTTGAGTTTTTCTTGAATTTGTTCATCTCTTAATGCTTCAATTTCTTTGATTTTCATTTTATTCAGCAGCCTCTTTAACTTCTTCTACAGGTTTTTCTTCTGTATTTTCTTCGACTGTTTCTGCAGGTTTTTCTTCAACTACTTCTACAGGTTTTTCTGTAGGTTTTTCTTCAACTACTTCTACAGGTTTTTCTGTAGGTTGTTCATCTTTTTTAGTAGTTTTCTTTGATTTTTCAGTTTTAGATACTGTTTTTTTTGTAGGTTTAGATTTTTTTTCTTTTACTTTTTTTTCTTCTTTTTCTTTTTTCTCGTCTACTTCTTCAACCACTTCAATTGGTTCATCTAGGATTGTGATATCGTCGGGTAACTTTGTTTGTGGTGGCATAATTCTTACTTGAATACCAATAACACCTGTTTTAATTCCAGCAACAGAATAACTAGTATTTACACCAGTTAATGCAATATCTCCGCATTTTTTTAAGTAACCCAGATAGAATCTCCATCTTTTAGCTCTTGAACTTGGAATTTTTCCAGACATTAAAATTTCAACACCTAATGCTCCTGCATTCATAACATCAGTCAATACTCTATGACCTACTCCTTTAAATCTTTGAATTCCAAATTTTTCTAAGCTGCTTGCAATTCGTTCTGCAACTATTTGTGAATCTAAATTGATATTTTCTACTTCATTAATTTCAATTTGTGGATTTTCTAATTTAAAATTATTTTTGAGTTCTTCTGTTAATTTTTTGATATTTTGTCCTTTTCTTCCAACAATTAATCCTGGACGTGATGCATAAATTATAATTTTCTCACCTAAAGGAGTTTTTTGTAATTTAATATGACTATGGCCAACATTTCTTAATTGGTTTGCAACGTATTCTTGAATTTGAAATTCTTTTACATTGTCCTCGACAATTGCTCGCTCAATCATTCTTTAACTTCCTCCTTTGGTTCTTCAGTTTTAACTTCTGGTTTAACTTCTTCTTTTACTTCAGGTTTAACTTCAACAGGTTTGTCTTCAACTTTAGCTTCAGTTTTAACTTCTGGTTTAGCTTTTTCTTTTTTTTCAACAGATTTTTCAGCAACGGGTTTTGCTTCTGGTTTAGTTGATTCAAATTTAGTTAAATCTGATTTTTTTAAGTTTGATTTTTGTGATCTTTTTTCTTTTTTAGGTTCTACAATTTCTTGAACAACAATTTCAATATGTGCTCTTTTATTAACACATCTTTTCTTTCGACCATGTCTCATAGGTCTACTTGCAATATGTGAACATAAATGAATAATTTTTAAATTACCAGTATTAAATCCTTTATTTTGTGCATTAATTTCTGCATTCTCAAAAAGTTTTAAAAATATACCTGCTGCTTTTACAGGATATCGTCCTGCAGCCATTTTTCCTCGTCTATGACCTGGACCATTAGTGAATCTTTTAAATGGCACTGCTTGTGTTTTTTCTTGTACATTTTCAAGAATTTGTTTTGCTTTTTGTAAATTTTTAAATCTCAAAAAATTAGATACTTCTATTGCAATTTTTGGACTTACATTTACATCTCTTCCAACAGCTCTTGCCATCAGTTGTTCATCATATCCTTGAAATGCGTAATTATATTTTGCCATTTTATTATCCTAATTATTTTTAATCATGTTTTTATTTTTTAAATTATCTTGATGATGCATGTGCTGAACTCTTAGTTGCACCAACTCCTGGAGAACTATGTCCTACATTTTTTCTAGTAAGTGAAAATTCTCCCAATACATGTCCAATCATTTCAGGTCTGATTAAAATTTCCACAAACATTTTTCCATTGTAAATCATAATTGTTTTATCAAACATTTCTGGAAGTATTGGTAAAGCTCTACAATGTGTTTTGAGTTTTTTATCTCCACTTCTAAGTTTTTTTATGAATATTTTCTCTTGATCAGTAAAACCTCTAAGTAATGTTCTTCTTATTCTAGTAGGTACAATTTCTGCTAATTCTTTAATACTTAGCTCTTTTAATTGTGCTGGGTTTTTTCCCCGATATGTAAATTCTTTTTTTGCCATTTTGCCTCAAAAATATAAATCTAATCTTTTCCTTTTTTACGTCCAGTTCTTCTAGCTGCAACCATTCCAACTTTTCTTCCAGGAGGTGCATTTCTACTAACTGGTTTCGCTTTTGATTTTCTTGATGAACGCTTATTACCATATGGATGATCTACTGCATTCATTGCGCCTCCACTAACTTTAGGCCACAATTTATTTTTTGCTTTCATCTTATAATGTTTAATTCCTGCTTTTAGGATTGGTTTTTCTGTTCTTCCACCACCACCTACAACTCCAACACAGGCTCTACATCCTGGATGAAATGATTTTCTTTTCTTAGATGGTAATTGAACAATTATTTGATTTGATAATTTTGTTACTAACTTTCCAAATGTTCCTGATGCTTTGATGAACTTTCCCCCATCTCCTGGAACTGATTCAATTAAAAATATTGAAGTTCCTTCAGGCATATCTTTAAGTCGCATGATATTTCCTCTTGTTGGTTCTGATCCCACACCCATTTGTATAAGATCTCCAACTCTACTACCTTCTGCAGCAATAGTCATTAACTCTTCTCCATTTTCCATTTGTAAATGTACAAGAGGTGCACTATGTCCTTGGCAATGAACTATATCACGAACAATTCCTGAAATTTTTTCAGATTCTACACAAGGTAATCTTGCAGGTGCAACATACCTAAAACTAGGTGCGCGATATCTTGGACCGCCATGGCCTCTTGCTTGTTGGATAATGTTTTTTCCCATTTTGGATCATTATTTTTTTAATTAAATTACATTTATATTTTATCGTAATTACATTAAACCTAAGTCAGTTGCAACATCTAGTGCGGGAGTATCCATTGAAAGTTTAACAAATGCTTTCTTTTTTCCTTTAGGTGTAATTAATGTTGTTACTTTTTCAACTTTTACTTTAAATAATTCTTCAACAGCTTTTTTGATTTCAGGTTTTTTTGATCTCATATCGACAATAAAAATTAATTTATTCTCAGCTTCCATTAATCTAATGGATTTTTCTGTTGATAAAGGATATTTAATTACCGTATAGCTTTCCATTTTTACTCTTTGATTTCAGCTTTTTCAACTTTAGCTTTTTTAGTTTTTGATGATGATTTTAATTTTGATTTTTTTGTTTCTTTTTTAGTAGGTTCAACTGTTTTTTTAACAAGTTTTTTTCTATTGATTTTATTCATGAATAAATTATCATTAGTAAGTTTATCAAATGATCCTTCTGTAAATAATGTTAATCGGCCAATATCTGCACCAGGAGCTAAAAGTTCTGCATTAAGATTTTTAACATCGACTACATCTATTCCAGGAATATTTATTCCGCTTTTTACAAGTGCGCAGTCTCCAGATACAACAACTAAAGGTCCTTTTGCTTTTTTGTATTTTCGTCCTCTCAATCTAGCTTTTCCTGCTCTGTATGTTTTTCTACTTGCTCGAACCAATTCATCTTTTAGTCCAATTTTTTCTAAAATAGATTTAAAATCTTTTGTTTTTTCAATTGATTCAAATGAACTATCTAAAATAAATGGATAATTATCAGGTAATTTATGACCTCTTTCAACAACTTCTTCTTTGATCATTGTCGCTGCAAGAGCACTTCTAATTGCTTTTCTTCTTTCATTAATATTAAGTTTTTTGGACCAAATTTTTTCTGCTTTTGGAGGATGCGCTCGTCGTCCACCTACACATCCAGGAGATACTGCTCCAACCCAAAAGAATCTTGTTCCACGTCGAGTATGAATTTTTCTAGGAACTCTTGAAATTCCAAAACCATAACTTCCTCTATAATTGTGTCGTCTTCGAGATAGCTCTGCACTATGTCTTTGTCCTGCTTCAGGATGAGCTCCATAAGGTTGTCTATTATGAGATTGAATTGCTTCAACAGCTCTTTTAATTAGGTCAGCTCTTACAGGTTCTAAAAACTGCTTTGGAACTTCCTTTTTTCCTTTTTCGCTGTTGTCTTGTTTTATGATTGGTACTTGCATTTTAGTTTACCTTATGCTTTAATCTTTAACATCTTTTGCAACTCTTAAATTTAAACTTTGAATTTGAGGTGCTTCGTAATTATATTTTTTATTTGGCCTTAATGCCTTTTTGAATCTGATTATTCTTTTTGTTGGTCCACCAACACTTCCCTTTACTAAAAGATAAGTATTTTTTACAACACCATAGCGTTTGAAACCTTCAATAGGATTTATTTCGTCTCCTTTCTCGCCAATCTTTAGTAATTTTTTATTAAATTCTAATCTTTGATGATATCCTGTTTGACCTGCATGTGCAACCCTATACATGATATGTTGTTGTCCACACCAAGGTCCTAAACTTCCAGGTCCTCTTTTTGTTTTTTCTGATTTTCGTCCTCGAATTTTAACTCCAAATCTTTTTACAGGACCTTGAAATCCTTTTCCTATTGTAATAACATGAGTATCAAGTTGATCTCCTTCAGAAAACACATCAGAAACTAAAACTTCTTTTCCTAAAATTCCTTTTGCATAATTTAATTTTTCTTCAACAGAAGTTCCACCAATTGCAACCTCAAATAATTCAGGTTTTTTCTGACCAATTCCAGTAAGTTTTGGTTGCGTATAAACAAGAACTCGAACATCAGAATAATTTTCTGTTTTAAGATCCTCAATTTTCTTTTCATCAACTTTTTTTGGTAAACAAATCTTTTTTCCTAATTCTTTATCACATTTACCAAGTACGCAAGATTTAATTTTTGATCCATATGCATCTTTAACATATAAATTAATACCTGCGATTTTGATAGGCGGACATTCAATAATTGTTACTGGAAAATTTATTTCGTCGCCTTTGGTAGTACTATTTTTTCGATTATCAGTTAGAATTGCGTGAGTCATACCTACTTTATATCCTGCAAAACTAAGCAGTTTAGAATCTTTACTCTCAGGCCACGCATTAATTTTTGCATACTGACGTTTAGCTCTTTTTCTTGGCCAATAGCCCATGCTTCCGTGTCTTGGTCCTGTTACTTTTCCCATTTTTCAGTTTAATTATTTAGTTTTATTAATTTACGAACTTGAGAAATAGATTAATTCTTAAACTTTTAAAAGTCAATATAACTTTTTGAAAATCTAAAAAACCTATTTATAACGTTTTTTTCCTTCTTTACGAGAAATAGCCGCAATAAGCTAAACTCGTACTGAAAAAACCATTTTTTCAGGCTCGTTTTTCCTATGGAACACTTAAACATTCATTTTTATTGTTTGAGTGCTTTTTTCGATCGTTTTGTAGTAAATTTGATCAATCGTTAAGATTTTGAGATGATTTATAAAGCTTTGGTAAACAAACAAAAAACATCACAATCAACTAATCATTTCCATCGACTAATTATTTTAATCAACTAATTATCAACTAATTATTTCCAACTAGAAACCAGTTTTTCTAATATATCTCTTGAGTTTGATTCTAAAGGTACCATCACCCTTTGTTCATCATAAGGTATTTCAGATGGTTTAAGAGGGAATTTTAAGCGTTCTGGAAAATATCTCCTATATTTTTCATTAAGATATAACCCCACTTGAAAAGCCAATAAATCTGCATAATTAATTATAGGTATTGTTTTATCTCCAGATCCCCACAGTTCTATATTTTGAGAAGGTATTTTAAATCCTCGAGCATGTAAGTATTCCTTAATTAAAAATCTACTTTTATCAAGATTTGCATAAAATACATCTATTAATAATACAGTACTGCTAGGATTATATCCATTTGTTGCAACAACATGAGCTATTCCTGCATGTTCTATTAATTGTCTTGGAAATCGTCCGCCTCGAGCTCTAGTCCAATGAAATGTTTTTAGTCCATTTGCTTTCATTTCAGAAATATTGGGAAGATTTGGAACTTTACTCGGCCTAATTCCTTGATTATCTCTATTTTCAGACTCAATATATGCATTTGCAGCTCTAAGATAATCCTTGGATTTTTTCAAAGCAAGATATCCTGCAGATTTACAAAGATCAGGATTTTCAGTTTCTGCAGCAACAAGTATAATACTATCAGATCCTATGCCTAAACTAGTTTCATCAATTCCAAGATATGTAATTTTAGTCATTTTTATATTACTTATTTTTACAGCATGCAAAATAGCATTTGTTACAATTAATAACTCCTAAAGACCTCTTTTATAGATACTGTGTTCTTATTATATCAATAATAGGTATTGGTAACTAGTATAAAAAAGTAGCTAAATATAAAAAATAATACGCCTCCATAATATAAACTAATTAGCACAAACTAATTAATATAAAAATTAACATAAATAAAGTTAGTGTCCTAATTAAACCCTGTCTTCTTCAAAAGATTCTACTTCTTTTTTTGAAACTTTAGAATCAGTGGTTTGATTAGTTTCAGAATCATTGATTTTGTCTTTATAACTATTAACTTTATCTTTAGAATTGTTATTTTCACAATCATTATCTGATTTTTTTGATGAATTAGTTGATTTATCCTCAGATTTATTCTTATTTTTTTTATTTTTATCAAAATTTGTTTTTTTCTTCCTTTTTCCCTTTTGCATGGATAAAAATCTCATTTTCCTAACTGCATAGTTCACAGGATTCTTAGTTTTAGTGCACACATTATCTGGACAACAAATTTGCAAATCTTTATAGTACATTTTATTATCGCAATTTGGTGGAAGAATTTTTTTATTATGCATACGAGCATATCTTAATTGACCTTTCCAATAAACTTCTCGAAGAGATTCCTTATTATTTTTATTCCATTCCACAAGATATTCTTCAATATCATCATAACTCCAATTACAACTTGCTAAGAAATTAATTAAAATAAATATTGCTCTTTTTTTCCCGTCTTCTAATCCTTTTTTAATTTTTTGAATACACGGTGGAAAAAGTTGTTCAGGAATTTTAACCGTAATCTCGTCGAGTTTTACATCTCCCAATTTTTTTTCGTACTGAAATACGCGTTCATCTTTTGTAATTTTTTGTTTTTTCTCCTCGATTTCTGCTGCAAAATCAAAACTTTTTACAATAAGATCTGCAGCTTCCCCTGAAACTACATTGTTTCTATCCATAAATTTCCATTCTGTAACTTCAACTAAAGAAACATCAGCCATTTTTTTATCAAATTCAAGAACTTTTTCGGGATCTATAGGTACGCTTACCAAACCACTTTTTTCATTAAGCGAATAAACCATTCTACATAAATGTCTAGACGAGATTAATATAGTATCCACTTCTAATATACTAAATGGATTAAATTTTCCATTGACAATAATATCTTTATTATCTTTTTCACACTTTTTTTTTACTCCTTCCAAACCATCAAGTAAAAGAATTTCTCGTGCGAGATGTTCACTAATCATTTCTTTTAGATATTCTGCAATTTTTCTAGGTCCTTCTGGAAATAATGTTCTTGTTTCCTCGCCGTGAACTTTTTCGGGAAATGCTTCAAAAGGTACGCCTATATGAAATCCGTGATTTCCTGAAAACTTACAAGTCACTGATTGAATTCCTTGATATTTTAGTGCCTGAATCAAAAGATGTGCTGCAAGTGCACTGTATTCTAAAAACTTACAATCTATATCCAAAACAAGATCCCACCCAATTCTTAATTCGTTCATTTCTTGTCTTGATGCTCCTGTTTTAACCATGAGAACATTTCGCCATAATTCTTCACTAGCATGAAAACTAGTCACTCCTTTCTTAACCATTTCAAATACATCAGACGGAAACTGTAATACATCAGGTCTTTTAGAATAACCCTTTCCTCCAAAACTTCCTGAAATCTCTTTATTTACTGCATTAGCTACTATTGCTTTTTGAACTTCTACTCGTTTATAGTGTTTTAGAACTTTACTTAACATTACAGGATCCATAGTAAACCTAAAATGAACAGTAATATTTATTGTTTTGGTAATAGAATCCTAATTATTAATAAAAAATCAACATAACAAATAAACAACATAACAAATAATCAATAAACAAAATTTAAAACTAAAAAATCGTGATTCGCAATTTCTCCGAAAAAAAATCAATTAAATTTAACAATCAAAATCATTTTTTTATTATGACTCTAATAAATAGCAGTTAATTTTATAAATCTCTCCACAATATACACTATATAACACAAATATATATCAAATCAGTATACACACAACATTAAACTAATATTATACTAATATCTTAGGGGGTATATAACCATGATTAATCAACTTAAAACATTCATTTTATTATCTGCTTTATCCGGCCTACTTTTAGTAGTTGGATGGCTACTTGGAGGCTACAGTGGTTTAACTATTGGTTTAATCTTTGCTATTGGTATGAATTTCTTTTCTTATTGGTTTTCAGATAAATTTGTTTTAAGAATGTACAAAGCTAAACAAATTAAACATAAAGATCATCCAGAATTATTCAGTATTGTAAAAGAAATTACAAAAAAAGCAAATATTCCTATGCCTAAAGTATACATAATTCCTTCAAATAATCCCAATGCATTCGCAACAGGTAGAGATCCTGAGCACGCAGTTGTTGCTTGTACTGTAGGTATTTTAAAAATTTTAACAACAGAAGAGCTCAAAGGAGTTATTGCTCATGAAGTAGCTCATATTAGAAATAGAGATATTCTTATTCAAACCGTCGCTGCAACTATTGCAGCAGTAATTGGTTATGTTGGTTTTATTGCTAGATGGGGTGCAATTTTTGGCGGTTTTGGTGGAAGAGATAGAGACGGAGGCAACATATTAGAACTTCTAGTACTTGCAATTTTAACTCCTCTTATTGCAACAATAATACGACTTGCGATTTCTAGATCTAGAGAATATCTTGCAGATGAAACCGGTGCTGCAATTATTAAAAATCCAAAAGCTCTAGCAAGTGCATTGCATAAACTAGATTCGGCATCCAAACATATTCCTATGAAGTTAGGTTCAGAATCTACATCTTCATTATTTATTGTTAATCCATTTTCAGGAAAAAGTTTAATAGGGTTATTATCAACACACCCTCCTATGAAAGAAAGAATTAAACGTTTAAATGACATGAAGGTGTAATAATAACTTTGAAAAATAATTTAACTCTAAGAATATGATAAATTTTATAAACATCTCTTTTTTTTACATAATAAAATGTATTCAGCATATCTATTAATCAACACAAAATTTGGCAAGAAGAAATTAGTGTCTACTAGATTAAATAATTTTGAGGAAGTTTCTCTTCTTAATGAAACACACGGAAGATATGATTTAGTCATACGAATTGATTGTGAAGATGCAAATTCTTTTGAAGAATTTATGCAAAATAACATTAATACAATTGAAGATATTCAAAAAGCCGAAACATTAATTGTTGCAAATACTTCTTCTGGATTCGAAGATGATGACTTAGATGAACCTGAAGAAGATTAATAATTAAAAGTTGTTTTTTATTTAAATTTCTCTGTCCATTCTTCTGTTAGAACTTTTTGTATATCTTTAGCTTTTTTGTCACCAATTTTTTCTACTTCTTTTAATTCTTTCAAATCTGCATTCACAATATTTTTAATTGTTTTAAATTTAGACAATAAAGGTTTTACTAAAGATTGGCCTATTCCTGGAAGAGAACTTACAATATACTCTATTCGCTCATTAGATGTTGCAGGTTTTCTTGATGCGTGCGGATTAAAAGTTCCTCCTAATTCAGTTTGTTCACGTTTGGCCATCACTACTAATAATGCTGCAGTTTCCTGAGAATTTTTTGTATGAATTATAGGAATTCCAAAACTAATTGCAATTGTAGCAATCATCCCTCTTATAGCATTTGGATGAATTTTACGTTGAGCATAAATATCTTCATCTCCTTCGATAATTATAACGGGTCTCTCGACGTGCATTTTCATCTGTTTTACTTGTGCAAGTAGTCTACCATCTATTATTGAATCAACAAAATCACCTACTTTTTTAAGTTCTACACAAACCCTATTTGATAAAACATAATCCCCTACTTTTAATTGACAAAGTTCAATTTCTAATCCTTTATCAGACAAATCTTTCACAACTAAATTCCCTTTTTCTCTATGATCTGCACTTATTTTTATTGGTTTTTCAGAAATAAACTCTTGTAAATCCAATGTTGTTTCTTTTTTTGTTTTACCTACTTTTTTAAATTGTCTTTTGAGTTCATTCAAAACTCGATGCATTCTTTTTTCTTTATGATGTGCACTCCACCTATATCCTTCATCCCTCGTTCCTTTAGTCACCATCACACTAACACTTCCTTTTTCATTTCTCCCAGTTCTTCCTCGTCGCTGGATGGTTCGTATTGCAGACGGTACAGGTTCATAAAAAATAACAGAATCGACTTTTGGTATGTCGAGTCCTTCCTCTCCAACACTCGTGGAAATTAAAACATGAAATTCTCCTTCTCTAAATCTATCTAGAACTTTTTTTTGTTCTTTTTGGCTAAGTCCTGTTCCTTTTTTCTTTGCTTGACCAAAAAACATTTCATTACTTATTCCTTTTTTATCAAGTTCTTGTTTGATTTTTGAAGCACTATCTCTAAACTGATTAAATACAATCATTTTATGATTTGAATTTTTAGATATTTGAGTTTGAATAATATTCAAAAGCATTTCCACTTTAGGATGTTCTACATTTTCAGAATATAAGTTTCTTGTAAGAATTCCTGCTGACTTAAAATTAGTATCTACAGCTAAGTTTTTTGCAGCTTTTGTTTTTCCAAGCACTGCTTCTTGTTCTAGTTTCATAAAATATTCTTGTAATGCACTTATCCCTTGCGTTTCAAGAAGTTCTATTGCATGTTGAATTTTCATTGCTTCTGCAATCAAAGAAACAGATTTCATCAAATCAATATTTTTAAATCCTTTTGATAGTTCACTATGTAAATATCCTTGTAATCTTAGTAATTCAGTTTTACTCAATTCACCAGAACTTTTGACATAGCCATATTCTTTTACTGATTTAAGTTTTGATTTATAGGAAGTTTGTAAGAATTTTTGAATTTTTTTAAACTCGTCGGGAAAATCTACTTTAATCCAATTTATGTCCACTTCTTGAACATAGGGCTTTACATCTGCATCTTCATCTGTACGAACTTCTACTGCGTCTATCCATAAATTTTGACATACTTCAAGAATTTTTTCTGCATCACTTCCAGGACTTGCAGTAAGTCCAAGAACTCTAGGGTATTTTGCTTGTTTTTCGTATTTTTTTGCTAAGAAAACATAACTATAATCACCTGATGCTCTATGAGCCTCATCAAATACAACTAAAGAAACATCATTTAATTTTATTTTACCACTTAGTACATCATTTTCTAATCCTTGAGGCGTACTAAATATTACTCTTGCTTTTTTCCATAATTGCGCACGTTTTTCTGGTTTCACCATACCTGTAAATAAAACCATTTCATCGTCGGATATGCTAGTATGTTTTTTGAATGTATTGATGTGTTGTTCTACTAAAGGTCTTGTTGGCGCAAGTACTAAGATTTTTGAATTTGGAAATAATTTAATTCTTGCTGTAGCAAGTAACATTGCAATTAATGTTTTTCCAAGTCCTGTAGGTAAAACAACCAATGTATTATTTAATATACAAGTTCCAAGTATTGTTTCTTGATATATTCGAGGTTTTAAATTATTTTGAATTAGATTATTTTGAGAATTTTGAGAATGTGGTGATTCTAACTCTGTAATTTCTTTTTCAGATTGAATCTGTTTTTTTTTATTTTGGTTTTCAACCTGTAATAGTTCTTGCTCAAATTCTTGTTCCATTTCATCTAGAGTTTTCATTCGAACACCATTAACAACTGTTGTACACACTTTGGGCTTTAGATCTTCTATATTTATAAAATCTGTGAGATTATAAAAGTTACCTTGACCTGCTTTACGTTTTGCACCAATTTCCATAAAATAAAACTATATCTTAATTCATTTATATATCTCACGCGGGCAAGTCCAGTGTCCAGTGCCTAATATTCCCCTAAGCAAAGAAACAGTAAAATAGTTCTAAAACATGAAAATCAAAAATCAATTATACTACAAGGATTAAAACAATTTCAAAAAGATCCATATCTAAAACGGACAGGACCAATAGAATTCTCACTCACACTAACTAATTTTCCCTCTACATAATTTAAAATTGCATAACAATGAGGACACATAGATCCTCCAGAATATTCACTCCAATCAGTTGTTTGTTTAAGAAATTCCTCATCGAAGGAATATTCTTTTCTACAATAAGATATAGGACATAAAATAGTAGCTGTTTCATCTTCAAGATTCAACATATTAATCCAAGACAGATTTTGAGTTCTTTGTATTAATTCATCAGCACCAATACAGTTGTTACGTGATTTTTTGGAATCAGAAGTTGCATAAGTTTCAGCATTTGCACCAGATAATTCTGTTTCTTTTGACCCTCTATATACTTTATCAGAGCTAGAATCATTTTTAAGAAGCTGATAAATTAAATCACTATCTTCCATAGCTGCAATTCTTGCTAATTCATCAAGAGATCTACTATTATTTTTTATCGATTCAATTTTGGCCATCAATAACCCCCTCAAAATCACTATTTTATAATAATTAATAAATCTTTGTAAAAAAACAAGAACAAGCAATCAAAACAAATCAATTAAATGATAATCAAATAATAAAAAAAGAATTAATAAAAAACCAAATAATAACCATAACCCCTAATCAACCTGTATTCCGCATCATTTCTTTCATATCAGAATTTAAATGATGATGTCCTAAAAAATGTTTTTCAACTTTGATATGTTCATCGCCAAATGCTTGATATCTCTTAAACAAATCCTCAATCATTTTTGCTATTTCAACAATAGTATCATGAGCTGCTTTTTTAATGAATTCATCTACTGCGACATTATTAGCAATTAGTGAATTAATTTGTTTGAGTATATTGACATAAATAAAAATTCTTGGTGCAGTTGGAACAAGTCTAAGTTTATTTTTCAAAAAAAGATCTCCGAATTCGGTTTTTATTTCATGTGCAAGATATCTTAATTTATACTCTATTTTTTGAGCACTTTTTTTATCAACACCGATTTCCGCAATCATATTAAGATCTTCACTTATCAACTTAAAATTATTATGAATCAGTTCTTTAAGTTCAATTTTTTCATGAAACAACGACATAAATAATAATAAAAAACTATTTAGTTTATACATTTTTTGTTTTTTTAAACCGTTTATTTATGAAAAAGTTTATATAAAAAGACTTTATAAACAACCATATGAGCATAAACCCCCTCTGGATAATCTTACTAATTTCTGTACTCGGACCAGTTATTGGTTCTGCTATTGGAGTTTTTAGAGTACCTTCGAAATTATTCATGTATAATATGATGAGTTTTGCAGCAGGAGTTATGCTTGCTATTTCATTTCTTGAATTAATTCCTGAAAGTATTCATCTTTCGTCAATTTGGATTTGTAGTATTGGTGTTTTGTTAGGTGCACTTGTTATGTTCACTTTAGATAAATTTGTTCCTCACATTCATCCAGGATCTATTTCAACAGATCATGATAAAAAATGTCACAAATCTCTCAAATCAACTGCGATTTATCTTATTGTTGGAATTTTCTTACACAATTTTCCTGAAGGGATGGCTATCGCTACTGGATCTGCGTCTAACATAGGAATTTCTTTAACTATTGCATTAGCTATTGCAATTCATAATATTCCTGAGGGTATTTGTACATCCGCGCCTTATTTTTATTGTACTAAAAAAAGATTAAAGTCATTTCTTATTTCTTCTTCAACAGCTATTCCTATTTTGGTAGGTTTTATTTTTGCTTACTTTTTATTTAGATATATCCCTATTGGAGTTATTGGATTAATTACAGGTATGACTGCAGGTCTTATGATTTTTATTTCTAGTGACGAGTTAATTCCTTGTTCATGTCGTAAAAATCTGGATTCTCACTCAACTATTTTTTCATTGATTATCGGCGTTTTATTTGTTATTTTACTTGGCGCATTATAATTAAATACGAAAAAAAGAAAAAAAAAAGAAAAAAAAACAGATCAAAAACAGGCATTAAAAATGTGGAAAAAACTTTCAGAATTAAAATCTCATCATCAAATCATTTGGGCAATCATAATAGGTTTTGCAGTAGTTAATTTTTGGAGAGGCATTTGGGGATTAATGGATGTATATTTTGTTCCTAATGATCTTACTCTAAGCTATTTACTATCTACATTTATAGGAGTGATTATTTTAATAGGTTCAGGATATGCAATTAAAGAATTAATGTAAAAATAGGATATTTGTAATTAAGAATAGGATATTAATATCATAAAATTTAATAATCATGTCCAGGACATAAAATCCTAAAATTATAATCAACCAATTTTACAATAGACTTATTTAACTCAAACGGCACTGACGTTGGTAAATCAGTTCTTCCAAACATTTTGTTTCCAAACAGGGTATCGCCACTAAAAAGTATTTGTTCTTCTGGATACCAAACACATAATGATCCTCTAGTATGGCCTGGAGTTTTTACAATCTTCAATCCTGATATTGTTAAATCTTCAAAAATTAACTCTATTGGCTTCAATTTTAAATCTAGTTTTTGTAAGAATTCTTCTTTTAAATTACCAACAACAGTTTTTCTTGCTTTAAAATCTTCTATCTCTTCAGAAGATGCATAAAATTTTGCATTTTTAAACAAATCAAAACATCCTATGTGATCATAATGTAAATGTGTAAATATTACTATCTGAATTTGATTAAAATCAACAGCCTTTCCCAAAAATTGTTCTGCTAAATTATTATCAGATCTATTTCCACAATCAATAATTATTTTTTTGTCTAAATCTAAAAAATAAATATTTGTTTGGTCAACTCCGGTAAATTTCCACACTTTATTCCATACTTTTGCGATCATAGTTAATAAACAAATCAGTCACATTTAAATAATTTACTCAACCAAAAGTAAATTTATGTTTGGAAAAATATTAGGATTTGGAGATTTGTTATCTGCATTAGCAATTGTTTTATTGCATTATGATTTTCTAATCACTTGGAGAATCGGGTTGCTTTTTTGCGCATATCTTATAATAAAAGGATATTTGTTTCTTCCAGATGTAAATTCTGTTCTCGATATTCTTTGCGGAGTTTATATGTTTATTATGCTATTTGGAATTACAACTCCTCTCACATGGATTGTTGTAATTTATGTAGGTCAAAAATCTCTTTTCTCACTAGTTCTTTCTTAAAAATTAAAAATACAAAATTAATACAAAGAAGGGGTTTAAATTATTTAAACTTCTGCCAGTTTTTTTCTATAACAAAAAAGAATACAAATAAAAATGCTGCTCCGACGAGAGTTCCTAAAATAAGACCACCTAATGAATAAGTAGTTGTTTTAAGTAAAAGTCCTGTAGCTACAACTGTTACAATTGTAAAGAAATATATATTTTTTGAACCAAAGAATAATCTTACTCCATCTAATGGAGGTATTGGAATTAAACTAAATATTGCTATCCAAATATTTAGAAGCATTAGCTTATAAAAAAATTCAGATCCTGAAATTAAATGTAATGCTTTAGATATTATTGCGAGAAATATATTTGCTGCAGTTCCTGATGTTGCAATCCAACCAAACGTACTATTTTCTGGACTATATCTATATCTTCCCAGACGATGAATTTGTAAATGATGAAATAATATTCCTCCAACTGCAAATAATCTTAAATAACCATTTGAAACAAATGCGAGAACCAAACATACCACCAGTCCAAGAGTCCAATGTTTATATTCTACTTTATAACCAATAAGTAAAGCTGAGATTTTTTGTGCATAAACTCGAGCCAACATAGTTATTGTAGTTAATATTATTGCAAGAACTAAATTAGAAATTCCTAAGTCAAGATCAAAATTGCCAATTCCCCATTCTCTAAATGAAAATATGAATGCGATTACTAATATAGTAAAAATAAGTCCTATAACCTCTTTTGTGTTGAGCCTACCATACCGTCTAAACTTATCACAAAAGTTTTTCCAACTGTACATTCCACTCATATTAATGTTTAAATAAAATTTGGTTTATATAGTTTTCTAAAAAAAAAGATAAGATCTCTTATAATAATCTTTAACTTATTAAAAACTTATTAAACATATTAATACATGACCAGTAGAATTATGTTACCTGAATTTTAAGTGATGACCATTTATATTTTTCACACAACATCAATTTTGGGTAAACATTTTTTTATGTCTTCTAACATTTCTTCTTCGTGTCCTGCACCCACTACTGCAACCACACTTCCTGAATGCATTTTCATTATTTTTGCTATATGTTTTGCCATGAATTTATTTCTTTCAGAAATCAAAACTTTGTAAATTCCAGGATATCTTACTTTAAGTTGTTTCATCATTTTCCGAATTAATTTTTTATCTGGAACTCCTCTTAAATCAAATTTATCTAAACCCCATTTTTCCATTTCTGATTTTTTGAAAAAGAGCATTCTAAATATATCTGCAAAAACTCTCATTTTTTCTTTGAATTTGAAATTTTTTGATAATCTTTTTAAAGTAATTTCTATATTTTGATCTACTAAATATACTTGTGCTCCTTGTTTGTGCGCAACAACCACTGCAGTTTTCATATCAGCTCCAGGTTGTACTCTGACTATTTCTCCAACTTTTTTTTGAGCCCAACCACCAAGAACTGCAAAGAAATATCCTGTAATTCCTATTTTAAGAATATCTTGTAAATTTATTTTATTTTTCTGTTTACTCATTAAACTCTGTAATCTTACGTGATCTAATTCTACTGCTACTGCTTCAGGCTCTAAGCTCTTAATAGTTTCTTTAATCTCTTTTACACTTTGTAAAGATACATGACTTGTACCTATAATTGTAAGGTTTTTATATTTCATTTTTAAAAGTCTCCTAGTAAATTGCTTTCTAAACAAGTATGTTAGGCATATTTATTATTTAAATACATATTGAAAGGTTTTAAATATTCCTATTCTTATATAATAATAAAATTTATAAAGGTATTTAATTTATTAAATCTATATTAAAAATTATAATTATATTTGGAGGGGTTATCATGTTAAAAATGCATAAAATTGGTGAATCGTACGATATGAAGGTATTTACAGATGCTGGGGATTATTTTGGTGATATTGAAGAGGCTATTTTAACAAAAACTAAAGTTGCTGGATGGCGTGTTCGTGCAACAAAGAGTAGTTTTTTAGCAAAAGTTCTAGGATCTGCTAAAGGAGTTATTGTTCCACACCAGCTTGTAAAGGCTATTGGCGATATTATGATTATTAGTAAAGCTGCAGTTCCTAATTACGGAACTGAAGAAGATGAAATGGCAGCAGTATAATTATTTTCTTTTTTTCTAATTAATTGTTCAAATATAAAAAAAGAGGTGTTTTAGTGTTTATTGAATTTATATCAAACAAGATTGTGATTTCTATTTTTTTTACAATATTTATTTCTCATTTAATAAAATTTATAATTAATAGTTCAGAAAATAAAAAATTAGAGTGGTGGTCTTGGATCGATACTGGAGGTATGCCTTCTTCACATTCTGCAATCACAGCAGCTCTTGCCATTAGCATAGGTATTTTTGAAGGAATAAATTCAACGCTATTTATTGTCGCATTTATATTTGCAGGAGTTACTATCAGAGACGCAATTGGAGTAAGAAGAACAGTCGACAAACTAATTTCATGCGTAAATAAAATTGTTGCATCTAGAAAAATAAAAGTCACGCACATAAAAACTATTGCAGGCCATACACCTATTCAAGTTCTTATAGGTGCATCATTAGGAATATTAGTTCCGATAATTGTTTTTTTTGTTACTAAAAGTTTAGGTTACTAAACAACAACTGAAAAAAATAAAAAAGTAAAAAAAAGTAAATAAATAAAATGATATTAGAATTGATTTTGATTATTGCATCTATTTTAGTATTTTTATTAATAATATTTGTTCTATTTTGGCAGCTTTATTTTCTTAGAAATCCAAAACGTACAGCGCCAAAAGGCAATAATTTAGTTAGTCCTGCTGACGGAAAAATTGCATTTATTAAAGAATTTAGCGAACTAAATAAATTAGTACATAAAAAACACAAAAATAAGGTAACAACCCTACTATCTGATGTTGCAAAAAGCGGTTATGCTATTTTAATTGTTATGACTCCATTTGATGTGCATTATCAAAGAGCCCCTATTAAGGGAGCTGTTAAAAATATAAAATATTCAAAAGGTAGTTTTCTTAATGCAGTTAAAAATCCTGAAAAATTTGATACTATTCAAAACGAAAAAAATGAAATTTTGTTCAAATCAGAAATTGGAAGTGTTAAAGTGGTTCAAATTGCAGGAGTTCTTGCTCGTCGTATAAATTGTTTTGTAAAACAACAACAAACAGTCAATAAAGGTAAATTAATAGGTTTAATTAATTTGGGTAGTCAAGTTTTATTGGTTTTTCCCAAAAAAAAGAATTTAAAAATTAAAGTTAAAAAAAATCAAAGGGTGATGAGCGGTGAAACAGTTATCGCAAAGTATTAAACAGATTAAAACAAAAAATATTAGAAAAATTAAGAATATCAAACAAAAGAATATTGATAAAATTAAAACCATTAAAAAAAAGAATATTAAGAACATAAAAAAAATTAAAGAAAATATTAAGAATCTTAATAGCATTACTATTCAATTTAAAAAACGTATTAAATTAGATGATCTTAATTTTTTAAAACTGGTTAAACTTGCGGATTTTATTACTTGGGCTAATGCGGGTTGTGGTTTGCTTGCAATGTTATTTGCTTTTGAAAATCTTTTTACTGCTGCTGCAATTTTTCTTTTAGTTGCTGTTTTTTTTGATTTTTTAGACGGCAAAATTGCCAGACTATCAAAAAAGAAAAGAACAAATTCTATGGGTGAAGAACTCGATTCACTCGCAGATACTGTGTCATTTGGTGTTGCACCTATTGTATTTATATTTTTTTATTTACAACCTCAACACTGGTATTATTATTTTATTTATATAATATTTTTATCAGCAGGTATTTTTCGTTTAGCAAGATTTAATACATTTCCTCTTGAAAAATATGTTGGTTTACCCATAACAATAAGCGGACTTTTAATCCCTTTATTATATTTCATAGGTGTTCCTCCCTTAATTTTTCCAGTAGTGCTTTTGGTTTTATCAATTTTAATGATTGCAAGTTTCAAATTTACAAGACCGTTTTGAGGTATACTAATGAGTTTAAACATAACTTTAATGAATTTTATTATTTTTATTGCAAGTGCTATTTATTTTATTATTCCTTGCCTATCTAATTCAGCTCCAGTTCTATTTAGAAAATTAAATTTTCTTAATTACCCTGTTGATTTCAATAAAAAATTAAATAGTAAACCTATTTTTGGTAAAAATAAAACTTTTAGAGGTTTTTTCTTTGGAATTTTAACAGGTATTGTTATTGTGGGAATCCAAACCTTACTTTATCAATTTCCTGTTTTCAAAATAATAAGTCTTATCCCTTATAATCAAATTAATTTTGTTTTATTAGGTTTTCTTTATGGGTTTGGTTGTTTGTTTGGGGATTTAGTTGAAAGTTTTGTAAAACGTAGATTTAATATTAAACCAGGAGGAATATTTTTTCCATGGGATCAATTAGATTTACTAATTGGTGCCTTAATTTTCGTTAGTATCACATATGTTCCCCCTATAGAAATTATTGTTTTTCTAATCATTGCAGTACCTATTTTCCACATTGCATTTAATTATTTAGGATATTATTTAGGATTGCAAAAAGAAAAGTGGTAAAAATAAATAAAATGAAAAGTGAATATAATAATGATTAAATTATAATACTACTAATAATACTCTCAATAATAATAATAATTTTATTAAAATAATAATCTAATCAGATACTATTTTTTCGATTTCTTTTATAGTAGTTTCTTCAACAGTTAGAAAAAGAGAGTTTAGTCCTTCTTTTATTTCTCCACCTGAAATCATGTGATGTGTTTTAGGAAATACCATCCATTTTTTATCAAGTCTGGAAAATGGATTTGCAAAAAATATAATTAAATTTTTAATTTCTATTAATCGATCCCAATGCTTTAATAATTCTTTAAAATTCTCTTTAGTATTATAAACAACTAATGCTTTATTTGAAAATTCATCTGATTCCAACTTTTGAATTGATTCAATAAATTCAGAACTAAATGGTTCAATATAATAACAAGTGGTTTTATCTGTTTGTTCTACAATAACTTGTTCTCCTTGCTCTTCAATTTTTTTTATTCTTTTAAGCATTAAATCTCTATTTTGAAGATATCTAATCAACCACTGCACAAGGTATTTTCTCGCATCCATTTTAACCTCTTTTTTTGATTACCTCAAAATCCAATATAAATCAAGATTTCTTATTTTTACACATCGCAACAAGACTCCACGAATCAATTCTTCGTTTTTTTGATTTAAAGGGATAACAAAAATGAGTATAAATAAATTTCTTAATTTGCAATCCATTTTTAACTAATAATTTATCTAAATCTTTAAATTTCATATTTACTACATGAGGATTTTCAAAACGAAATCTCACAATATTATATAAAAATTGAATAACTGTGCAATCTCCTCTAATACGTTCTTGAGGAATTGCTATAATTATTTCTCCATTTTTCTTTAATAGTTTTTTAATATTTTGCATAAATGCATTTCTATTTTTAATGTGTTCAAGAACGTGTGAAATGATTATTACATCAAATTTTTTTGATTCGGAATTAAAAAATTTATTATTTATATCAAAAAAAGTAAAGTCTTTGTATTTTTTTCGTGCATACTTTAATGCAAAACGATTGATATCTGCACCGCAAAGATTAAAATTTTTTGAGGGGTGTTTGTTTTTTATCATATCAAGAAAATATCCTGTATTGCAACCATAATCTAATATTTTAATATTTTTCTTATTTTTCAATAAATTACAAATGTGAATTAGTTCTGTTCTTCTATAATACATAATAGTTCTTGCTAAAAAGCCAGTAGTTCTTGTGATTAATGTATATGATAACCCATACTTCATTATTATCTCCTCCTATGATAACATAATAAAAAATAAGCAATTGCTAAATCAACCAAGATTAAAACCAAAATTAAATGAATTATTAACCTAACTTTTAATTTTTTATTATATGAAACGCATTAATTTATTTGGAATTTATAAATTTAACTAAAAATAAAAAATATCTTTAATTAACACTAAAAAAACACAAAATAGCCTCAAATAAACTAAATATTCCAATTTAACAATATTTATTAATAAACCCCTCAACTTATTGAAATATGTTAAAGAAGGGCGTTTTTGCGGATTTTGATGGTACTTTAAGTTCTGGTTATTTATCGATGGCATTTTTAGAGGAATTAATAGAACAAAAGTTATTTCATAAATCTAATTATAATAATCAAAAAATTATTTATAAGGAATATACTGTAGGAAACATGTCCTATGATAGGTGGATTGAATCCTGGGCTTATGAGTGGGCTGCAGGACTTAATGGGTTTGATGAATCTGATCTTATGAGAGTTGCCAAAAAGGTTGTTGATAATCGAAAACAACACATTAATCCTAGTTCTTATGATATTATGGATTATTTGAAAGATAAAAAACATCATCTTGTGTTAGTTAGTGTTGGTTGTCAAGAGGTTATGTATTTTGCTGCAAAAGAACTTAATATGGATGGTATTATTGCAACTAGGTGCGAAACTAAAGATGGAGTTTATACAGGTAGGTTATTAACTGACTTACACACAAATAATGGTAAAGGAGACGCAGTAAGAATCTATGCAAAAAATTTTGGCATTAATCTATCTAAGTCGATTGGATTGGGAGATTCAAAACATGATATTAGCATGCTTCTTAGCACTGGAACTCCTATTGCATTAAATGCTAAAGATACTTTGAAAAGAATGGCGGAAAGATATGATTGGCACATTAGAGACTCAGAAAATATTTCTAAGTATATTAGAGAATTAGTTAAATAATAAAATAATTAAATATATAATTAAAGAAAATTAAATAGATAACTAGAATATCAATAAAAAAAAATTTGAAGTTAAAAGAAAAAAATTAAATTTCCTACTTTAATTTACTCATTCTCAACTCGTGGAGCTAAGATAAAACTTATAAATATTTTATCAATACTTACATAGTCAAGTTTTAGAGGATAATCTTTATTAAATCGAATAGTTACTGTATCTGCAACCTTTGATGCACTTATCATTTTTTTCAAATACTCAATAGAATATTTTGCCTTAACTTTTGCATCACCTTCAACATTAACTTTTGTACTTTCATCTTGAGGAATTTCGATTTTTGCTTTACTCAAATCTCCTTCTGCTTGAACAGTATAAAGTCCTGTTTCTGCCATAAAACTTACACTTTCTCCCACTACATCCACATCTTCAATTGCATCATTAAGTATATTTGTGTTTGTAACAATCTCAACTGGGAAATTTAGTTCAGGAACTCTTTGTTCTTTTTCATCAATATCAATTATTGGTAAGTAGAATGTTCTTGTGCTTTTTCCTTTTAGAGTTATTTTTAATTTATTTTCTTCTAATTCTAGGGTTAGTGTATCTGTGCTTTTTGCACGTCTAAGAATTTGTTTTAAATTATTAAGATTAATTGCAATATCTGTTTCTTGTCCTACATCATATTCTACAAATGCACTACTTAGTAATTTGAATATTACCATTGCTACATTTGCAGGATCCATAGCAACTAGTTCTATTGAATTTGGTGTGAATTTAAATGATGCTTCATTTACTAGTTCAGAAATAATTGTAACACTGTCTTTTAAATAATTTGGATCAGCTAAAGTTAATTTCATTTTTAAAAAACCCCCATTTTAAAGTAATTATTTTAAATTAATTTTTAAGTGAGTACTATTAAATTATATTCCTTTAAAAATACTATAAGAATAGAAATATCACACGTATTTAAATCTTTTGACTAATTAAGTACCAATTAAATAATCGTTTAGTCACTAAAACAGCACAATATATGCTCATACTGGATCCTAGAAAAACTTATAAAAAAACATCTAGATATTAAAAAATTGATATAAAATTAAGTTTTAATGGGGGTTAGATTTAAATGAAATTAATTAGTGTTAAAAATGCAGAAGAAATTGCAGAAGATGGTTGTTCTACTTCAGGATACGAAACAGCTTATGGAGATTATATAAGATTATTTCCACCAGGCAGTCCAAGAGGAACATTTAATCACATATCAACAGAGGAATTTATTCACAAAACAGTTCCTTTATTTCTAGATGTTCCTTATACTGATATTAATTTCAAGAAAATAAAGGCAGGAAATCTTAAAAGTAAAATAATAAAATCTGCTGAGAAAAAATTTAAGTGCAAAGATCCATTTGGTGATAATGGAGGACATGAACAATACGAACACGAAGATTTCTTAACAGAAGGATTAAGAGTAGTTAGAAAATATTTACTTGATCTGGAATTAGATAAAGAAGATATTTTAAACAAATTAATAAGAAACTCCTTTTCAAATACTGAAGAAATAAATTCAATTGAGAAAACATTTATGGATATGATTGAAAAAGATCTTTTCAAAGTAGACCGTACATGCCACAGTTATGAAACATCTGATTCTGTAAACACATCTTGTACTAAAGTCTTGAATTCTCTTGATGAATTTGTTAAAAAATTTATTAAATCAAATAATAATCAATTTGCATTCAAAGATTTGCTTTTTAATCAGTTTATTCCTTCTTTTTCAGAATATGGTTCTGTAGCAAGGGGAAATAAAAGCTTAAATCAAATTGCAAATGAAAATGGTTTAGATAAATTTGATATAAATAGAACAGAATTTTTTGGTAAAATTTTCTCATCAATTTTAACTACAAATTACACTGAAGAATTAAATCAAAATTTTGAATCTAAATTTTCTGAATGGGTAAGAGGTCAATATGGTTTTTGTATCAAAGTCGATGAGCAAGACTACAATCCTGAAAAAATATCTAATTTTGTTATAAACACAAGTGAAGAAGATATTGAAAAATTAAAAGCAGAAATTGGTAAAGGGTATTTATTTCGCGGAAATATTCAATGGTCCAGTATTATTAGATTTAAAGATGTTCTTACTCACGAAACAGTTAGCGACGAAAGGAAAAATAATTTCATAAAAGAAATAGAACGTCCACTAAAATTATTAGAATTGAATCTTATTTTTAGAGATCTTACAAAAATGTTTAAAGAAGAAAAAAATCCTTTTAAAAAAATTGAAATCTCAAAAAGAAATACAACTGATAAAAATTATATTGAAAACCGCATAATATCAATTGAACAAGCAGCAGAGTTAAGTTTTGAAGCGCTACTTGAACTAAGACATACTAGAAATTTTGGAATTGGCAATAACCTAATCAATAGAGAACATCCTGGTGCTTTAGATATTTGTCTAAATTGTTTCGATAGAGTAATGCAAGAATACACTGATTTATATAATGAAAATTCTCAAACCAGTCATTGTACTGCTAAGACGCACAACATTGCAAAAATTGTAACATCTCGTGAAAAAATACGCGCTAAGCATATGATTCTTATTGCAAGCGATTTACTTGCAAAAAACAGAAATCAAGAAAATTTATATTCATCAAAAGAAGCATACACTATTTTATTAGAACAACAAAAAGAAATGAGTTCTTTATCTGGTTCTGTTGAGTATGTAAAAAAATTGACAAAATTAGTTAGTAAAATTGAAAAAAAGTATTTGAATAAAAGATAAAAATTCAAATAACTGCATTAATCGATTATACATCTTAGACAATTCAGAATGAAATTATGAAAAAAACATATTTATTATTAACAAGTGCATCATTAATTCTATGTATCATTCTAGTTGGCTGCTCAAAAATCCCTCAAGAATATTATGATGATTGGGAATATTGTCAACAAGATAGTGATTGTATTAGCTATGATGGACGCTGCAGTATTGTAACTAAAAATATGGTAACCGATTGGGGAGATTATTTTGGCCCTCCTTGTAGATTTAATCCAGTCTATACAAATTATTTTGAAGTAAAGTGTATTAACAATGGATGCGAAGTTATACCTATTTGTGAAACTTTTTGTCCTTTTGCAAATAATGAAAGAAGTGAATTTATAGAAGTTACAAATGATTGTACCCAACCTTGCTCAGAAAAAATCGATAACCCTATGGAATCCTCTTCTTGTTCACAGACTTGCGATGTTTTCAAAGAGTGCAATTCTTGCAGGGTATTGAATTAAAATAAAAAAAACCAATAATTAATACAGCTTAGACAATTCAATAACTTTCTTATCTATTTGTTTAACAAGTCCTTTCAAATCAGTTTGATCTGCTTTGTAAGTAAAATGAAAAAACTCTCTATCTTCCCAGTATATATCTTCAAATCCTTCCATCTCTGCCAATTTTTCATCCAAGTCTCTCGCTACAGCGTCAGATTTAAAATCTCCTAAATATCCATCTCGGAATTCTACATAAAGAACCCTTTTGCCTTCATCAAAATCTTCTTCAGAAACATATGCACTACTTACAAACTCATATCCTTTTGCTTCAGATACGTGTCCACTATTAACTAAATAACAATCCCCCTCTTCATCAAATACAAAGTCATTTTTATCCATTTTAACATACCTCAAATGGCAATAATCATGCATAAATTATAAACTTTTCTAATATTCACTACTAAAAAGGACTAAACAACCAAAAAACTTATAAAAGAAACATCCATTTCTAACATAAATAACAATTAATATAATCCATTAATCAATCAGAGGCGCTAAAATGAACAAACAAAACACAACAGCAATCATTCTAAATCCAGCAGCTAGAGATTGGAAAGCTAAAAAAAACTGGCCATTTATTGAAAAGACTCTTAGACAACACAATATTAATTTCGAAAAATTTGATACTGTTGCAGACAACAAAGAAACAGTAGAAACAGTTAGTCAAATCACAGAACAGGGTTATGGTAGAATTGTAGCAGTTGGTGGTGATGGAACTCAAAATCTAATAATCAACGGAATTATGAAAGCAGACTTAGCACCAGAGCAACGTCCTGAATATGCTTTATTTCCTTGCGGTACTGCAAATGATATTGGCGGTTCATTTGATATTCGTATGCCCAAATTTAGCAAAAAAGAAATTGTTGAATGTATACAAACTCTAACAAGAGGAACTTTGTACAATCTAGATCTGGGATTAATTAACAATCAAACTTATTTTGCAGATTCTTTTGGAATTGGATTTGATGCTTCAGTTCTTGAACACAGAAACAGAACCAGAAAAGAAAGAATGATATTTCGACAAGGAAAACAAAGTTATGCTCCAAGTATTGTAAATGAACTTGCAGGAAATTACACAAGACCAAAAGCAGAACTTATTATTGGTGGGAAAAAAACTAAAACAAAAATTTTTAATCTTGTAATAAATAATGTTCAAATTTATGCAGGAAGATTTATTCTTCATCCAGATATTCGTGCAAATGATGGATTATTAGATCTTAATAATTATAGAAATAACCAAGCATATTTATCTGAAATGGGAACTCAAGGTATTGAAGGCATATTAGAACTTATTGATCCAACAAAACTGACAAAAAAAGCAGTAAGAATGGCAATAGAAAATAGCAGACATTATCAAGCAAAAACAATCGACATATCGCTTAGCAAACCAACAACAACTCAAGTCGACGGAGAAGAATACGAAATTGGTGATGAGTTCAAAGTTGAATGTGTAAAGCATGCATTAAAGTTAGTAATAAATTATGAGAGATAAAAAAAATAATAACTGTGACTACCACATTATAATCATCGACTAATTAATAATCATATCTATCTCTATATTTCTCTATTTCCTCAACTCGACTCGCTACACTGGAAGATAATTTCGAAGTAACATTTATTTTACTGCCACAAACACAACTAACAAAATAATAATCACATCCTTCTAATTCCCAACATCCTCGAGGACCATCATGCTCTTTACTAATATCATATGCAGAAAATTTAATTGTACTTCCACAATCTAAACAATCTACTAAATTTCTAGTTCCTTTATTAATTAATTCAACCAATCTAAACAACCGCTCTAAACTACCTTATTTCTTTCATAATACCTTATTTTTTTCATATTTCCAATATTTATTTTCTGTAAGCATCACACCCATCGCATTATTAACATACAAATCTTCTTTACTAAGATAACAATCATCAACTTTATTCAAAACATTTACAAAATTTTTAATAACTTCATAACCGCGATTCTCATAATCTGTCCGCCCTACATTCAAACATTTTTTTGAATCAGAACCTTCATGGTTATTTATTTCAACTCTGCCTAAATTATCTAATTTTAAATCCCCTCGTTCAAAACGCAGGTAAAGAAACTCAGAATATATTCTTGACTGCAACTTACGAGTTCCACTAAAACTAAACTTAATTCCATCATCTCGAGCACCAAAAACAGAATATGCATCAAATTTATCTTGTAATCGCCAAGACTCAAAACTATCTACTCCAAATAAATAATGCAATAAATCAATTTCGTGATTTAAATGATCTAAAAGCAATCCCCTGTTCTGCTTCCATTTTTTTAAGGGTTTATGATATGAAAAATCAAATTTAAATTCTACAACCTTACCCAACTCAGTAACCAAATTATCTAAATTCTCTTTTAACCAAACATAACCAGGATCAAATCTTCTCGGATGACAACTACTAATCAACTGATCCGATTTAACAACCGACTGATCTGATTTAAGCAATTCCCACAATCCTTTCAACTCAACAGAGTTTACTACAAGTGGCTTTTCCACAAACGCAGGCAATCCAAAATCCATAATAGACTTTAAATCAGAAAAATGATATTTATCAGGAGTTCCAACCAATACAAACTCAATGCCACTTCTAAAAAATTCTGCCCTATTCAAATACTGCTTCAAATTAGATCCATATTCTAATTCAAACTGTTTCATTCGATCAGAACTTATATCACAAATCGAAACCAACTCTAATTCTTTTGCAAAAAATTTCTTACAAGGAATTGCATGCGAATAAAATGCATGATTTCCACATCCTAATATTCCATATTTAACTGTTTTGCCAATCATAATAACAAATCAAAAAACTACAACTTATATAGAACTATTTAGAAAAATATACTTCAAAATTAGAAAAGTTTATATAAAAAATAGAATTATGAAAGAAATAATAAAATGACTCAAATAATAACACTTGATAAAATCGATACAAAAATCCTAAACGAATTAGAATTAGATAGTAGACAAAGCAATTCTAACATTGCAAAGAAACTTAAAACAAATAAAGCAATAGTTAACTACCGAATAGATCGTTTAGAAAAAAGAAATATAATAACCAAATACCAATTCATTTCTGATCAAACTCTGTTGAACGAAAAATCATTCGGACTTCTTATACAATTTGAAAAAATGAACTTAACTCAAGAAACAAAAATGATAAAGAACATTGAAAAAATAAAAAAGATTGCTTGGGTTAAATCAATAATTGGAACCTATGATCTTATTATAGTTATAATCGCAAAAAATATTGATGAATTTAATAAAACATTAGAAAAAATATTTGAAAAAACAGATAATAAAATTAGCAAATATGATTTCTATATTGATTATGAAGGAGAAATATTTAATCATAATTATTTGTATCCAGATTATAAAATTAAAGAGAAAATAGTAAAATATGGTTCAAAAAAAATAATCGAACTAAAAAACGTAGAACTTGATGTTTTAAGTGAATTAAAAAAAAATCCAAAAGCTTCAATTTTAGAAATTACGAGTAAATTGAATAAAACATACGATACAGTCAAAGCAAAGTATAATTTTCTAAAAGAACAAAATATATTACTAAAATGCTCGCCTAAAATAAACATAGAATTACTAGGTTACACTAACTGGTTTTGTCTTTTCAATATTAAGCCAAACAAAAGTGCAGAAGAAGAATTCATAAATTTTTGCAATAACAACAATAACATAGTCAGATACTCAAAATGCCTCGGACAGTTTAATATAATAATAAACATTCACGCAAAAAACTCTGAAGAGCTAAAAAAAATAAATTATGAATTAAGATCTAAATTTTCTAATAGTATTAATGCATATGAACTTATACAATTAAGTTAAAACTAATATACGATTGAGTTAAACCAAATATACTATTAAGTTAAACCAGAATTAGCTCAATCAAAATAATCTTCATAACTAAACCCAGACCCTCCCCTGCCAAATTTTCTTCCCTCATAAGGACAGGATCCTTTATCTTCAATTAAATTTCCATCTAAAAATTCCCTATACTTTGCAACAAGAGAACAGCAATCACTACAGCGTCTAAAATCAGTCCCGATTTCAACTTCATATTCTCGATCATTAATTTTTACAAGTTTAGATGGAACACTGCTATTTTGACTAAATAGTTTGTGAATGTTTTCAACAAATCTAAAATCAGTTATTGCTTGAGAAATAGAAATATTCAGTTTACATTTTTTTGGTGCTTTAACAGACACAACTTCCTTAAGAACTTTAATACATCTTTGAGCTTCCAACCTATTTCTATTCTGTGAATTCTTTTTAGCAACATTGTCAGGTAATTTTATACTTCCGTCAGGATTAAATTCCATATTAAAACATCTCCGTAATAAACTCTTTAGTTATACAATTAATATTAAACAAAATCAAAGGTTAATTATTTTATGACCTGCAACTCCTAAATTATAAACAGTTGTCACACCAATTTTCTTCATTCCTTTACCTTCATGTATATGTCCACAAAATACATATTTTGGTTTATACTTTTTAACATATCTCAACACAGTTTTGCTTCCTGCATTTTTTCCTTGCCATTGTTTTGGCGCGAATTTTGCATTAACTTTATCTAAAAATCCATATGGTGGTTGATGACATACCAATATATCCAATTTTCCAAACCAATTCAAAACTTTTTTTGCTTTACTTGCTTGTTTTTTTGCCTCAACTAACATCAGCCCATAATCAGATGGTTTAAATTCTTGCACCCAGTTAGTATCTAAAAAATATTTAAGTCCTCCAATTCGAACTCCATTAAAATTAACAATGCGATTGTTTATTACTCTAACATTTGAAAATGCATTAATGTCCTTTGATAAAAAAGGCAAATCCAAACCCATAATTTTAGATTTTCTTCTAGTACTGCTATTTGACGATTCGACATTTCCAAATATTGTGTACACAGGAGCAAATTTCTTAAGGTATTTTACAACGCGCATTGATGAATTGTATGCTTCAAGAAATGCTTTTTTCCGTATAGAATTCGAATATTTTTTTACAGAAAGCCCTTTCTTTTTACGTTCAACATTTTCAAAGGAAATTTTACGAGCTATATTAGCGCTACCTAAATCACCAGTCAACAAAATTAAATCTACTTTAGACAAATTGATTTTTTTGATTTTATCCAAGCATCCATGAGGATCACCTATGACACAAATTTTCATAAAATCTTAAAACAGAAGTTTATATATAAATTTACTCATTTAAGCAACACAAACAAATAACATAAAAAACAAAAAAAGTAACTAACTATGATTCACAGATTCTTTTTTGACAGAAAATAAAATTATTGTTCCAATTAATATAATAATTGCCACTCCAACCACAACCACATTAATAGAATACAAATCCATAAACCAACCTAATAAAACATACAGTCCTGCAGTAAATATGTTATATACTAAACTTTTTACAGAGAGAACTGTTGCTCTGTTTGAAGAAGATATGTGCGCATTAACATAATCTTCAAATATTATTTCTTGAAATGCGAATACTGCATAAAGTGCTCCAAATGAAATTAGTAATGTTATTGGATTATTAATACCAAACACTGCAAAGATTATTGCTTGAGATACTAGCACAACTAATAAAGATCCTGTTTCTTTTAGTTTTTTTTCAATTTTATGTGTAAACCAAGAAACAAGCGCTCTAATTCCCATCATAAGTGCAAGGATAATTCCAAAAAGTTTGACATCAAATCCATTATTTACTAAAAGAAGTTGTTGCCAAAAATCAAAAAAAAATTCAAGTCCTATATTTGATAAAAAGAAAAATGCGATTAGCCACATAATTTTATTATGAGATAGTGCAAATCGTAGTCCAGAAATTGTTTGATTCCAATGTGTTTTAAAATTTGTTTTTTTGCAAGTTTTGTAAGGCTCGACCATAGTTCCAATTAATATAGCTGCTGCAAAATAAATTATTCCTCCAACAATAAATCCTAATCTTGGATTTATAGTGTATATAAAAGGACCTAAAAACAATCCCATAATTGAAGCAATTTGGTTAAATGTATTTATTTTCCCTCTTATTTTTTTGTAGTCTTTTGTTTTATTTATTTTTTTAACAGAGTCATATAATAATGCAACATCCGCACCTGATATAAATGAAAATGCAATTCCTACAACTAATGCAATCAAATAATAATGTGCGGGAAGCTTCATCAAACCAATAGCAGTAAAACCAACACCATTCAATACACAAGATATAATTATTGCTTTTTTCTTGCCGATTAAATCTGCAAGTGCTCCGGTTGGTAATTCAAATACCACAATAACTAATGCAAATATTGTTTCATGAATTCCAATATTAGTAAATGAAAAACCTAGTGATAAAAGATACAATGTAATAATCATCCATGTAAGTCTAATATGATCAACAAAAGAATATATTCCAAACTTCCATATATTATCTTTCACATGCATATATGCTGCTAAAATTTATTAAGTTTATAAATTATTTTGTTATGATTTGAAATAATAAAATTATGACAAACACACGCAATAGTCCATTCATTTCAATATCACCTACTACATTTATAAAAAAACAACAATTACCTACAATCATGACATCTCAAAATTCATTTGCAGATCTTGGGCTAAAAAAAGAATTATTAGTAATCTTAAAGCGATTGAAATTCAAAAATCCTTTAGAGGTTCAAACTAGTGTTATTCCCTGCGCAAAACAAGGGAAAAATATTGTTTTAACTTCTCAAACAGGTAGTGGGAAAACTCTCGCATATTCATTAGGTTTTATTGATAAAATCAACAAAAAACTTGGAATTCAAATGATTATTTTACTTCCAACTAGAGAACTTGCAATTCAGGTTGGAAAAGAAATTAAAAAAATTTGTGATCCTTTAAACCTAAACACAGGCGTAATTTACGGTGGTCGGGATATTGGAGGAGATCATAAAACTCTAAAAAAGAAGCTCCACATTCTTATTGGTACTCCTGGTAGAATTGTTCAACATGTTAATGAAAAAAATATTAAAGTTGGAGACACTAAACTCATTGTTTATGATGAGAGTGATCAAATGTTTGATCATGGTTTTGCACGCGAGTGCGCTTACATGAAAACTCGAATCAGTAAAAACGCGCAAATTATTCTTGCTTCTGCTACAATGACTGATAAAGTTAAAGAGTTCATAGACCACATCATTCCTGATTATGAAATAGTTGATCTAGGCATTAGAGTTCCTAAAAATATTGTTCAAGAAAAAGTTTTTTGTGAAAAATTAGAAAAAAATGATTTAATTATGACTCTGTTCAATAAAACTGGATTCAAACGTGCTCTTATTTTTTGCAATACTAAAATTAAATCATATAATATTGCGGATTTTTTTCAAAATAAAAAATTAAATGCTAAATCATTAAACAGCGACCTTGATCAAAATCAACGTATTCAGCATTTAAATTTGTTCAAAGAAGGAAAAATTAAAATACTTGTTACCACAGATATTGCAGCACGTGGTTTGGACATAAAAAATGTCGATATTGTAATAAATTACGACGTGCCTACGCGAGATGAATTTTATATTCATAGAGTTGGAAGAACTGGAAGACTCGATAAAAAAGGTTATGCTCTAACTCTTATATGTCCTGAAGATATAGACCGTTTTGATAATATTGAATTTGACTATGAACTTAAAGTAAAAGAAATAAAAAAAGAAGGAATATAAATAAATATAAAATTAATAAAAAAGGAATAGAAAAAAGAGAATTAAAATGATTAAACTTCCAGATAAATTACAAGAAGAACAAGATCAAATAAAAAATGAATGGGATAAAGTTGAAAATACTTGGAAAGATTACACCAATGAACTAATTCCTCAAGATATTATTTTTGCAAAAAAGATAATTCAATTCTCAATTAATGTTCTTAATCACATAATAGATAATTATGACGATAATAAAGAAGAAATGAAACAACTTCAAGAATTTATTGCATATTACCCTATTAATTTTTTCTATGGTCCTATGGGTGATGATTATAATTATCTTGACTTTGACGAAGGTTCGCTTTATTGGATTTTGTTTAAGCTTAGACCTGATGAACTTGTTCCAAAATCTAGTTTTGAAGAAGCAAAAGATGCTGCAAAAAACTTATTAAAAGAATTTGATTAAAAAAAACACAAAAATAACAAATTATAATTCTAATTTGTTTTCTAAACTTCTCTTAATATTCACTAAACTTATAATTTTATCTACAACAGAGCAATCTCCTTGATAAAGTTTATTAAGTAAATAATGTCCAGCACTATTTTTTTTAAAACCACAAAAATAATTTACCAATTTATGAATTGTTCCTTCTCTAATTGATGGACGATCGACTTTTTCGAGATTAAATTCAAATAATTCTCCAGAACATTTATTTTTTTCTTGAGCTTTACGCGATTTATCATATGCTTTAAATTTTTTTAGTAATTGTTTATTTTCATTAGTTACAATACCAAAAAATTTTTCCATCATCGCTTCTAAATTATATTCATAACTAATTAAATCTCCTTTTTTTATTTGTTGCTCAGCCATTATTGAAATATATCTTTGTCGTGCGCCTAAAGCATATTTATCATAATCTTTTCTTGCTTCTCGTTCATAAGTTAATTCTTCTCGTCGAATTTTTCCTAAACGCAACTGGTTCGCTTTTTTTGCCACATATTCAAGTCCTACGCGCAAATCACCTTTTAATACAACTTTATCTAAAAAAGATTCATATAATCCTTTTTCAAACTTGCATCGTTCTCCTTTATTAGAATTGTAATCTGCAATTCCTTGCATCACGAATTGATTTCCTATATTTCCTGCAAAACTTCCTTTATTACCTGACAAAAATACTCCTTCACCTACCACAGAACATAAACCTTTTGATTCTAGACGACACAATAAATTTTTATCAACATTATCTGATAAAATAAAAGCTTCTTGATTTATATTAATAACATTTCCTTTAAGTAATTTTATTAAATCATTCATAACACTAGTAGCCTTACATCTATATTCATCTAAATAATCTCCCTGCATACCTAAACTAAATTCTGCTGCGAATGTTTTTTTACCAATATTTGGTTTTGCTAATCTAAAAAGCGGATATTCTGCAATTGATTCAAGAGTTCTCATCAATCTTGCTTTTTCTTTAGGATCTCCAGTTAAGAAAGCTTGATTATATATCTTTTTAATATTGTCATCTCGTTCAAGCATATCTTTAAATATACTTGCAAAGGGAAATAGTTCAACCCATACTCCTTTTCTCACTCCTTTTTTTGCGTCGAGGTTTACATATTTTTTAATCCTTGCAGTAAAATAATCAATCGAGCAAAAATCATCAAAAGTTATTTCATTTTTCTTTGTTCCTAATCCTTTTCTAACTTGATCACCCAATCGAATTTTAAGTGAAATTATTTCATCCTTAGGGTATGTATTTTTGTGATCCCAATACCAATTAACCCAATAATCTTCACATAATGTTTTTTTTGCGGTTGTATCTATTCTTGCAGGTGATGAATGTAATGCTTTTGATTTTAAAATATGTTCATACTTAAGTTGTTCACCAATCATCCAAGATTTCATCGAATCTTGTGCTGCATAATATAAAACTTGAAACGCTGCTTCTTTATTTCCTTTTTCTGCCAATGCTGTTTGCACTACAAGTTCGTCATGTGTTAAAGTTTTTTTAGATTTAATTCCCAGCACATCTTCTAATACAGTGTCTAATTTATTATTGAAATTTTTCATGTAATGTTGAGAATAAGGAGATGGATCAATATCTAATCTACCTTTCAAAATTATTCGTTTAATAAATCCTCCTGCTGCTTGCACTTCAAGTAATGGCTTAGTTCCTCCCACTCCCACTTTAAAATTCCCAGTAAGACTTTCGGCTTTATCGTAATCGAATTTTAATTGATTATGCCCATAACAAAAAACAGGTTCTATTTCAGAATATAATGCATTTAATTTCTCGACCAACTCATGTTGATCGCAAACATGAATTATTTTAACTTTACGTTTATCAGTATCATCACCAGGAACTGCTACTTCTATTTCATTCATTCCACAATCAAGAGTTGTGATTAAAAAATTTTCACCGCTATCTAAACTAATCACTGATGCAGCAGTTAGTCTTTCATTTTTGTTTTTATCAAGAATTTCTTCTATTCCTCTTAGATAATCTCTTCTATCCATCCACTTTAAATTTTCTTTATTAAATGTTTCATTGTATGCATCGACTAAATTCAAAAATCTAGAACATAATTTTTCCTCAGGTTCATCACGTAATTCTTCTTGTACTCTAACACGTTTCCATTCTTGTGTTTCAAAATCAAGTGCTACACCTTTTACATTTACTAAAATTTTATCAGAAATTAATTCATTAGTGAATTCAAAACCGCCATCTCCATCTTCAATCTCTTTTACAATACCAAATGGAAATCCTGCTTGTAATCTTGCTTGTCTTGTTGGACTATTATATCTATCTCGAATAAATTCTTGTGAAAGAAAAAAGTTTTGTTCATTTTTTTCTAAAAATGGCACTACACAGTGATATGTTTTATACTTTCCTCGTCCAAAAGGTCCATCTAAGCGCAAGCGCACATCAATGTTTCGCAAAAAATTGTCAATAGCTGTTGATTTTTCTTTTAATTCAGAATGTTTTTTTGTGCCTTCATTAAGCTTTCCCAGGTCTACTAATGTTTTAAATAATTCTTCTGTATATTGTTCTTGAATAATTTTTTTATAATTTTCAAAACTTTCAAATATTGTTTCTTCTCGTCTATGTTTTAGTAGCTTGGTAGGAATTTTGTGTTCTATTTTAATTAATTCAAATTTAGGATTTTTCATTTCTCCTGTTTCAGAATCTATTTCCCACAGACATGCGTCTACAAGAGATTCTAGTCTTCCTACTAGTGACTGTTTTGGTTTAAGAAATGTCAACCCCTTAGTTACCATTTTAAAGTAGGTAAAGACGCAAAGATTTATAAACTTATGTGAATTATAATTAATTATAAAAAAAATAAAATGTATAACTTAAGGGGGCGCGTAAATGCAAGAAATTCCACCACACGAAAAAATATCTCATTTTTTCCAAAATTTGTATCTTGCAGAGCCATTTCTTTCAGATTATGAATTGTTTGATTCTAATTTATTAATAAAAAAATTAAAAGAAAAAAATGGATTATCGGGTCTTTCTACTAAATCCAAAACTAATCCTATGGAAATATTAGAGCAAGGATTTGAAAAAATAAAAAAAGGAAAAGGATTTGGTTCAATTGAAAAATATAGATGGTATAATAATTACATGTTAAAAGAAATCAGTTTGCCAGATGTTTACAATCCATTTTACGATAAAATCCCTATTTTTGTAAATGGTCTTTGTGTTACTCAACATAATAAACCAAGAAAAGAAGGAATGGATCCTTATTCTAATACACACAGATTTTCAACATTACTAATTCAAAGCCTAGAACAGTTATTCCCTCCTGATTTTTTAGAACGATTTTTATTTGTATATGTACAACCAGTTCCTTTTGTTCAAAAAATAACAAAACACAAAGGAAAATTATGTTTAGAAGATATTATCAGACATCCAATAGAACATCATGTTAATAAAAATTTAGCTGAAAAAAAGAAACAAGGCTTTGGTACTTTAATAAAATCAGACGATTCGTCATACAAAATTGCTAATGCGCATTATGATCCAAAACTTTTTAATTTTAATATGTTTAAAATAGCAAATGCTCAAAATCCTGACTCGAAAACTAGAGAAGCTATGAAAAGTGGACGATCATTCAACAAATTTTTAGAAATTAAACAAAATGAAATTTATTTCAACAAACAAATAATGGCAATCAAATTTGCTAGATTTCTCGACGCTATTTATCCTAATTTAATTAAACTTCATAATGAAATAGGGTTAAATGGTCTACCTATTTATATGGAAAATACTTCTGACAGTGCAAAAATATTGCAATACGCAACAAAATATTCAAAAACACATATTCTTAATTGTAAGGATAAACCTAATGATAAAACTTCTTTAAGATATTTTAATATAGGTGATGGAATTCTCAATAATACTCCTGAACGTATTCCTATTGAAGGAATTGCACACAGCAGCGCGCTCAATAAATTATTTGGTTTTATGCAGGCAATATATTCGAATGTATCAAAAAATTATAAACGAAAATCTGTAAAAATAAAAAAACCTGCTAGATTTGAAGTTATAACCTATGATTCAGGTCATCAATTCCCTTGGCTTCTTTTAGAACAAGGTACAAAAGGTAAACATCCTAATCTTCATGATTTAGCCAGACAAGTTCTGACAACTCAAGAGCAAAAATTAATTAAAGATTTTGCAGAAGAAAATAGATTAGGATTTACTAGAGTAGAACCTGCAATCACCACTCTTTTAAAAACTGATTATTCAATCAATATAAGTCATCCTGCACTTTCAAAATTAAATGGTCGATGGTTTTCAGAAATTCTTGGGAAAAAAGTTTTAACTCCTGATAAACTACATAGTCCTGATTACAAAATTAATTTTTTTGATATGCCGTCTGTACATCCCGCAGATCATAAAGTAACTAGTGACTTTAGAGGTTCTGAATTTTCTCAACCTACTTGCGAATATATAAGCCAAGACTGGCACAACCCAGATCAACTTACAGGTTTTGGTTGTTCAATTACTAAACTCATAGGTAAGATTGATAGAAATGTGAAAAAGAAACTTATTTTAGAGCAACTAGCACAAGAACCTGAAGAAGTAAGAGATGAATTTTTCAAAAATATGACTCCCGATCTAGAATCTATTCCTGCAATTAGAGGTACTGCAATCCATACTTTATTTGCGCATCCAATGAATGAATTAGTTCATTATAATACATTAGAATTTGCAGACATTGATCCAGTTCCTTCAGATGTATACACAGAAACAACTTTTTTTCATAAACTAAAATTACAAGCTAGAAATTCAATTCAAGAATTTACAGTTTCTATGCATCCTGATTTATATCTGTTTCTAAAAAGAGGCACCGATGAATATGATTTAATTATTGGCGATGTGAAAACTAATCCTAGAATGGTTGTTCCCGAACATAAATATACTCAGCAAACTGGTTTTTATGGTTGGTTTATTAAACACATTGTAGAAGAAGAGTTAAGAGTTAAAATTCACAATATTTATACATTTTTATACAAAACCAATTTTTTTGAGCGTGGCGACGAGCCACAAATAAAATATCCTTCATCATTATTTCGCCCACCAGTTCTTTCAAAAATAATATTGCATAAACCTGATGATTCAATAATCCAAACCTTGCCTTACATGTTAGCAAACATAATGGAAGAAAAACAAATGTTAAAAGAAGATAAAAAGTTTTTTGGGCATTATATTAAACATTGTGAAAAAAAGAAATATTGTAAAAAATGTTTTCCTGATTCTAGTCTTGTTTGCAAAAGATTAAGAAATTTAGAAAGTGAAAATAAAAATATAAATAAATATTTTAATTAATCATCGTCGGGTTTAACAGGAACTTCGACTTCAACATCTTGTTCATTAATATTTGAAGCTGAACCGCCAACACGAACTTCAATTATTTCATTATCTTGTATATCTAAACTAACTTTTATTTCTGAAGGTTTATTCATAATATATCCTTGTTCAAAAATCATATTTTTACATTTATCACCAGAAATAATACCATGCTTAAACAAATAACAACCCAGTGCTGCATTTGATGTTCCTGATGCTGAATCTTCTGAAACGTCATACAAAGGAGCTAAATTTCTACAATGCGCAGTTGAATCATTAAATTTAGTTTCGGTTGTAAATAAGTGAAAACCTACAACACCATATTTTTTACTTACTTTTTTAATTCTATCAAAATCAGGCTTTATAGCATATAAATCATTTAAAGACACTATAGGAATAAATATATCCTTAATTCCTGTTGAAATTATTTGTATTGGTAATTCTTTAGAAAGAACTGAATTGGGAATATTTAATAGACTAGTAAATTCCCTTTTGTTAATTTTGTCTAAAAATTGAGGAGGATTTTGGTTCATAAGAACTGTTTTATCTGATTTAATTTCAATATTAAGAATTCCTGCTTTGGTTTCTTGAGTATATTTTCCAGGTTTAATTATTTTTTTATGTAATAACAAGTAAAACGCAGCAATAGTTGCATGTCCTGACAAATTAATCTCTCCATTTTGCGTAAAAAATTTAAATTTGAAATTTGCATTTGATTTAGTTGATTTCATAACAAAAACAGTTACTGGAAGTTTCACTTCTTTTGCAACTAATTGCATTTCTTCTTCTGAGACTTTGTCTGCATCTAAAACAACTCCTGCGAGACTGCCTCCATTTTCTTTTTTAGAAAATGCATTTAATGTGTAAACTTTAACAGTAATAGCCATAGTATAATAAATAAAGGCGAAAAACATTTAAACCTTTCTAAAAAGCACACAAAAAATGAATGAAATCAAAAAATTCAAAATATTGATTAATTATTGCTAAGTTGGCTAATTAAAGAATTAATTTAATATCTTCTCCATTATTACCTTATGATCCTTTTTGCCAATCTGTTTATATCCTAATTTTATATAAAAAGTCTTGACAGGATTATTATCCCATACTTCCAAAAATATTCGTCGAAAACCCAATGTTTCAAAATATTGCATATACCATTTTCCTATCCCTTTTCCTCTATAAGAATTAGATAAAAATATCCTAGTTACTTCTAATTCATAATTCTTAGGAATTATTTGATAAAAACCAATTCTTCGTTTTCCTTTCGATAAAATTATAACATCTTTGTAAGTTGTTTGAAAACTTGTACGTACATGTTTAAAATCAAATTTAAAATATTGAGAAACATAATTACCAAGTGAATTTTTAATCATATCTCTAAAAAATCCATAATCTGACTTTTTACATTTCTTTTCAGTAATTCCAAATGGGTTTTTCATGTTCCAAGAAAAAATTTTAAACACTATAAACAAATTAAAAAATTAAATTAATATTAATAAGTAGGTATTAATAACAACAATCATCCAAACATTCTAAGATAATCATCGCCTTCTAAATTTTCATCACGTTTAACTTTCTTAATGGCTTCTAATAAGTCTTTCTCGAGTATTCTTGTTCTATTTGCACGTATTGCAAAATATCCTGCTTCAGTACATACTGCTTTGATTTCAGCACCACTATATTCATCAAGGTTTTTGTGGACTTTATCTAAGTTAATACGCTTGTCTAATGTCATATTTTTAGTGTGAATTGCAAATATTTGTTTAATTCCTTCAATATTAGGAAGTGGTACTTCAATTAATCTATCTAATCTGCCTGGTCTTGTTACTGCAGGATCTAGTATATCTTTTCTATTAGTACAACCAATTATTTTTACATCTCCGAGTGGTTTAAAACCATCTATTTCTGCAAGTAATTGCATAAATGTTCTTTGTACTTCTCGCTCACCACTAGTTCCTATATCAATTCGTGTAGACGCTAGTGCATCAATTTCATCAATAAATATGATAGATGGTGCTTTTTCTCGTGCCATTTGAAATATTTCTTTTATCATTTTAGCACCTTCACCAATGAATTTTTGAACAAGTTCACTTCCTACAATTTCAATAAAATTTGAATCAGTACTTGCAGCTACTGCTTTTGCAAGAATTGTTTTTCCTGTTCCTGGAGGTCCATACAAAAGAATTCCTTTTGGAGGATGAATTCCTATTTTTTTGAATAGTTCTGGCTTTTTCAAAGGTAGTTCAACAACTTCTTTAATTTCATTAATTTGATGATCAAGGCCTCCTACTTCAGACCATTTAATTTTTGGTTTTTCTACTATTACAAATTTATCTACATTAAATGTTTTTGCTACAGGAATTACTTTAACAATTGTTAGATTTTTTTGTTCGACAAGAACTGAATCTCCTGATTTTAATTCATTTAATCCTTTACCAATTCCAACAAAAAATTCATTGCCATTATTTAATCTTAATATTGCATTTTCATCCATAATTTCTTTTACTTCTGCAACCAATAATGGAGGCTGATGAAATCTTTCTAGTTCTCGTTTAAGTTGAGTTACTGTTTGTTTAAGAATTTGATTTTCTTGCTCTAATACAGATGCATTCTCAGCATATCCACCCATTAAATTTCGCACTAATTCTTCGTCAGATACAGATGTTTTTTTTGAGTTTTTAATTTTCATAAATTCTACAATTTCAATCTATCTTATTTAAAGTTTGTGTTTTTTCGGGCTAATATGAAATCCTTTTTCTAAATAGAATGTTTTAAATATGAGTTCTCACACAATAAATTATAAAATGACAGATCCTAGAACTAAAAAACTTGCAGATATTTTGGTTAATTATTCTATAAATGTTAAAACAGGTAATACTATTTTAATTAGATTTCACGTCGATGCTAAGCCATTAGCACTAGAATGTTATAAATTGATCTTAAAAAAAGGGGCTTATGCTAAACTTAAACCCATAGTTGATGGTTTTTCATATGAATTTTACAAAAACGCGTCTGAAACTCAACTCAATCACGTCTCAAAAATGGAAAAGTATGAATCAAAAAATATTGATGGACATATTTTTATTGGCGGAGATTATAATACCAAAGAATTTAGCAATATAGATCCTAAAAAAGTTGCAACAAGAAGAAAAGTTCTCAATCCAATTCTAAAAGCGCGTTTAAAAAAAGATAATTGGGTTCTTTGTAAATATCCAACACATGCATTAGCTCAAGATGCAGAAATGTCTTTATCAGAATTCGAAGACTTTTTGTACAAAGCAACGAATATTGAATGGAAAAAAGAAATTAAATTCCAAAAAAAGATTAAAGCTTATCTTGACAAAGCAAAGCATGTTAGAATTACATGTAAAGATACAGATATCGAATTTTCAATTAAAGGTCGTCAAGGAATCATGTGTTGCGGTGAAAGAAATATGCCTGATGGAGAAGTTTTTATTGCTCCTGTTGAAAAATCTACTAATGGAAAAATATCATATTCATTTCCTGCAATCTATGGCGGCAAAGAAGTTACAGGAATAAAATTAGAATTCAAAGCAGGTAAAGTTATCAAAGCTACTGCTGAAAAAAACCAAGCGCTTCTAGAAAAAATGATTAGTATTGACAAAGGTGCAAAATTTTTAGGAGAATTTGGCATTGGATTAAATAAAGGTCTCAACAAATTCACAAGACAGATTCTTTTTGATGAAAAAATGGGCGGAACAATTCATCTCGCTCTTGGAATGGCTTACAAAGAAGGTGGTGGAAAAAACGATTCTGCACTTCATTGGGATATGATTAAAGATTTAAGAAAAGGAGGAATAATATATCTTGACGGTAAAATATTTCAAAAGAATGGAAAGTTTGTTTTCTAAAAGATACGGAATATACTAATCTGTAAAAAAACATTAATAATTTATAATTAATAAATTCTTCCCAACTGTAGATAAAACCTTAGGTCCTCTAGATGTAATTAACAAATCATCTTCTATTCGAATTCCGTATTTTCCTGGAAAATAAAGTCCTGGTTCAATTGTTATTACCATATTCTGTTCTAGAATATCTCCTCCAGAAATTAAACCTTTTTTAACTTTTACATTTGGCGCTTCATGAACATCAATACCCACGCCATGACCTATGTTATGAATAAAGTTTTTTGCTTTTGAACCAAATTCAGCAACACTAATTTTATGAACATCTGAATATTTTGTTCCAACAACACATGATTTTATTGCTTTTTTTTGTGCAGATAAAACCAGATAATAATTTTCAATTTCTTTTTTACTCGGAGTTCCAACATAAAGTATTCTTGTAAGATCAGAGCAATAACCGTTGTATTTCAAACCAAAATCAATAACTAAAAATCCTTTTCTAATTTTCTTCGGTTGAGCTTTATAATGAGGAGTTGCTCCTCCTGCGCCTGATGCAACTATTGGTCTAAATGATAATTCACATCCTGCTTTTATTGTCTCCGAAGTTAAAAATGCTTCAATATCAGTTTCTGTATTAAATTTTTTAATATTCCAAAATAATTTATGAAATATTTGATCTGTAATTTTCACTGCTTTTTTGATTTTTTTAATTTCTGATTCTGTTTTTATTTTTCTTAAATTAAAAAGTAAACTTGATATATCTGTAAATTTACAGTTAAATAATTTTTTGAATTTTTTATAATTGTTTAATTTTATAGAGCTTCCATCTATACCTATTTTTTGATTTTTTGCAATATTAATTTTCGATTTTACGTCAGAAAACAGATTTTTTGATTTAATAACTTTAACAAATTTAGATACTTTTGATTTTGCAGAATCATATTCCATTTCAGGAACATATAATTTAGCTGATTTTATGTCAATAACTAATATGCCATAGCCTTTAAAATTTGTTAAATAAAAAAAGTTACTATCAGGATTATTAAAATCCATATTAACAAAAAAAGCACATTTTATTTTCTCTTTTGTCAAATATGTTTGCAAATGTTTAATTTTATTCCTGTTTTTTTTTGATTTAATCATTTGAGATTTAATCATTTGAAATTCAATCAGCAATTATCTAGTTATAGTATAACTATTAACTTCTTCAAGTAATTTTTTTGCACTTTGGTTCTTTTCAAAATATTCTCTTACTGGTTCTATTAATTTATTTGTTTCTCGCGCTACAGCACCTTTTAGATCTGCAGGATGTAATTCCCCGCTTCTAAATGCAGCTTCGAGTTCTGCATAATTTGTATATTCTAAGTTCCCACCCCATTTTTCAGGTCGCTCTATTAGTAAAGAATCTACTTTTTCAAATATTATATATTTGCAATATTCTAAAATTGGATTTTCATTAATTTCTTTTTCTGGACAATATGCTTTATTCATTTTTCTTTTAATTTCTTCTTCTGTATCTGTCATCCATATTGCACTATCGGGTTTTGATTTTGACATTTTCATATCTATCATTCTGTCAACATTGCTTTGTCCGTCTGCTCCTGCAGTTGCACTTGCTGGTTGTCCAAGTCCCATCAACATGTGATGTGAAACTACAACAGGTTTCCAAAAACCAATTTTTGGTCCGACTTCTCGTGCTAAAACATTTACTTTTCTCTGATCCATTCCTAACTGAGTTATATCTGCTTTTAGATGGAATATATCTGAGCACTGCATGCAAGGATAAAATATCTGCGCAGCACTAAGTCCTTCTCCTTCTTTTCGCCCCATGATTTGTGAACATCTTGTAATTCGTGTAACTGTATTGTTTCTTGCAACATTTACAACTTTTTTCCAATAGTCACGATCGTCCATTACTTCTGACGCCCATAAGAATTTGATTTTGTCAACATCCATTCCGCATGCTTTCCAAACTTCTATTTGATATTTTCCAACATTTTGAATTTTATCAAGATCTCCACCCATTTTATTATTCATCCATCCAAACCAATCTGCAACCCACATTTTAAAATTGATTCCTGCTTTAATCATTTTATTAACATTGATTGTTCTCATAATTCCTTGTGCCAAATGCAATTTTCCAGATGGTTCAAATCCATCATAAGCTATTGGATTCTCTTTAGTTTGTAATAACTCGCGTAGTTCTTCTTCTGTTAGAATTTCCTCTCCAACTTCTTTAATAAGGTTCATTCGTGTTTCAATATCCATATTATATCACCTTTTATTTAATCTCTAAAAACATCATAATTATTTAATATGATAAATATATCAAATTTTTGTTATTTATATGTTTTTCTGAATATAATCTTAAAAACTAAAAAAAAATCAAGAAAAACGAATATCTAAAAACAAAAAAAACAAAAAAATTATTTTTTTATTGCGACCAGCATAGTAGCATCTCCAGAATCAACATCGAGACGATTCCAAATTAAAGACTCAGTAATGCTATCCGTGTCAGGCTCAGGAGTATCATACATAAGGGCTCTTCCAAAATATACTCCTTTAACAATCAAATTTGGACAAACATTTGAATCATAACTTCTAGCGATTTTTAATGCTCGATCCTGGTCATCTTCGTTTCCTACTATTTTTGCTCCAGGCATTAATTCATAACTATATTTGTCACACATTTTTTTCATTACTCTATAAAACGCAGGGTTTTGTGTTCGAGATAATAAAACTTCACAAGGGTTCAACATTAGTTGCATTTCTAATAGCAAATTCGCAATACCTTTTTCTTGCAATTCTCGTCTAATTAAAACAGTATTGTAGTAATTAATATCTTGGCAATTAAGATTTATTATTTCATTAACACTATAACCTACGATCTTTTCTCCACTTTCAGTTTTTTTTGCTAACAAAATTAAACTATCTGAAGCTCTTGTTCTGCTATCAATTGCTTCGTAAGGTAACCATCGTCCGAATGAATCAACTGCAACATCATATAAATTGTCAATAAGTTGATCTTGCCATTCGTTTGTTAATTCTCTAGGATCTAAAACATAATTTACAATGCCGCGGTCAGATAATTCGGTTCTTATTTCAAGCAACCTTTTTTTTCTTGATCGATTATTAGCTAAATTGTTATCTAAAGGGACAAGATGCTAATTGTTTCGAACTTGATTCTACTAATGATTTTATTTGTTGTTCTAAGTTTTTATGAATTCCATAAAGTTTTGAATTAATTTCATTATTTATTTTATTTGTTTCGATTGAATTTTTCATTTTTTTATTCCTCCATCTAGTTTAATAATTAATAACTAACTAATTAAATAACTAAATAATTAAATAATTAAATAATTAAATAATCAATAAATCAATTACCAACATCATAATTTAATCTCGTCGATAAAATTATAATTGATATGATTTTCAGAACTAATGTTTCATTTCAAAGCAAAAAGGATTTCAAACCATTGCTTTAAAAAAATAGAAACTTATCATCAGTTTCAAATCTAACTAAAATAAAAATAGAATTCAAATTTTAACAAACAATCTAAATTTTTCATACTTAACAGATAAACAATAATCATATTTAAACATATGCATTATTTTTTTGTTCATATTCCGAAAAACTAAAAAAATTAAACAAAAAATTAAAAATTATTTTTCAAGAGCAATTACTAAAGTTTCTAGTTGTCCTACAGTTAATTTTTCTGGATCAAAGCCTATTTTATCAATTCGTTCAGCCAATTCAGTTTTCTGTTTTTGCTCTTTTTCAAATTCTTCTTCTTTGAATTCTAAATATTTCTTGATTTTTTCACCAGTAGAATCAAGCCCTATTTCTTCTATTGAAGAATATAGATCTTTTATCTGATCCAAGCTAAATCTATCCAATTCTAAAATCACATTAGAACTGGGCACAGGCTTAACCAAGGGTTTATCAACAACTTTGCTATCTTTAGTATATGAGGGTCTACTCGAACCAAACATACTCGGCATTCCATATTGTCCTACTAACATTACTCCTAAAAATATCATACAACTTATTATTTCAATCATTTTTCTTTACCTCTCGATTTCATTTTTTTCATTTTAAATTTGATTAATCAAATCAATTTCAATTAATTTATTCACTGTTTATCACATCATACAATCTTTGTGCTTCAGGAATCAGATCATTGTTGTCATACAAACTCTCAGGTTCTATTAACAATCCCATATGTACAAAATTTTCACGAACTACTCTGCCTTCATGCACTATTGCAAATATAGGCATTACTCCAAACACTTCAAATCCTAAATTTCTGAATGTTTTTTGCATCGGTTTCATTCCGCCTCTTGCAAATGCAAATACGTATTGTAAACCTTGTTCTTTTGCAACACCAACTAATTCTCCACACAGATCCTTGCTAAGTCCATTTCCTCTGTATTCATCTGCAACAACAACTCTTTCAATTTCTCCGCCTTTGATTATATCTGCAATTGCTAGTGCTGCAGCACCCACTATTTTTCCATTTTGTGAAGCTACAATATAATGTACATTTGGATCTGCAATCATCCCATTTATGAACTCAGGATTATTGAGTTTTCCTTCATGTACCAATATGTGTTCAGAAAAAGCAATCTCATACATTTCTGCTATTTGTCCAGAATCTTGAGCAGATGCTAATCTTATCTCTATATCAGGATGCGCCCTCTCACCAAGCATTTCGCTTACAATAGGGGCAACCACCAGTCATCACTTGTTCAAGTCCTTGTGAACTTGATTTGTGTATTGTATTTATTCGTTCAGTCATTTTTTTGCCTCCTGTTAAATCTTGCCACATATTACGCTTATTCTAATTACACTTATTCTAATTTCTAATCTACTATTGACAAGTTATAATGTAATAAACAAACCCCATATTAAAAATATCTTATCAATTTTTTTGACAAAACCGAAAATATTAAATAAAAAGCTAGGTAAAATAAAAATATGAATGATAAAAATAAGCAAATAGTGCAAGGAAGGGTAATAGAAACCAATAAATCACAAGTTTTGCTTGACAAAAAAGATCAACGTATAATTCTAGAACTCTTCAAAAATGCTAGATCACCTATCAGTCAAATTGCAAAAAAAGTAAAATTATCAAAACAAGTTGTTGATTATAGAATCAAACGCATGGAGCAACAAAATCTCATTCTCGGTTACACAGCATTTCTCAATAACATGGCAATGGGATATGAAATGTATATTGCTAAATTTCGCCTAAAAAAAATATCTAAAGAAAAATTAGAAGAAATAACTAATTTCTTTGTGAATCATCCATTCACTAAATGGGTTGCAACTTGCACAGGTCAATGGGATGTATCTATTGTTTTTATTGCAAAAGATATTTTTCACTATAATACTTTAATTCAAGAATTTAATTTTAAATTAAGTGAAAATCTAGTTAAATTCAGAGTTGATCGTTTTATCGAAGAGAATGTTCTTGGTTTTGATTATTTATTCAAAAATTTATTAAACAAAAATGAGAATAGAACCGACGATATAAATAAAAGTAAAGCTAATAGTAACAATAAAATTGAAAATAAAATTAAAAACAAAAACAACAATGGTGCATATACTAAAATAATTAAACTAGATGATATTGATAAACAAATTTTACAAATTTTAGAAACTAATGCTCGTACTCCTCTAATCAAAATTGCTAAACAAGTTAACTTAAGTGCTGATGCTGTTAATTATAGAATAAAAAATTTAATAAAAAAAAGAATTATTGTTAAGTTCATTCCAAAAATTAATGTCTCTCTTTTACATTATCAATGGTATGTTATTAGTTTATACACCCAAACAAGTTCAGAAAATGAATTTGCAAAATTGATGAGTTTTCTTAAATCTCAATCTAATATTGTATTTATAATTAGGTGTCCTTCTATTTGGAATATTGAGTTTGATATTCATGTTAAATCATCTAAAGACTTATTTAATTTGTTAATGGACTTAAGAACTAATTTTTCAGAGATTATTGAAAATATTGAATCTACACTAGTATTTTATGATCATAAATATACTCATCTTCCAAAAGGCATTTTAAATGAATAAACCTTAAAGAAAAAAAGAAAGAAAAATTTGAAATTACACCAAATAAAAACATTTAAATATAAATTCGCATTTATTTTTACTCAAGAGTTTAAAAAAATAATTATATATGGTACGTTTAAAAACCATTTAAAAACTAGAGGGGGATTATTATGGCTGAAGAGGAAAAAAAATTTTCAAAAGAATTAATTGGTAAGACTGTAGTTTCTAAAACAGGTAAGAAATTTGGTCAAGTTGGAGATATTGTTTTTGAAACTAGAAGTGGAGAGCTAATTCATCTTATTCTTGCAAATCCTACCCAATACATTGATAAATTAGAGCTTGAAAAGGATCGTAAAGGAAACATACTCATCCCATTTAGCTCAGTTATTGCAATAGGGGATTTTTTAGTTATCTCAGAAGAGGATATTATTTAATATCTGAGTCTGAAAATGGAAAATTTCATTTTCATATTATCTAAAGAAGATATAATAAAATTTTTATTTATTAATTTTTATATTTTACTCATTCTTAAATACTAAAGTTTAGATTATAGACTATTTTCACAATCTTTTTATACTACCCTCATTTATTCAAAAATATGACTTCAGATATATGGACTGAAAAATATAGGCCAAAGGTTTTTGCAGATGTTTTAGGTCAAGATGAAATTGTAAAACGTGTAGAGGCTTTTGTTAATAAAAAAAGCATGCCTCATTTATTATTTTCAGGTCCTGCAGGAGTAGGTAAAACATCTCTTGCATTGGTAACTGTTAAAGCTTTATTTGGAGATAGTTGGAGAAGTAATTTTCTTGAACTTAATGCTTCTGATGAGCGAGGAATTGATGTTGTTAGAAATAAAGTAAAAGATTTTGCTCGAACTCGAGCTATTGGCGATGTACCTTTTAAAATAATTTATCTTGACGAGTGTGATGCTTTAACTAAAGAAGCTCAACAAGCTCTAAGAAGAACCATGGAAAATTATACTCAAACTTGTAGATTTGTTTTAAGTTGTAATTATTCTTCAAAGATTATAGATCCTATTCAAAGTCGTTGCGCGATTTTTCGTTTTAAACTTTTACCAAAACAAGATCTTATTAAAGTAATTAATTCAATTGCAGAAAAAGAAAATATTAACATTGATGACTCTGCAAAAGAAGCTTTGTTTAATATTTGTGATGGTGATTGTCGTCGTGCTGAAAATATTTTACAATCTAGTGCAGTCATCACAGATCATATTACGGATGAAATCATTTATTCTTTAGCATCTGTTGCTCGACCAAAAGAAATTAAAGAAATAATTCAATTAGCATTAAATAATAAATTTATTGATAGTAGAAAAAAACTTCTGGATATTATGCTAGAATATGGTTTATCAGGATTAGATATCATTAAACAAATTCAAAAAGAAGTTCCAAAAATAGATGCTGAAAACAAAAAGAAAATGGAATTAATTGAATTTTGTGGTGAAGCAGAGTTTAGAATGACTGAAGGTTCTGATGAATATGTACAACTAGAAGCTCTTCTTGCAAAAATTGTTTTAGTGGGTTATAAATAACTAATAAACTATTAACATTGACACATTGCCAATACTAACAAATTGCTAATTTTAGTTACTAATTATATATTACAAAAAAAAGATTACCTCTGCGTTTAATGCGAGTTTATGCTTTCTTTTTTTGTAATAAATACCTAGGAATTTAGTCCTTGGTTTTTTATTTCTTGAATTAATGTAAAGATTTATTAATACTACCAGGTATTTTTATGTTTAATATTAAATTTAACAGTAAAATTAAAATACTTAAACTTCTTTAAATCATAAAATAGGTGAAAAAATCAAGATGGATGAAAAAAACGAGGTGCAATTAGACTCTATTGAATCTAATTTATTAGCCGAGCTTGAAAAAAAGAGCAGTGAACTTTCTCAAAACAATTCATTCTTAGCAGAAAAACTCAAAGAAACAGAATGTACTATTTCTTCATTCAATACTGAACTTGCAAAACTTAAAAATGTTAAAGACGCGTTAACCCAAAAAGATATTATTATTACAAAATTAAATAAGAAAATAGAAATTATGTCTTATGCGCAAAAACAACTCGAGTTTGATGCTCTTGATTTAAATGAACAGGTAACAAAAAAATCAGAATCACTTGATTTTTCTGAATCAAAACTTGTTGAGCGTAATAAAATTATTGAAGACCTAAAGAGCAAAATTAGTATTCTTTCGTTTGCACAAAAACAACTTGAATCTGAAGTTCTTGATATAAAATCTCAATTAGATAAATCTGTTGCAAATCTTGAGTTTAATAAAGATGAAATTGTAAACAAAGAATTGGAAGTTACTGAACTTAGCGGACAAATAAAGCACCAATCAGATGCAATTAATCGACTAGAGTCTGAAAGTGCACATTTTAGAAATCATGTTGAATTATTAACATCTAAATTACATATTAAAGAAGAGGATTTTAATAAATTTGCTGATGATCTTGCAGAGTCTAGAAAAAAAGTTGCTTTACTAAATACTACATTAATAAAAAAATCTCAGGAGTTTGAAGCAAAAGAAACAAATTTAACTCAAACATTAAATCAAACAAAAGAAAATCAAGAAGTTTATGTTAAACGGTTAATTTCTCAATACACTTTAAAAATTATTTCTCTTAAAAATCAGATGGAAAAAATGGACAAACTAATATCTATTAAAAATGGAACTATTCAAAATCAAAAAGTTAAAGCTAATAACATAATGTCTGATTTGAATTCTAGGTTCAAAGATCTGATGAGTTCCGAAGATGCAGCAACACTTAATGGATTTGAATCTGAAATTACCAGTTCTGATTCTAATGATTTTGAATATGAACTAGATTCAGACTCAATAAATAGTTCAGACGTAAAAGAAGACTCAATACCTGCCGCAAACTTAGACACAAACAGCAGTTCATTTGATTCGTTTAAACAAGAACTAGTATATGAAGATCAGTCAGAAGAAGCAGCAGTGGAAGAAGAAGAATTACTTGTTGATCCATACCAAGAAATTCAAGATCCTTATTCATCTGCTCCAATGCCAAACATTGACGATATTGTACCTATGATTCAAATTGCAATCCAACATGGAGATCAAGAAATGAGCATAGTTAAGTCTTTAACTAATTCAGGTATTCCAAAAAAAGCAGTTGATTTAGCATTCGAAAAAATAAGACAAGAATAACAAAAAGAATAAACTAAACTACTACATAAACAAATATTAGAAAAAAAAGATAATAAAAAATTAAAAAAAAGTTAATTCTAAATTATTTATCCACCAACATGCTGCACTAACAAAGATGTTGTTACACTATTTTTATAATCATATCCAAGATCAAGTCTTACTATTTTCTTAAAGTCACTTGGAGATGTTACTGTTTGTGTACAACTTATTTCTCGTGCTCCATTCAGAAGAATTGCATCTCCTTCTACAACACCATTACTTGCTGCTACATTTTGAAGTCCGCTACAAGTTAGTGTATCTGAAATTCCTGTGTCAACTTTCACATGTACTTTATTTCTTTTTTGGAATGTTTCTTCACAAGTAGATCCAGATTCGTATAGTTTTCCAGAACCTACATGTTCAATCTTAAACAAAAAGCTGACTTTAGTTGAGCTTGCAACTGATTCTCTAAAACTAGATACTTTTACTGGCGATCCTGAATTATCAACTGTTTTTTCTTCAGTTACTGTACAAAATGTATTTTCTTCTCCACTTACTCCAATCAAGTCTTCAAGAACACACAAATCTGTATTTACTATAGATCCATATTTATAACATACATCTGCTTTTAGGTTATAAGTCACTTGTCCTGCTAATTCAGTTTGGTGAGAGAATACTGAACCTGATGAAGGGAAATCTAATGTTGCAATTCCTCCAGGTATTCTTCCACCTTCTGTATCAATCTTTACTCCTCTTAGAGGGTCTGGACTAAACTTTTCTAAATCTGATGTTCCAACGCCAAAGTCTGCAGGATCAAATCCTGTTAGCATTACTTTTACATCATTTATATCATCAATATTATGACTTCCTTTATTTTCAATTCTAATACTTATTCCAAATGGTTGTTCTTTATCTAGAATTTTTTCTGGAGGTGCTCCGGGAACAAAGCTTATGGATAATGCTTCTGTTGTTTGTTCAAACATGCTTCCACTTCCTGAAGCTTGCGCATCTGCATTTTGATTTTGACCACATCCTACTGCAAATAACATAGATGATATGACCAAAAAGATTAGTATTTTTTTCATGTTTACAGCCTCCAAAAATTTTTTAATAAATTTAATTTTTCATTTTTGATATTTTAAATGTTTAATTTAAATATTTAATTTCGACATTTTTAAACATTTAATTATTGATCTTAAAACTTAGTTATCAAAACGTAGTTATCTATTCGTCAATACTTCTTATATCTACTTGTTGACTTATACTATTTTTATATCCATACTCGAGTTCAATATTTAATGTGGTTTGATATGCTCCTTGTTGTTGACTATGTGGAAATTTACAAAAAATTGTTGCTTGTCCATTCACAAGTCTTAGTTTATCATGATCTGGTTTACATTCTCCAAATGCTTGTCCTTCTCCAAGTGTTGGAACATAATATCTTATTTTATTTAATTCTTTATAGTCTAATAAATGAGGACAACTACCAATTGAATTAGCGTCAAATGCCACGCCTCCTCCTGCATTTGAAATTTGTATTCTAAAATAAGTTGCTTTAGGTGTTGTTTCTTGTTCAATAGATGATACTGCTATTGGTGCTCCTTGACTTCCAGGAGATGCACCATTAGGGTTACATACTTTATCACTTAATTTATCCGTCGGGTTTGTATCAAGACATACTACTGGATTTGCTCTTGTTTTATATTTATAACAAGCAGTTAATAAAAATGTTGGATTATATGTTTGAGCTCCTAGCGGAAGATGTAATGCATTTGATTCAAATTCAACTATTTCCATACCACCCTCGGGATTAAACTGAGATTTACCTTCTAAATTAAAGACTTGTTGATATCCACCATTATTTATATTTACAATACTTTGATCATATCCTGTTAAATGAAGCGACGCTGCAGGTAAATCATATGTTCCTGCATTTTTTACTTTAATCATAAAGAGTAATGGTGCTGTAGTATATACTTGCGCAGGTGGTTGATCTGCTAAGAATTCTAATGTTAGTCCTTCTGTTCCTGAAGGAGTGTATAAACCTATTCCATTTGGTTGATCTGGATTTCCTTTTTGCATTCCCAAACTTCCACAACCCGACAATATTAAAATTGAGAATACTACAAGTATGAGAATTAAATGTTTTTTTATGGTTTCATTCATTGTTACTCCTCTTTTTTGATAATAAACACTTATTTTAATTTATATACTTTTCGGTTATTTTAATTTATTTTATTAAAATATATTATAAACCAATAAATTTGCGCTGAATAGCTAAATGATGGATAAATAATATTTAAACAGGAATAATCCATATTTGAAGTTTTAAAGTTTAAAAACTTAAAAAATTAAAAGTTCAAAGGTTTCAAACTATATATTTACATCATCACTTGGAACTGATTTCATTTCAGATTCTAAATTTTGACACCCTACTTTATCAAGTTCTCCTGATGGCGGAATTATATTTAATTTCTGATGGATTTTTGATTTAAAATTATATTTCAAATTTATTGTCAATGGTGTTGTAAACGTACCTTCAGTACTAGTTAATTCTGTTTGACATCTTAACATACCCACTTTTGATTTTAGTTCTACTACATTTGAGGGTAACCCTGAACTTGTCAGACTTTTACAATTAAGTTTTTGTCCCCTTAATTCAACATCTGCATAAATTCTATTTTGTTTTCCAGGATCACTACAACTCAATTTACTTTCTGAAAAATACACTTCTCCGTCTTGAACTTGTGATAATTCTATTGTTACCATTGCTTGTAATTTATTTTTATAAGGAACTATATTTGCATCAACGCGATTAATAGCTATTGGTGCACCTTGTCCTCCTGAAAAAGATAAGTTTTGTTGTTCACAAATTTTTTCTATTTCTTCTCGATTAATATTATCCTTAGCAGTTGGATCTAAGCAAACATCTACTCCGAATTTTGTTTCGTAATCATAACAAGATATAGCAGTTATTGTTTTAATAATATTATTTTTACTGCCTTTTAATTGATCAAAACAACGAACCATTATAGGAAACAGGATAATATCTTCTTCGCCTTCTGATAAAAATTCGGATCTTCCTAAGACTTCAAAATTTTTTGTTAATTTATTTCCTTCTACTAAAAAAATATTTGAATCTGCATTAAGAATTATTTCCCCTTTTCCTGTGTCAATATCATATGCACCATAATTTTTCACTCTAATGCCGATATCAAATTTGTCACCTATGAGAACTGTTTCTGGAGGCATGCTTTCAACAAATTCAAGCATTATTCCTTGTATTCCTTGATATGGATTATGAAGTTGTAAATTACCTGTGCTTTGTCCACCACCCCATGCTGAAAAACGTGATCCTCCTGAACAACCAGCTAAAGTCATCAAAAATATGAGTATGATAATTATCTGAGTTATAAAAATTAAGTTTTTTTGTTTATGTGTTTTCATTTTTTTAAAGTACGTTTAATAAATATTTTTAATAAACAATTTTAATAAATACTTTAAATAAATGCATTTAAAGTAGGATATACTACAATAGTCGCATAAATTATATTACTCGTAAATTATATTATTGTAAGTGATATTATTGTAAAGTATAAAAGTTTTTAGTTAATTCATCGAACATATTATTTAATTATGCTGGTTTACCTACCATAGATCCCATTGAACCTGTTGATTCTGATTGGCTTTCGCTCTCTGAACTTGCAGGTAATGTCACGGTTGTTGAACTAGTTTTTTTTGTTTTTTGTTTTGCACACCAAACATAATCTTTTTTACTATCATCATTATCTTTAGGTCGTACATCTAATTTGTATTCTTTTTGAGTTCCATATTCATATTCTATTTCTGCTAAAATTAAAACATCATTAGGTTCGTTAGGAAGACGTAAAACTTTTTTTGGATCTAAAATTTCTAAGTGACAAGAAGGCATTGATTTTTGAAGAGTATGTTCTAATTCATAAAATTCATATTTTTCAGGATTATTCAAATACAACACATTTCTTCCATTTTCTTCTTTTGCAGTCCATCCTGAACAAAAATCAACTTGTACACCCCCTATCTGATTAGGTTTTGCAACACCAAATCCGTCTGGAATTACAACTTTTAGTGCATGTACTGTATCTACTGTTCCTTCGACCATGTTTTCTACACTTACTTGTATTTTTAATTTTTTAGATGCTATTTGATTATTTTGAGATCCAATACCTCCAAAGCTTCCTGTTCCTGTATCAATTCCTATTAAAGGCATTTTTTCTGTTTGTATTATTAATTTAATTGGAGCTTTATCTGATTCAGATATTCCGTCGAGGTGCGCCACTTCAGGATACATATCTTTCAATGCTGCAATTACTTCATTTTCATTATCTAAAGTTAATTCTTTATCTCGAGCATATACTTTGAGTTTTTCTTCTAAAAAGTTTTTTTCAATATATGCATTTTGTAATTCTGCTCTTGTTACAAATCCTTCTGATAGTGCAGTAAAATATACTAAATATGCTTCTGGACAAGTAATATTTTGAGGATAGCAAGTTATTTCTTCGTCAAAATTTGATGCTGCAGTTATTACTTCAGGAAATACAGGTGAAACTGTTGCGTCGTCTAATCTTTGAAAAGTTCCTGGTGATTTTTTAAAAATTGATCTTCTAACCACGTGACAAGTAACCATCGTTACTATATCTTCATCATATCCAAATCCATGAACTCTTGATCTAAACTCGATAGATTCGCGAGAATCAATATCTATAGGAGAGGGTATAAAATATTTTGCGGGATTTGGTGTCCAAGGATTTAACCATTCAACTCCTACAAATTCTTTTGTTTTTGTTTGTTTTCCTTCAACATAATCTCCTTTGTATATTTGTTCATTTTTTTTCCAACTGAGTTTAAAATTATCAATTAATTTTGATAAAGCGTTTTTACCCCCATACGTTACATCATCTGCTGCAGCTCCAACATCTCCTCCTTGATATTTTGCAATTGCAGCCTGTGCAATTGTAGGGCCTGTAAAATAAAATGCTAATCCGAATATTGCAATAATAATTAATGCTTTGAAAAATACACCCATCCAATCTTTAGGACTTTTTTGATCTGGTGAAGGTTCTTCTATAACTACTTTAGGTTCGGGTTGGGATGATTGAGTAGAATTAATTGGTTCAGCAGAAAATGGCGATTGTTGAACTGGTTGTTGAACTGGTTGTTGAGGATTTGGTTGTTGAAAAGAATTACCTAAATTAATAGATCCTTGTGAATTTACAGAGGGATTAATGTTAGGAGAAAGAGGGTTTATTGGAGCTAATCCTTTCTTCCCTAAATTATTAAACTTAATATCATCCACCTCTTTTTTCAAAAAATTAAAAGTAAAAAAATATAAAATAACGAAAAAAATACATTAAAACTAATACATTAATAATACATTAAAAATACATTAATTGGATTAAAACATTGAGCTAATAAATTAAATCAACCAACATTATAAAATCAATTATCTCTATATACTTCTAATTCAACAATTTGCAATATTTCGTCAGGAATTATTTTTATCGCATTATTTCCTTCAATTAAATAATCATTGATCTTCTTTTTGTAAACTCTATCTCTTTGATATATATTTGTTTCAACACCATTAATATTTATTCTACCTTCTTTTTGTTCATTGTCATCAACAAATGTTATTTTTAGATATATATCATCAGAATCATCTTCAACATCATCAAATTCATCTTCGTCAAGATCAAAAAAGTATACTGGCTGTACAATTTCTTTTAGTTCACTCTTGATTTTTATTAGCTCGACTATGTAATTTCCTTTTTCTGTTTTAAATACTATTTGATTTTCACCATTACGCAAAATATCTGGTGCAAACTCTACACCCAATGCATATCCACAATCAGGTATTGCTTCATAAACTAAATGATTATTTACTAGTGCTTGTAATTTTCCAGTCACTCCTAATTCACACTGAGGTGTGAAAATTAATCGTCCTCTTTTTAGATTATTTTTTTCAGTTGCGCTAACAATAAATATGTTTTTGCTTTGTTGTTGAGTTATGTCTGTTATGTCTCCCGTGATTTGTAAATTTTCAAGTGTGTGTTTGTTTACTTTCCAAAACTGCCACCCAACTGATTCTGTAAAAAACTCTAATTTATTTGCTCCTTGAGCTACATATTTTTTTGGAACCACAACAGGATCTGGATTTTCTTTTGTAATTTCTTGATTAAATATATCTTTTCCATTTAGTGTTATTCGCATATTCCCCTCGTGTATTTTAGATACAAAGGTTAATAACAAATTTTCTGTATGGGTTAAATCTTGAATAACAAATGTGAACTCAGCACTTGTATCTGAAAACCAACTTTTTTTAGCAGTCAAGCTGCTTTGAGTATCTAATACTTGAGCATCTTGTGTAGCAAATATTGTTAATGCAGGAATACTGTGAGTTATTTCTTTAGTTGACAATGAAGTTAATGTTCCTGGATTTTCAAGTAATAATGTTTTATTGGATCCTGAATCAGAATCTGAATCAGAATCTGTTGAATTTCCTTCTAGAATTTCTTGCCTCACATGAGGTGGAATAAACAGTAAGTAAAATATGATCAACAGTGCAATTACTGCAACTAATGTTGCGGCTTTTGTTCCATCTTGTGCTTTTCTGCTTATTAAAAACATAGATTTAGATCTGCAATTAGATCTACAATTAGAATTTCCTGATTTTTTTATTCGTGCCATCAAATTTACCCCTTTTCGCCTTGATTTTATTGAATATTTAATTTGAAAAAATACTTAAAATTATATTAATTTAAATTATGATATATTAAATTTATTACCCCATATATAAATAACAAATTATTTTCATAATATTTTATTTTAATATTAATAACTTTTATGATTAATGAATAGTTTTATATATAAATGTTTTTCTTTTTATGAACTATGAAACTGATATTATTTAAGAAAACTGATGCTAAAGTTGCAGTTGAAAATTTGGATGATTTGTGGTATTTAAGTAGTATTATCGATCCTGGAGATATTGTTGAAGGTAAAACTGAACGAAAAATTAAGATAGGTGAATCAGGAGATCGGAATCAAAAGGTAATTAAAAAAATTGTCTTTCTCAAAATTGCTATTGAAAATATTGAGTTTCATCAGTATGCATCAATTCTTAGAGTTTCTGGAAAAATTGTTGATGGTCCTGAAGATATTGCAAGAGGATCATATCACACATTTAATGTCGAACCTAACACAACCATTAAAATCATAAAAGAAGAATGGTTAAGATTCCAATCTGAAAAATTAAAGGAAGCTTGTGAAAAAGCAACTCCTAAAGTTCTTATTTGTCTTTTTGATAGAGAAGATTGTTATATTGCAGTCTTAACTAAACAAGGTTATAAAATTCTTACAAATCTTAAAGGCAATGTTGCAAAAAAACAAGAAACAAAATCAATGACTACTAATTTTTATACTGAAATTCTTGATTCATTAAAAGAATATGATTCTAGATATTCTGCATCAAACATAATTCTTGCATCACCTGCATTTTGGAAAGAGGATTTTTTAAAAAATGTTAAAGATCAAGATATAAAAAAAAAATTTGTTTTAGCCACTGCTAGTAGCGTAGATGAAAAAGCAATCAATGAAGTTTTAAAACGTCCTGAAACTCAAACTGTTTTAAAATCTGATCGTGTTGCAAAAGAACTAAAACTTGTAGAACAATTATTAGATGAGATTTCTAAAGAAGGTCTTGCAGTTTATGGAATTAAAGAAACAAAAACAGCAATTGATGCAGGCGCTGTTAAAATTCTTTTGGTAACAGATCATATAATTCAAAAACTTAGACTACAACAAAAATTTAATTCTCTTAATAAATTGATGAAAAATGCAGATAAAGTTGGAGCAGATATTGTAATTATTAGTTCTGATCATGATGCAGGTAAAAAACTTGATGGTCTTGGTAGTGTTGCTGCAATTCTTAGGTATAAGTTAACTTATTGAAATTAAATTAGTAATAAAAAAAAATAGTATTTAAAAAAATAAACAGTAACCTATTTTACTCTCTTTCTCCTCTAAAGATATCAAATATAGAAACAATTATTATTGGAACTAATCCTAATGCTAAATGACTTAACATATCTTTATTTACTTTTTCAAAAACTTTTAAAAAATTAATATAAAACAAAGTGTTAAATGCAGGAGAAATTAAAATTGCTGCACATGCGACCACAACAACAGACTCAACAAGAATTCTTACGCGAATTCCATTGTTAAATGCGTGAAAAAATAAAATTAATGCATGAGTTATTAAAAAAATAGAAACTATAACTGCAAGCAATGTTTTCAAATCAGGCATGAATAAATCAAATGTTTTATAGTGTTCGCCAAGTAAAATTACCATTGCAATAACTAAAGATATTGCTTGAAAAACCTCCAATATTTTTATTAAATCCATTTGATTTACTCTTATTAGTTATATTTATTGATTTTTATTTATTTGTACATTTAATTATTTTCAATTTTCACCTACTAACAATAGAAATAACTTCTTCACACATCATTAATTCTTCATTAGTTTTTACAACTAAAATTTTAATTTTAGAATTGTTTTTAGATATTACCAAAGGACCTTGCATTGCTGCTTTAGATATTTTATTTTTTTTCTTATCAAGATTGATTCCAAAAAAATCCATATTCTTTAGAGTTTTTTCTCGTATCCACTCTGCATTTTCACCTATTCCTCCTGTGAAAATAATTGCATCAACACCATTCAATGCAGCCATATATGATCCAATATATTTTTTTAATCTATAACAAAAAACTTCAATTGCTAGTTTTGCGTCTTTTGATTTAGAATTATATATATCTCGCATATCATTCATACCGCATATTCCTTTGAGTCCACATTTTTTATTCAGAAATAATTCTGTTTTGTTCAAGTTTAAATTAATAATTGAATTTTTTTGTTTTTGTAAAAAAGGTATTATTGCAGGATCAAGATCTCCACTTCGAGTTCCCATCACCAATCCTTCAAGCGGAGTAAAGCCCATTGATGTGTCTATGCTTTTACCCCTATTAATTGCAGTTATACTTGCTCCATTTCCTAAATGGCAAGTAATTAGTTTGAGTTTAGATAATGGTTTTTTCAAAACGTTAGCAGCGTGTAAAGAAACATATTTATGACTCATCCCATGAAAACCATATCGTCTAATTCCTAGCTTTTTTGAAATTTTTTGAGGTATTGCGTATGTATATGCATAATCAGGGATTGTTGAATGAAATGATGTATCAAATATTGCTATTTGAGGAACTTTGAAATTTTCTAAACAAAATTTTATACAATTAATTTCAGGAATATCATGCAAAGGTGCTAGTTCTTTTATTTTGTCTAATTGCTTAACTAATTTTTTTGTTATTCGTTTAGATTTTGTAATTTTTCCACCATGTACAACTCTATGACCTATTGCATCAATAGTATAATTCTGTGCTGCCAATTGTTTAATAATTTTTTTTAATATTTTCTTATAATCTTTTACTCGTTCCTCTAAACCATTAATAAGCAGTTTTTTATTTTCAAACAAACTGTACTTAATCGACGATGATCCTGCATTTATAATTAATATATTCATTTTCGTTCAGCTATTTTTTAATTAATTTTTGATTTTAATTTTAATTTTGATTTTATTTTTTTTGATTTTAATTTAGCTTCTTTTTCTAAATCTTGTACTTGTACTGTTGTAACTGCACTAATATCGACTATTTCATTAACAGTACAACCTCTACTTAAATCATTTATGGGTTTTGATAAACCTTGTAATATTGGACCAATTGCTTCTGCATGTGCAAGTCTCTCGACAAGTTTATATGCTATATTTCCTACAGATAAATAAGGAAAAATCAATACATTTGCTTTCCCGCCTAAATTTGAGCCAGGACACTTTAGTTTACTAACACTTGGAACAATGGCGGAATCTACTTGAAGTTCTCCATCAATAATAATGTCTGGCCTCTTACGTTTAACTTTTTTTACAGCATCTTTTATTTTTCTCAAATCAGGATGATCTGCACTACCTTTTGTTGAAAATGATAACATTGCAATTTTTGGTTTAACTCCTAACTCTCTTGCAGTATGCCAACTATCAATAGCAATTTCTGCAAGGACTGTTGAATCAGGGCTTATGTTAACTGCACAATCTGCAAACAAATACATTTTATCTTTTAGTTCCATCAAAAAAAGACCACTAACTCTATGAAATCTTTTTTTTGTTTTAATTATTTGTAATGCTGGACGAATAGTTTCTGCAGTTGTGTGCGCAGCTCCACTTATCATTGCATCTGCATCATTTAATCTTACCATCATTGTTGCATAATACATAGGATCCTTAAGAAGATCTGCAGCTATTTTACGAGTTACTCCTTTTTTTCGTCTAATTTTACATAATTCAGAAATATAATACTTAAAAGAAATTTGATTAGATTCTGCTAAATAATCTATAACATCGATTTTTTTTAATACATAAGCAAAATTCACTCCTACTTTTTTCATAGCAAATGTGATATTTTTCAATGATCCTAATAATATAGGTTTTGCATATCCTAACTTCACTATCTTCTCAATAGCACATAATGTACGTGGTTCTGTTGATTCAGGATATACAATGCGCTTAGGATTTTTATTTGCTTTTTTCTTGATTTTTTTTAGAAAATCCAATTCTCCACCTCTAGTAACATAATTTTAATAAACATACAATGCACTAAATCCTTAGACTGTAATTAGCCTGTAGCATGCTTTGCTTTTAATTCTTCTGCTTTTGCATGTTCCTCTGCTTTTTTTGCTTGCTCAGTAGCTTTTTGTGCTTTTTTCTCGAACTTTAAAACTTGATCTCCTTTTTTAATTTCTGCTTTTATTGTTGCTTGAAATGCTTTTTTGATTCTATGTATTACATTTTCTCGACTGTGTTTTGTATAACGAAGATCTTTAACTAAAACATTTAAGTGTTTTTTCACGTCTTCAATTCCTTTCTTTAGTTCTTCATATGCTGCTTTTACTTTAAACTGAATAGTAATTGATTTTCGAGCTGCAATATTTGTTTCTTTCTCTTCAAGATTTTCTTCTTCAAATATTTTCATTAATTGTTTTCTTGACTGCGCATTTTGAGTAATTATTGCTCCTGTTTTTGTTATGTCTTTGTATGCTTCAGCCAAACTCGAATAAACTTTATTTAAATATTTTGCAGCTCTAGCGAGAAAAAATATCTTATTAACAACTCCTGCACTTTCAGTTATTATTGGTTGAATTTCTTTTTGATTAAAATTAACAGCTAATTCTAATATTTTAATAACCTCATCAAGAATTAATGATGCGTCATCAGTCAATTGAACTAATATTGCGTCCGGTATCTCTTCTTTGAAATCCTTAAAGTTTTTACGATAAGTTTTATGTTGTTTAGTTAACTTCAAATCATGTTTTTTGAATTTGTGTTCAAATTTAGTGAACCTATCAGAAACAGCATCTAATTTTTTTTCTACATGAAAAATATCTTTTATTGATTTGTTATGTAATTTCCAAATGCGTTCTAATCTTTTAATTACTAAATCAAGTTTAGTTCTTATTTTTTCAAATTTTTTCTGTTCTTCTTTAAGTTGATTTATTCGACGATGAACTCCAGACATTTCAGAATTACTATCTTTAGAATGTGATTTGATTTTTTCGAGTTTTTTTTCTTCAGACTTTATCTCATTTTCTAATGATTCTACTTCTTGATTTGTAACTTTTTTGATATGTTCAAATTTACTTTTCCGTTCTTTTAGCATCCTACATTCTTTTGCAGCTTCGCCTACAATATCCATCACTTTCAAAATAATATCCATTGCTTTTTCCCTATACTTTTCAGCATATTCTCGATTAGAAATTAAAACATCAAAATCTTTTAACATTTGTTTTGCAAACTTCAAAAGGGGTTCACGCCTTTCATCATCTAATCCTTCTGGACCAACATGTTCTAATTGTTTTTCTATCCATTTTGCTTTTTGTCCAAGCACATTAAGAATTTTAATATCTCTTTCTTCTAAAGAAATTTCTCCTTTTTCTAATTGCTCTACAGTTTGACTTATTTTCTTTGCACCAGCAGCCATTGCTTCTTCGTGAGTTAATAATTCTAAATTTTCTGCTTCTCTTCTAGCAAGTAATCCTTTAAGCCGTTCTGCACCTTTAACCACTTTGTCTTTTGATTTTTCTTTGATTTTTCCAGCATGTTCAAAATACCTAATCAACTTTCTTGTGCGACGTGGTTTAAATCCTTCTTCTTTACTTAAATTACGCGCAGCATGTGAACCTAATCGTTTTAGTTTATTTCTTCGCAACGCTACAAAATATAATCCTGCAAATCCTCCAACAGTAATTGCAAGAGTAACAAAATCAAATGAAACTAAAGAACATAAAAACCAAATTACTAAAATTATAGGGAACACTCCTCGTTTAATTCCTCGTCGAATCTTACCAATAACAACAACTGAAAGTGCGACAATAGAAAACCAAGATAATACATAAAGATTTAAACCATAAAGTATGGCAAAACATAATATAGCAACTACTGTATATGCAGGTATTCCTTTTTTATCTTCTGTTTTTGCAGACAAAAATATCATCACAACACAAGCAATTACTATAGCCCATAAAATTGAAGAATTAATTAATCCTCCTTCACCAAGTTTTTCTAGTCCTTGCATTATTGAACCGCCAGGACCAAATATTCCTGCTACTGATCTTTGTAATTCGAGAGGTATTGCCAATTTATTAACACCTATATTTTAAATCTTTTTTTCTATTGATTTTTAAAAGTTTTATAAACTGCATAAACCAAGTTAATAATTTATTGAAAAATCGTTTTAATGCGAGATCTTTTTCTTTTTGAATACATACATACACTAATTTATGTAGCGCATCAATTGAATTTTTTAGACTAGAACTTGTTCCTGTAATAATTCCTTCTTTTATTAGGGGAATTTGTTTAGATAATATCCAATTTGTTTTTTTATGTGCACTCCCTTGAATTGTATAACTAATTGGTTTTATTTTATTATGATCTCCATATTTTTTTTCACATTCTAATTCCAGTTTTAAATCATTGAACTTGGATAACAAAAATCGTTTCATTATTTTTTTATTTATTTTGCTAGAATTTTTTGAATTCATAAGTTGCACATAATTTTCAATAGAATATAATAATTGTTTAGCCATATCAATCTGATTAATTCCCACTACCTCTAACTTAGCCTCTATCTCTTTTTTAAGTTTCATACGCATATATAGATAAAATAAAATAAAATAGTATTTAAATCATTCCTTCAAAATCAAAAAAATATCAAAAAGATCAAAAAAAAAAAAAAAAACAAAATTAATTAAAAAAAAAAACCTTATTACTACTTAGTAAAGAACAAAGAGAATTTTATTATTACTACATTGTTACAGAAGTAAAAAAACGTAACATATATTAAGTAGTAGTTTTTTATACCTTTCTGTTAAGTAACAAATTTAAAAAATTAAAAAAGGGGGAGGTTACAAATATGATTGTGAAAGAAGAATTTCTTAGCAAATTAAGGAGATATTTCTCTTTGAATCTTTATGAGGTTAAAATTTGGACTGCTTTACTTTCACGAGGCGTTTCTACTGCTGGTGAACTTTCAGATATTGCAAATGTTCCAAGATCTAGATCTTATGATGTATTAGAAAGTCTTGAAAAAAAAGGATTTGCAGTAACAAAATTAGGAAAACCGATTAAATATATCGCGGTTGCGCCAGAAGAAGTTGTGGAGAGAGTAAAAAAGAATATGAGGCTCCATGCTGATGAAAAAGTTAAACGGCTTGATAATTTAAAAGGTACAGATGTTCTAGGTGAACTTAATACACTACACACACAGGGTATTGAATTAGTTGAACCTTCTGACCTTAGTGGTAGTCTTAAAGGACGCCATAATCTGTATAACCATTTAGAATTAACAGTACGTAATGCTGAAAAAAGTGTTACTATTATGACCACAAGTGAAGGTTTCTTAAGAAAAATGGAAGGTTTAAAACCTGTTTTTGAGAAAATCAAAAAAAGAGGAGTAAGTGTTAGAATCGCAGCACCTGTAAGTAAGGAAGCTACAAAAGTTGCAAAAAGTATGAGCGGAGTTGCAGAAGTTAGACACACAAATCACAATGGAAGATTCTGTGTTGTCGACGGAAAAGAAGTAGTTTTCATGGTTATGGACGACAAAGAAGTTCATCCTACATACGACGTGGGAATTTGGGTTAACACACCATTCTTTGCAAGCGCTTTAGAAAATCTTTTTGATCTTTCATGGAAAGGTATGAAACCAGTCAAGTAATTAAATCATAAAAAACTGGTTATTTTTTTCTTCTTTTTTTTATATTATTTAAAACAAATACACCATAACTTATTTAAATGAACATATAAATCTATATTTGATATAAAACATAACCATATAACCGCCTACTAAAAATGGACACTAATAATTTAATCGATTCTTTGCATCCTTTAGAAATTAAAGTAATTCCATTTTTAAAAGAAAATAAAACTCTTAAAACTCTCGTAAATGCTTCAGGTTTATCTGAAGTTGAAGTAATGCGAACTCTTCAATGGTTAAGTAACAAATCTGTTCTAAATATAACCGCTGATTCAAAAAAGTTTATTGAATTAGATGAAAATGGAAAAACCTATTTAGAACAAGGTCTTCCTGAAAAAAGGTTTCTTATTACAATCAAAGACTCTCCTCTTAACATGAATGACTTAATTGAAAAGTCTGGTTTGAACAGAGAAGAATTTAATGTTTGCATAGGCCTTTTAAGAAAATCAGGGTCTATAATTATTGAAAATCAAATTTTCAGAATTACAGAATTGGGTAATAAATTTTTAGAAAAAGAAAGTTTAGATGAACTTTTTTTAAAAAAGATTTCAGAAAACCATATAATCACAGAAGATTTAGCTCCTGAAGAAAAATTTGCATTTGATAATTTTTCTAAGAGAAAAAATATTATTAAAATTGTTGAAGAAAAAACAAAAACTATTGAGTTAACAGATATTGGAAATCAATTAGTAAATACCAACATTATTTCAAAAACAGAAAAAAGAATTGATCGTCTCACTCCTGAAATGCTTAAGAATGGAGATTGGAAAAATAAAGTCTTTCGACGCTATGATGTAAAAATTAATGTTCCTAAAATTTATAGGGGTAAACGACATTTTGTTAATCAAGCATTAGATTATGCTAAACGTGTTTGGTTAGAAATGGGTTTTAAAGAAATGAAAGGCCCTATGCTACAATCTTCTTTTTGGAATTTTGACGCGTTATTTACTGCACAAGATCATCCAGTAAGAGAATTACAAGATACTTTTTTCATCAAAGAACCAAAAATTAGCAAAGAACCTCCTCAGGAAATTGCAAAAAGAGTTAAAGATGTTCATGAATTTGGCGGAGATCTTAATTCGCTTGGTTGGCAATACAAATGGAATCCAAAAGCAGCATTGCAAAATGTTTTACGAACACATACAACAGTTTTATCTGCTAAAACTCTAGCGAAATTAAAAAAAGGAGATCTTCCTGCAAAGTTTTTTGCAGTTGGTAAATGTTTTAGAAATGAAACTCTTGATTTTAGTCATTTATTTGAATTTAATCAAACAGAAGGAATTGTTATTGATCCGAATGCTAACTTTAAACATTTATTAGGATATCTAAAAGCTTTCGCAAAAAAAATGGGTTACGAAAAAATCAGATTCCGCCCTGCTTATTTTCCTTATACAGAACCTAGTGTTGAAGGAGATGTTTATGATCCTGTAAGAAAAAAATGGATTGAAATTATTGCAGCAGGTATTTTTAGACCTGAAGTTGTGAAACCGTTACTAGGCGTAGATATTCCTGTTCTTGCATGGGGTCCTGGAATTGATAGAATGATTACTGGCGCATATAATATTAAAGATATTCGTGAACTTTACAAAAATGACCTTAAGCAAATTCGTGATATGAAGGAGTGGATGCATTAATGCCTACAATCAATGTTAATAGAAAAGTTTTTGAAAAATTAGTAGGTAAGACTCTTCCTGAAAATGAATTAAAGGAACGTATTAGTATGCTTGGAACTGATCTTGAAAGTGTAGACGAAAATGAAATCCAAGTAGAAATTTTTCCTAATCGTCCTGATATGCTTTCAGAACAGGGTTTTGCAAGAGCATTTTCTAGTTTTATTGGTGTGAAAACAGGTTTAAGAAATTATGAAGTTAAACAAAGTGGTGAAAAAGTAATTATTGATTCTTCTGTTAATCAAATTAGACCATTTACAGTTTGTGCTATTGTTAAAAATTTAAAGTTTGATGATGAAAAAATTAGAGAGATTATTCAAATTCAAGAAAAATTACATGTAACATTTTGTAGGAATAGAAAAAAAGGAGCTATTGGAATTTATCCTATGGAAAAAATCAAAATGCCAATTAAATACATGGCAAAAAATCCTAATGAAATAAAATTTATCCCACTAGAATTCAATAGAGAAATGACAGGATTACAAGTTCTTTCACAGCACCCTACTGGACGAGAATATGGGCATCTGTTAGAAGGTTTAGAGAAATTTCCTGTATTTATTGACGCTGATGAAAATGTTCTTTCAATACCTCCTATTATTAATTCTCATATGACAGGTAAGATTAATGAAGAAACTACTAATGTTTTTATTGAATGTAGTGGTTTTGAATTTCATACTTTATCCATTTGTTTAAACATTATTGTTACTGCATTAGCAGATATGGGTGGCGAAGTGTTTAGTATGGATTTAGAATATCCTGATGGAAAAAAAGTTACTCCTAATTTATCTCCAAGAAAAATGGAGTTTGACTTAGCTTATTGCAATAAAATTCTAGGTCTTGATCTAAATTTGAATGAAGCGATTAAACTATTAGAAAAAATGGGTTATGGATTTGAAAATCCAAATACTGTTTTAATTCCAGCGTATAGAGCAGATGTTCTTCACATAATAGATCCAATAGAAGATATTGCAATAGCATTTGGTTATGAAAATTTCCAAGAAGAAATTCCTAATGTTTCAACAGTTGGTCATGAAGATGAATTAGAAATTTTTAAAAGAAAGGTTTCTCAAATTTTAATTGGACTAGGATTATTAGAAATTAACACATATCATTTATCCAACAATGAAGAACAAAATCAAAAAATGGGTTTTGAAACAGATGACCTAAATATTGAACAAAATAAAGAAGAAAATAATGAAGAACCAAAAAAGTCTCGAATTAAAGTTGTTGAATTAACTAATGCATTAACTCAAGATTATTCTATTTTAAGAGCTTGGATGCTTCCATCTTCATTAAACGTTTTAAGTAATAATAAAACTTGTGATTATCCTCAACATATTTTTGAAATTGGAAATGTATTTAATCATTCGAACACAACAGAAACTTTTGTTAAGGAACATGATTCATTATCTATTTGTCTTTGTGGTCCCGATGTTGACTTTACTAAAATTAAACAGATTCTAGATACATTAATGAGAGCATTAGATACAAATTATGAAACTGATCCTACAAACCACAATTCATTTATTCCGGGAAGAGTTGCAAATATTATTCAAAGTTCTGATCCAAAACATAATGAACATAAACAACAAATAGGATTTATTGGTGAGCTGTCTCCACAAGTTTTGGAAAATTGGGAATTAAATATGCCTGTTGCTTGTTTTGAATTAAATATTTCTCAACTTTTTAAATTATTAAACAATATTTAAACAACACTTGATTCTGTCACAATTTGGGGACATATACTCTATTTTATCGCGTATAATAAAGAAACTTTTTTAAAAGATTATTAATTTTGGTATGTAAGAGGTGTAAAAAATTAATGTTATGATGAGGTTTTTAATATGTCTTCAAAAAGATTTGATCACCACAAAAAACTTTCGTTAAAAGGTACTCATTCACACCATCACCAACGTCCAAAAAAACACGAATTTCTATTAGATGAATTCTTAGATCATCATGTTAGTATGCGCGTTATTTTAAAGATTTTAGTTTATTTACTCATTATTCTTGTTGTTATAGGCGGTAGTTTTTGGTTAGGTAGAATCAGTATTGCGCACAACCAAGAGTCTCCAACAGTAGTAGACGAATCAGAAACTAAAAACAATATTGATACAACAACTATTGAAAAAACATCTGCTTTGAATTCTAATGAAACCTCAAAAAATACTACTACGACTGAAACCAATACAGATTTGAATAAAACTGTTGAAGTTACAATCAGTACTGCAGATAATAATCAAAACACTGAAAATAAATCTCAACTTTTAATTAATGAAACAATCAGCATAAATCAAACTCAAACTAATTTAACATCATTAACATCATCTAACGAAACAGATAATAACATAGATTCTAATGCTACAATTACAATAGATACTGCAAAATACGACGAGAACGGAAAATTCTTAGCTCATGATTATGAAAATGTTTTAGTAAACATTGGTGAAGTTTCTTTTAAAAAACGAGGGGATACGTGGGGTAGTTTTGAAGAAGCAGAAATTACATTTACAAATGGAGAATCTTTTGCTATTTATCCTCAAACTGTTAAAGTGAAAGTTTATGATTCTGGAGATTCACCTCCTAAATGGTTTGATGATGAAACTGATATTTCTGAGATGAATATTCAAATTAGCAGTGGAACAGTCAAATCTGTTACAGTCCCTATTCATGCTTCGACTAGCGGATTAGAAGAATCAAAAAAAGTATCTATTTATTTTGTTGATTTGTATGATGAAACTATTGGATATGCAACAAAAACAATGGATGTTGAATGATATTAAATAAATTTAAATTATGAATAATTAAAAAATGAAATTAAATTTTATTAGAAATTGATTTTATTTTTTCTTTGTTTTTTTAGGAGGATTTAATTCTTTATCTAATTCTTTGATTTCTTCTTCTATTTTTTTGATATTCTCATCATTATCTTGTTGTTCCATTAATTCTCCACACTCAGGACATTTAAAACCAAAATTCATGCTGGTTTCAAAATCGAGTCTCATACAAGAGCTATTACAAATAAAAAAATTACTTTCTTTTTCTCTTACAAGCCTATCACTAAGACGTTCAATTCTTTTTTTCTTCAAAGTTACTGCTAAATGTTTAATTTGTTTTGTTCTAAATGTCCAATAATAAATATACCATCCTTTTTTCTTATCTTTTCTACGTGTAAAAGAAACAAGATTTGCATGGTATAGTCTATATAACATGTTTCTAACAAAATTCACTTCAAGTTCTAGTGCTTCTGCAAGTTTAAACTCACTAACATTTTTTTTATTTTTAATTAGTTTAATTAATGGAAGAACATCTTCACCTGCAACTTCAACAACAACGTCTTCTATTAGCTTATTTGAAAGTTTCATTCATTAAATCCTCTTAACATTTATTAAATCATATTGAAATTAAATATTTAATTAGTATTACCTTGAGTGCGATATAAGGTCTTATTTAAATATATCTTTTAAAAGTCAATATCTACTTGATTTGTTACATTTTAAAGAAATATGTGCCAAAACAACTGTTTTAACAACATATTACCCCTATTAGTAATATATATCTTAAATTTAATTTAAGTAGTTAGTAATATATATCATCTTGAATTTAAGATAGTAAGATTTAAAAGTTTTTTGGTAATCTTTATTTATGGATTCCAAGAATTAATTAAAATGTAATTGAAATGAGTCTAGAAAGTAAATAGACAATATCAAATATATTATATTAAAAAATAGTAATTTAAAGGTTTAGTAAATATTTGCAAAGATTTATAAACAACCCGTTTTTCATCTCAAAAAGCAAATAGGAGTGATTTAAATGGTAAAAGAACAAAGATCCAGAACATTAAGAAGAGTAAAAGTAAAGACTCCAGGAGGGAGCGTTACTACTCAATATCGTAAAAGAAAACCTAGTAAGGCAAAGTGTCATAATTGTGGAGAGTTACTCAAAGGAGTACCTCGAGAAAGGCCTTATAAAATGCAAACCATGGCTAAAACAAGTAAAAGACCTGAAAGACCTTATGGTGGTCAGCTATGCTCAAAATGTAGCAGAAGAATGATGATTTTAAAATCAAGAAGTCTGAGTGAGGCAAAAGAAAATGATGGAAGTAGGTAGATTATGCACAAAAATTGCAGGAAGAGACTCAGGAAAAAAATGTGTGATTGTAGAAATCATTGATGATTCTTATGTTTTAGTAGATGGAGAAACAAGAAGAAGAAAATGTAATATGTCACATTTAGATCCTATTAATGAAAAAATTGATATTCAAACAGGAGCAGATCACAAAAAAGTTGTTGACGAATTTAAAAAATTAGGTATAGAACTTATAGAAACAAAACCTAAAAAAGCAGGAGAGCGTCCTAGACAACAAAGACTTAAAAATAAGCAAGCTTTAGAAGAGAAACCTAAAAAAGAAAAACCTGCTAAAAAGGAAGAGAAAAAAACTGCACCTGAAGAGACTAAATTAGAAAAAACATTAGACTCTGAATCAGAATAATTTTTGTTTTTTAAATTTTATTTCTTTACTTTTTATTTTTGTTTAAAAAATTACGTTCTAAAACATAAATTTGTTTCTAGATTTTAATTCTTCTACTAAAGATTCTGGTTTGTAAATTCCAAGTTCAGTAATTACACCCGATATTAAATCAGGATCTACTTGTTCGAATGCGAAATTTTGTATCTTAACGTTTTTGGGTTTGTCAGGCCAAACTTCTGATTCACTTCTCAGTTCAATAGGCTCTTCAAAACCAAATATTGTTTGAGGATCAAATTTCCAAGAATGAGTGCAAACATAAATAGGTATTTGATATCTTTTAGCAACTTCTGCAAATAATTCACTTCCTATTTTATTGATTACTTTTCCTTCTACAGTTATAGCATCTGCTCCTATCAAAAATAAATCTGCTTTTTTCAAAGCAAGTCTGGCTGCAGAATCAACATAATGAGTCACTTTTATTCCATGCGAAGCTAATTCTTTTGCTGTTTTTCGCCCTTGATATCTAGGTCTGGTTTCAGTGTTATGAACCTCAAATTTTTTACCCTTTGATTTTGCTAAAAGTAAAATATCGACGACAGATTTACTATGACAATGAGTAAATACAACCATATTTTTTTTTATTTTTTTAGAACCAATTTTTGAAATTTCTAATTTGCCCTTAGAAATTATTTCGAGTGCTTGATCAATTCTATGATTTAATCTTAAAATTAATTTATCAGTTTCATCCATAGCATATTTATCAACATCTGATAAAACATAATTTAATGCGTTTCTAAGCATGGGTTCTGTAGGTCTTGATTTAAATAATTTTTTCTTTGCGTTTTTTAATTCAGAAATTAATTTATTAGGTTTTGAATTAGATTTTGAGTTAGATTTTGATTCAATTTTAGAGAAATCCGAAAGAATAAATTTTAAAGATTTTACTGCCGCTATTGCAATATTAGTTGCGCCTTGAATCTCCAAATTTTTTATATCTAAAACAACTTTATTAAAAGAGTTTTTATTTTTAAAGTTCGACATTTTTATTGTTTTAAAAATTATTGTCTTACAACTGCAACAAGTTTTTGTTTTAATTCTAAAAACTTATCTAACTGATCTTGTTCTGGTTTGAAAATATGTGCGCTATATTCATCAAAATATCCGCATCTAAATTTATCAAGAGATATGTTAGTTCTTTTAGAGAGCATTAGTGCATAAAAATAAATTTGAGTTGAAGCGTATTTTTCTAAGTCTGCTTTAGGTTTAAAATCCCATACCCAAATTTTTCCATCTTCTATTCTCACTATATCTATATGTCCTGTTAATGGTTCATCAGAATCAAATATTGCTTTGTATTGTTTTATTTCATGATCTTGTAGCCAAATTGGAACTTCAACTCCTATGGTTGTTCCATCTTGTTCTAACATGTGAACTTGAACATTACTATGTGCTGTTTTGTATCTGCTACTTTTTAATCCAACATCTGCTAGTTGACTTACTTCGTGACCTTCTACTCTAATTGGTTTTATTCCTAATTTAAATTTTAGTGATGATCCGCGAGGTCCAGATTCAAAATAGTGATCAGGACAATTAGTGAATACTTGATCGAGATAAGTTCTTAAACTTTCAAATCCATTACAACAAAGAAAATCTATTTTATGATCATTTAATCTATAATGATAAAACCAACCATGCTTCATTGATGTGTTTCGAATTGTCATTTTGAAATTATAAATTTGATAAGTTGATTTAATTTTTATTTAGAAATTAAAAAAAAAATATGAGAAGAAAAGAAAAAATTTTACCAATTACTTTTTCTTTTTAACTGCCTTTTTTGGTTTTGCTTTTACACCAACAAATTTTCTTCCTTTAAGCATAGATTCTATTTTTTTTTCTTCACGAATAAGTTCTGCTTCTTCAGATACAATTCTATTTGCAATTTTAATTAGATTTTCATCCATTCTTGCAATTCTTCGTTCTAATAATACTAGAATTCGTAAACTGTATACTATTGCTGCAAGCGTTCCAATAATTATTGCGAGTGTAACACCCTCAAGTCCTAATCCTGCCATTGTTCAACCTCCTTTTTTACCAATTTAAAAAAATAATAAGTTTTAGGCTAAATTTAATATAAAAGTAAATTAAAATTAAACTAAATTTAAATCAAATTTAAGCTAATAATATCTAATTTTAATTTGATCTAGTATTTAAATGTTACTTTTAAAAACCTATTTGAAATGATGAAAATCAAAGTCAATAAATGAATAAAACTGAATAGAATAACAAAATAAAGCAGTAAATATATTCAATAGATAAAATAAAAAAAAATAATAAGAGTAATAAAAAAGATAATAAAAACAATAATAAAAACAATAGAAGGTGATAAAAAAATTAAAAAATTACTTAAAAACAATGTCAGAAGATTTCATACCGTCCCACTGACCTTCAAACATCTGTTGCAATGCACTACTAAAAAACTTAGTATTTACCCATACACCTGCATCATAGGTAGGATGAACATCTGCATCATCTAATAACATAAATGTTAATTGTTCTCCATCAATTAAACAGAATCTGGATCTTACTTTTTCACAGTGTCTAATTTCTGCAAGACCTTTTAATTCTTTAACTAATTTTTTTGTTTCTTTGGTTAATGGTGCTGCAATTCTTACTGTAAGATTTTTATCTTTTGCTTTTTGTAAAACATTCTTTAAGAATTCTGTTTTTCTCATAAGTCCTTCTGTTGTTGTCATTATATCAACTGAAGACTTTGCAGATTTAACCATTGTTTCAATATGATTATATAAATTTCCTCTACCTTTTAATGCACCACTAATATCTGTTGGTTCAATAAGTTCTACACCTTGATCATGAAGAGTGTTTAACTCGGATAGAATGTCGCTTCCCTTTAAATTATCTAATATTTTAGTGTGATTAGTAGCCTCATCTTGAACTTTTCGTTTAACTCGCTCTAATACTTCTGCGGGAGCAACTGCCACATACTTAATTGGCTTTCCTAATTTCATTATAATAAATCCTTTTCTTTCTAGACTTTCTAATACATCATAAGATCTAGATCTTGGAACATTTGCAATATCTGATAGCTCACCTGCAGTAGAAACGCCTCGCGAGAGTAACGCTGTCCAAAGCTTGCTTTCATATGTGTTTAACCCGAAATCTTTGAGCTTACTTAAAAATTCTTTCTGTACAATCATTGTGTGGCACCTTCCATATATTCATTAATTAATCTTCTATCAGGCTTCTTTAATAGTTATGAAGCAATTCTAGTGTTTATTTAAACAAAAAACGCTAAATTAACGCTTTTTTTCTTCTAGAACCTCTTTTATTTTTTTTTATAGTATTACAAGGATTCAATGAGCTTTATTGTTCTTTCAGACAACCATAACCCTGTTGTGCTTTTTTACTATTGAGAAGGCATAACCCATATTTAAAGGTTTCGTTATTTTTGCTATTTGATAGTAACAAATATGCCTAAAATATATAAAAACTATATAAATTAAGCCAAAAACTAACAAAAAAACGTAAAAAAACAACATAAAAACAAAATAATAACTTAAATAAATATAATAGAAATAATAAAAAAAATAAAAAGTAAATAATAAAAGAAAAAAAAACAGAAATGACAAAAATAATAAAATAAGACTCAGTATCTCAAATCAAAAAAATCATATGATTCTTCAGAACAATCATCAACAAAATCAATAGAATCTACTTTAGACATTAAACTACCCAATTTGCAAGCATTCATCAGCTTATTAACAATTGATTCGTCTCCATGCACTACAATCTCTACAGACCCATCAGGTAAATTCTTAACATACCCTTTCAAACTTAATTTAGATGCTTGTTGTTTAACAAATAATCTAAATCCAACACCTTGAACTTTGCCTTTTATATTCGCTTTAATTTTTTTCACCAAATCACCTCAACAATTCCAACTTAATTTATCCCCTAAACAAATATTATTTTTAAAAATAGAACCTTGTTTAAGTTCTATAAAAAATTTTGATTTTTTCGTCGAGAAATAAAAAGTAAATGGTAAAAAATTTTCTTTTAATTCTACAACCTTAGACTTCGAATCTAAAAAAACAACATCAATAGGATAAAAAACAAAAAACATATGGATATCAACCAATATTGGTTTGTTAAAAACAAATATGTGCGCCTTATCTTCAACAGCGCCAAATCCAGAAAACATTAATCCTTTTAGTTTAGAAAAAAAAGATTTTCTAATAACAATATCATTCGCAATAATTAACTTATTTGTCTTATTAATTAACATATAAAAAACATTAATTATAATTAGTATTAAAAACATACTATTTCCAAAAGAAGAGTACCTAAAAATCAAACAACAAATAACTGCTTCAATCACTAAAATTTGAATAATAGACAGAGATTTCCACAGGAAATCAAGGGGGTCTAGTAACACCAACACCTATTTCCTTAATTATATGTTTCCGAGTAGATATATTTATAAATGAAAGGGTATTTCTATTTATATAGTCTTTATGAGTCCTTTATAAACGAATTGGGGGTTAAAAATGAGTAAAAAAGAAATTAGAGTGGTAAATATTGTGGTATCTGCTTCATTGGGACATGATATACCTTTAGAAAAGATGGCTGCAACGCTTTCAAACACAGAATATAATCCTGAACAGTTTCCAGGTTTGGTTATCAGGATTAAAGAACCTAAAACGTCTGCTTTGATATTTAACAGCGGTAAAATCGTATGTACCGGAGCACGGAATATGGAAGATGTTAAAAAATCCATTAAACAGATAATTAAGAGTTTGGAAAAAATTAATGTTAAGATAAAAGAAGAACCTGAAGCAACTATCCAAAATATGGTCGCAAGTGGCGCAATTGGAATGGATCTTAATCTTAATACATTAGCAATGAAGCTTCAAAACACAGAATATGAACCTGAACAATTCCCAGGGTTAGTCTACAAACTTACTGTTGAACCTAAAGGAATGAAAAGTTTCAAAGCAACATTCTTACTGTTTTCAAATGGAAAGATTGTTTGTACAGGAACTAAAAGTGAAGAGCAGGTTAATTTATCAGTTGATGCTTTAATAGTTAATCTGAAAAAAGTTATGTGAATTAAAAATTGAAAGAAATCGCATTTTTTTCAATAAACGCTTAAAATTTTCAATAACTTTGAAAAATCATTTGTTTTTTTTACACAAGTTTTTTTAATCACTTAATATATGTAGTAATAGTGTCAACTATCTAAACATATTCAAAAAATACAAATATAAAAAAATCAGTAAAAGAGAGATAAAATTGGATGTTTCAGAACAAGTAAGAACCTTTGAAGAATTTTTTGAAAAACATTACTTAGCAGAGCTTTTAGAAAAAATTCGTAAGGGAAAAAATTTTATTGTTATTGATTTTCTTGAACTTTCTAAATTCAATCCAGAACTTGCTAGTTTAATTCTTGATCAACCAGAAGAAGTTTTAAAAACTGCTGAAATCGCCATAAGATCTTTTGATCTTCCAGAAACTTTTAAAAAATTTCACGTTAGATTAGATAATCTTCCTCGTTCTCAAAAAATCCCTATTAGAGAAATCAGAAGTATTCATCTTAGTAAGCTAATGTTTATCGAAGGAATTGTTAGACAAAAATCAGACGTAAGACCTCAAGTAACTTCTGCTAGATTTGAATGTCCAAGTTGTGGTAATGTAATTACTGTTTTGCAACTTGAAGCTAAATTTAAAGAACCTACAAGATGTGGATGTGGTAGAAAAGGTAAATTTCGTCTTTTGAGTAAAGAACTTGTTGATGCTCAAAAAATTGTATTAGAAGAAAGTCCTGAAGAACTTGATGGCGGTCAACCTAAACGAATGGATGTATTTTTAAAAAATGATTTAGTTTCGCCATTAAGTGATAAAAGAACAAATCCAGGTACAAAAATTTGTGTCGTTGGGGAATTAAAAGAAGTTCCAATTCCTTCTCGAGATGGTGGTCAATTAATAAGATATGATTTAATGATTGATGCAAATCATTCAAAAAGTATTGAAGAAGATTATTTAGAAATTAACATTAGTGACGATGAAAAAAAAGAAATTCAAGAACTTGCAAGAAATCCTAAAATTTTTGATATGTTAAGAGAATCATTGGCTCCGTCAATATATGGTCATGATACTGTAAAAGAAGCTATAGTTCTTCAATTATTAGGAGGAGTTTTAAAAGTTAGAAATGATGGTGTAAAAACCAGAGGAGACATGCATATTTTATTAATTGGAGATCCTGGTAGTGGTAAATCTCAATTAATTAAGCGTGCTCAACTTGTTGCTCCAAAAAGTCGATATGTTAGTGGTAAAGGTGCTAGTGGTGCAGGTCTTACTGCCGCAGTTGTTAAAGATGAATTTTTAAAAGGTTGGGCACTTGAAGCAGGAGCATTAGTTCTTGCAAACAAAGGTTTTTGTGTTACCAAAAACACCAACATTTTAGTTGAAAATAATCAAATTTTGACTGCTAAAGAAATATATAATATGAAAAAAGGAAAAACATCAAATAAAAATTTAAAATTAATTTCATTCAATGATAAATCTTTTTCAATTAAAAAAAATAAATTAATTAATGTTTCAAAACGAAAAGCCAATGAAGTATTCTGCTTAGAATTCGAGTCAGGTGATTTATTAGAAGTCACAGGAGAACATCCGTTACCAGTTTGGGATAATGGATTGTTATGGAAGGAAGTAAAAGATATTAATACTTCTGAGTTAATTATTGATTTTAAAGATTACAAGTTTCCAAAAAAGAAGATTCAAAAAATAGTTATGAATAATACTGATGAAAACATTATGTTAACTGAAGATTTTTTGGAATTTATGGGTTTAATTGTTACTGACGGACATATTTCTCTTAAAAAATATAAAGTAACTTTTTATTCTAAATCTGAAGAATTATTAAAACGATTTGAAAAACTTTCTCAAAAATTGTTCAAAAAACAAGTTTCGTTTTATACTGATACTCGTTCAAGAGTTAAACAAGCATATTTTTGTTCTAAAGAAATAGTACAAAAATTAAATTATTTGGGCATTCCAAAAGGAAATAAAACTAAAAAACAAATTGATTTAAGCATAATAAAAAATTTAGCACCTAATTTGATTAAATCTTTTTTAGTTGGAGTTATTAATGGAGATGGATCTATTTCAAACAGAAAAAGTGGTGGCTGTATAGATATTGTTTCGGGTAATAAAGAATTTATTAAACAACTAAAATTATTATTTAGAAAAATAGGAATAATTGGTAAAGTATCATCTATTTCTCACACGGGTGGAGGAGTTGTTAAAAAAGGTTCTTATAAAATTTTCAAATTGACAATTACTGGTGTTGGAAACATAGTTAAAATTAAAAGTTCAAAAATTGTAAAAAATAAAAAAGATAAATTAAAACAAATTTGTTCTAGATTTGATAATTATGGATGTTTTAAAAAAATTGGAAAATTAATTAAAAATGTTAATTTGAAATTAAAAAAAAATCATAAAAAATATTTTTATGAAAATAATATACGCTTATCTAGATTGAACAAATTGAATATAAGTCGAACAAATTTAAAAAAAGCAGTTGATCTAATTTCGAAATTAGATTATATGAAAAATTGTAATTCTTTTAAACTTTTAAAATTGCTTTGTTTAAAAAATATATATTTTAATAAAATAATTGCTAAACAAAACATAGGTTCTAAAATTGTTTACAATTTAGAAGTTGAACACGATAATACTTATTTTGCTAATTTTATTCCAGTCCATAATTGCATGATTGACGAAATGGATAAAATGAGCAAAGAAGATCAAAGTGCGATGCACGAAGCTCTTGAGCAACAAACAGTCACAATTGCAAAAGCAAATATTCAAGCAACACTACGATGTGAAACTACTGTTTTGGCAGCAGCTAATCCTAAATGGGGTCGTTTTGATCCATATGAAATTATTGCTAAACAAATTGATCTTCCGCCTGCATTAATTAGTAGATTTGATTTAATTTTTCCAATAAGAGATCTTCCTGACCGTGAAAAAGATACGCGTCTTGCATCATTTATTTTAAAACTTCATCAAGATAGAGCAGGAGGTAATCCACCTATTGCAACTGAATTGTTAAAAAAATATTTAGCTTATTCTCGACGATTTTGTCATCCTGCATTAACTACTGAAGCTTTAGAAGAAATTCAAGCTTATTATGTGGAAATACGTAACAAAGGTGGTGAAGAAGGAGGAGTAAAATCTATCCCTATTACTGCACGTCAGCTTGAAGCATTAGTAAGACTTGCCGAAGCTTCAGCAAGGAGTCGTCTTGCAGAAAAAGTTACTCAAAAAGATTCTAAAAAAGCTATTGAATTATTACATTATTGTATGTCTCAAGTAGGTGTTGATCCTGAAACTGGTAAGATCGATATTGATGTTTTAACAACAGGAGTTTCATCATCTGCTCGAACTAATATCTCGACAGTAAAAGAAGTTATTCATGAACTTGAAAATAAAGTTGGTAAAACTATTCCTATTGATGATATTGTAAAAGGTTCTCAAGAAAAAGGTATTGATGTTGATAAGGTTGATGAAATTATTGAAAAACTCAAACGTGCTGGAGATATTTTTGAACCACGTAGAGGATTTATTCAAAGGATTTAATTTAAACAATTAACTAATTACTATAATATTACTATAATTTAACCAATTATATTATTAATTCTTATAAAAATTAAAAAAACATTTAAATAGTAACTTTTTATTTTTATAGAATAATGGTTAAAAGGGGTAGTCATAGTAAATATATTAGTAATATTTGTATTTTTCTAATTTATCTTGTAATCACATTACCTATTTGTGGTGCTTCTGTTTATGGTTCAATCCATAATTCTTCTATTAAAGGTCAAGATAATGTTAATAGTTATCGTAAAGTTGATGACATTACTCAAATTGATATTGAGTTGGATATTCCTGGAGATCCTAGCCTCGACCCTAGTCAAATAAAATTACTTAACAAACCGTCAAAGTTTTTTGAATGTTTGTGGTTAAATACTACTAACAGATTTTCATGTTCATTAATTATTTACGAACTTATTCAGCCAGGTATCCATAGTTATCAAGTTCAAATTTTTGATGATGCAGGCGAACCTATGGATGCTGCAACAAACCTTAATTTTGTCGTCGATAACCTTCCTCCGAGCATTCAAAAATTTGATCTTATTACTAATGAGTCTGGGGTATTTGCTAATTTTTCTATAATGGATCTTGGATGTGCAACTTGTGGTCCTAATTGTGCAGGTCCTGCAAAAGCTAATTTTTTGATAAACTATAAAGAAATTGGTTCAATGCCTTTGAGTAAAACTAATGGTAGTTGTTTGTTTCAAGGTCTTACAAAACTTGAAATTGGTTCAAGCGAGGGCATTATTGAAACTAAAACTATTTGTATTGATGCATTTGATAAATTAGGCCATAGATCTGAAACTTGTAAAGAAATTACTATTGATCTTAAACCTCCTCAGCTTATTGATATGAATTTGATTTATGGTGGAGTTCCTATTAAGTTTACTAAAGGAGATCCTTTAATGAACGTCGAACTTGTAGTAGAATTGTTTGATGATTCGGTTTTAGATATTGAAAGTTTAACAATGGATCTTTCTCAGATCAATGAACGTCCAGAATATCAAGATAAATATAATAAAATTACTACAAAACCTGGAATGATTGTATTTGATAACTGTTTTAATGGGTCTGATTATTTTAGTCCAAATCATAAAAATAATATTTCTGGAAATATTAATTGTACTTGGAACAGTATAGTATTTTATTATTCTCAAGAAATTCCGCCAACAGTTCCTTTTTTTATTAAAGATTCTAATAATCTTATCTTAAACACTACATTTACACTTCCTATTGTTGTTGATAAAACTAAACCAGTTGTTGACGCATTTGAGTCAAATCTAAAAGATGATATTGGAAGAAGTTGGATTGGTTTAGAACCTATTGATTTTCGTTCAGCAATTATTGAAAATGATAGTGGTTTGAAAAATAAACTTCTTGTTTTAGATTTTACGAGTTTTGGTGAACAAAATGTCACTAGTGGTTCTCCTTTTTTCTTAAGACCTAATAATTGTACACCTAGTTGGGAATGTGTTTGGAAAAATATTAAAATTGATAATGATGATTTAGAATCTGGAGATATTCTTGATTTAAGATTTGTTTCTCCGTCGCAAGATGATGCAGGTAATCCTCTTACAGGTCAAACTTCTGTTGCTGTTCATTTTGATCCTACTCCTCCAGAGCTCGTTGAAGGATCTATTCAAAAACCTTATGTTTGTCCAGTTGCAGGCGAAACTATTTTATTTGAATTTAATGTTTCTGAAAAACTTTCCGGCGGAGTGAATGTTTTATTTGATGCTTCAAATATTTCTTTAGCTTCTTATCCTAGTGAAGGTGAATGTGAAAAAATTGAAGGTAAATATGGTATGTGGCATTGTAGTTTTGAGGTTGATGATTTAGTATCTTATGGATTAAGTAGTGAAATAAACGTTACTATATTTGATGCTGCAGGAAATAAAAATGAGTTTATAATTGAGCAGGAAGTTTGTGAAACTGCTATTGGTGCTCCACCTAATTGTGTTGCGATTTATCCTGGAGAAATAAAACCTGCTCAGGGTATTGATCGTAGAATTGCATCTCAGATTTCTTATCCTATTTTTTTAAGTCCTACTTTAAATGTTAATTGTCCTAATGCTCAGATTCAAAAGATCATGATTCTGTCATGCAGTATTGATGGTGGTTTTGTTTCAAATCAATATATAATGAATGAATATGGAAATGGATTTGAATTTACAAATCCTCTTATTAGTACAAAAGTAGGCCTTGATGGTGGACTTAATGAATCTTCAGGAAATTCAGCAAAACTTTCTTGTCAACTTGATATGATTATTAAGGCAGGCACTAAAATTTATCAAGTTCCTGAATCAGATAATTTAACAATAGATATTCCATTATACAATCTTGCTCTTGGAGATCTTGATGAAACCTTGACAAAAAAGATTGACAATGTTCAAGATGATATTGATGACACTGAAGAATTCATTAGTGATTGGGAAGATGGTTTTGAGTTTTTATTTTATATGTGTACTATTGCTGAAATCTTAGCAGAACTTGTGGCAGCAGCTCAAGCAATTAAAGTTGTTCTTGGTGCTATTTTATATGTGCTTGGATTAATTTTTGATTTTGCAACTACGTTATATTCAAAACTTTGTTATATTGTAGAATTAATTAGTTTAATTGTTCTTTCTATTGCTTGGACTCCTACTATTTTAGGTCCTCTTCCAGATGGATTAGGAGATTACCTTCTTAATTTAGGAATGTGGATTAGAATTGTTTGTACTTTCACGACGTGTAGAATTGGAGAAACTAAAGGATTAATTAATGCTGCTGCACAATTAGGTAGTGATTATGATCCTAATCACAAACCTTATGGTAATGCATTTAGTAATATTATGAAATATGATTGGGATCCTTATCGTAGTGAACCTATTTCTTGGGCTACAATGTGTTGGCCAGGAGTAATTTATGCTAAAAAAAAGCATCGTCAATTGCTTTGTATGAAAAAGAAATGTTATATGGATGCTGCTGCTAATGGTATGCCTGTTGATGCTTGTGATACTATGTATAATGTTCGTGAATGTGTTTATGTTGATGGTGCTGCATTAAAATATGTTAAAAATCATAGGTATCAAGCAGCTGTAAGTAAATACATGTGGGCGATTTTTAAAGAAGCTGAAGTTTGGGGTTGGATTCATCTTATGCGTTGGAAATATGGTGATGAATATTGGTGTATTTATCCTAATAAAATGTTAGATCTAAAAACAGATATCAAAGAAATAGGTGAAGGTGGCAATTGGTGCAAAGGTGGCAAAGATGGAGTGGTTAATTGGTTACAGTCAACTATTTGTGGTGTTCAATTAATTATATTATTATACATTGATCTTGAAGATTGGCTTGATTGGAGTAATTGGGATTGGAATCGTTTTGATAATGATTTAGGAGAACCTGATTTTTGTGAAGGTGTTGCAGAATGAAAAAATTGAAGTTTGTTTTAGTTTTGGTAATTTTAATGTGCATTATAGTTCTTGCAGGTTTTGTGAGTGCATTAACTTTTGGTGAATTTACAGATTATGCAACCGGCGGATTTATGAGAAGTGATAAAGGAATTCCTACTGATTGGTATGAAGTTGATGATTGGGAAATCGATGCTTGTACTGAATGGGGAGGTGCTACTTCGACTGCTAATTCTGAGTTAGAAGATATTAGTATAGTTTTAGAAAATACTCATCTTATTGCTACAATCAATGCTATGCATCATGAAATTGAAGATGGTTCTTTGATTTATGAAATTGCTTGGTTTATTCAACCTTCAGATTATGAAGAAACAATTGATTGGGAGATTTCAACTAAAACAAATAATGGAATTAAAAAGATTTTAGATAATGGTAATGCTAATTATTATAATGGTCATTCAGGGTATTTTACTGTTCAATCAGAATTTGACCTTAAAACTGCTACATTAAAATGGAGTGGTGAATCTGAAGGTGAAATTGAAGTTCCTTTCAGAAATAAAGATGAGTTCGAAGAAGCATATACTAAAGATGCGAAATTACTTGATGACAGTGTTGAAAAATCAGAATGGTAAAAAAAGTAAATAAATAAAATAAAATTTGAAGAAATTAAAAATGAAGAAATCTAAATTGTTTAAAAAATTCAAAAAAGGGCTATTTGTAAAAAGTTTTAGTAAAAAAAATCAGAAAACAATAGTTATTTGCTCGTCATTGGATTTATTATTTTTACTTGGAATTCTATTAGTTTTACTAATTTGTGGATTCGCATCAAAAGGAATTATTAATAATATGGATGTTATAAAACCTCACGTTACAGCACTTCAAAATATGTATGGAACACAGATTGAATCAGATTCGAAACAATTAAAAGATTCTTTGGGAGAATTAGATGCGAATTTAAAAAGTATATTTACAAAATTAATAATTACAATAATTTTATTCCTGTTTTTGTTTATTTTGAATTATGCTATTTGGAAAAGTTTAATTTGGGCAAAAATAAAAAGAATAAAAATTGAAAAAAATCACATCCTTAAATTTATTTTGTTGTGTTTTATTTGGATGTTATTATGGCTATTTGTTATAATAAGTTTAATTTTCATTATTCCTCTAAAAATGTATTTGTTTATTATTGCAATATTAATACTCCTGATGCCGTATTTTTCATTGGTATTGTTCAATTTTTTTGATGCTAAAAAAAGCATGTTGAATAATTTAAAAAATATTTATCAGCAAGGCATATTAAAAATAAAAAAATTATTCATTAATTATTTGGTCATAATTTTAACATTCATACTTGTTACATTAATCATATTTACTATTGGAAGTATATTTGAAAATAAGATTTTTACTAATATTATGATTATTATTTTTTTGGTATCATTAATTTATCTAGTTAATTGGTCTAAATTATATTTTAATTTATCATCTAAAAAAAAATTAAGTGAATAAAAAAATGAAAAAATAATAAATAAAAAAATAATCCATAGAAAATAACTAAAAAATACAAAAAAATGAATAAATTAAATAAAAATAAAAGAGCGCAGATTACTATTTTCATAATAATAGGTATTGTTGTTCTTTTTATTGCAGGGATGTTTATGTATTTATCAGGAGAATCTAAAGATATTTCTGATGCTGATATTGAAAAAATTGAAGATGTTCCATTTCAAATTCGTCCTGTTCAAGAATTCATAACTACTTGTATTAAACAAACTGCGACTGAAGGTTTAATAAAACTAGGTCAACATGGAGGATATATTGATGTTTTGGATTTAGATCTTACTCCAAAAGAATTCATCATTGATCCTCTTGATCCTTCGAGCTCAGATGCTGTGACTTTAACTTTTGATAAATCAACACATATTCCTTATTGGTATTATATGAATTCTAATCATAATTGTATAAATTGTGTTCACTCAACAGAATCGGTTCCTGAGAATGTATTAATTGAAGAACAAATTAATAAATATGTAAAAAGAGAAATTCCCAAATGTATTGATGGTTTTAAAAAATTTAAATCTAATGGTTTTTCTGTTGAAGAATTAGGAAATATTAATGTTGAAACAAAAATTGCTAAAAAAGATGTTTTGATTCAAATGACTTATCCTGTTTCTGTAACTGTTGGTGAATCTACATCTGAAATGAATAAATATATTGCGAGAGTTGATCTTAATCTTCAAAGTATTCTTGATATTGCAAAATCTATTACGCTAGCCCAAATGTCTAATAATTTTTTAGAAAGATTGGTTATTCATTTAATAGCATTATATTCTGATAATAGTATGGACGCACTCCCTCCAATTTATGCAACAGATAATAGTTATGTTCCTAATTTTTGGTTTGAACCAATGGTTGAGGAGCAGCTTAAGCAAATTTTAACATCACACATTCCTTTGATTAAATTAAATGGAACTAAAAATGCTAAACCTTATGAATTAGAATCCGAATTAGCAAATAAATTATACAATCAATTTTTTATTTCTGTTCTGAATCAATCTTACGAAGATTATGAAATCAGATTTATGTATTTAGATTTTCCTTTGTACTTACATATTACGCCTCAAACTAATGGAAAACTTGAACCTACTAGTTATACTGATCAGTTTAAATTATTAGGATTTGGTTTTGGTTCTCCTGTCAGAAGAAATTATTATGAATTTTTTTATGATGTTGAATTTCCTGTTGTAGTTGAGATTACTAAGGAAAATGAATTTAATGATGAACCTTACAGATTTTTATTTGGATTAGAAGGCCATATTAAAGATAATCGAGATCCTATTGCATGGGATACAGGTAATGGAACAATAGGGGAATGGGACAGATCGATTATTACATTTGATTCAGATTCTGAAGTTTCAAAAGAATTAGCTCCTGAAAGTCCTGAAGAAGAACAATTATTTGGTGGATCTCAAAAATATACTAAACGAATTATTTGTGAACCTAGTCAAAGAATTAGTGCTCCTATCACAATTAAAACATTTACTAGTAAAAATAAATCTTCTATTGACGGAGCATTGGTTAGATATTCTTGTGGTACTTATGCATCCTGCACTATGGGTACAACTCAGTTTAGTGAAGATTCTGATGATGCTATTTTAAAAAGTAGTTTTCCTATTTGTATTGGTGGAGGAACGTTAACTATTGATAAACCAGGATATGCTCCCCTAGTTATTCCTAATTTAGATACTACTCAAGATCAAGACCCTCAAGAATTTGAGATTTTTCTTGAACCGTATAGAACAAAAACTGTAAAGGTAAATAAATTTATTTTAGATCGAGTTATATTTTTAGATGATTTGTATAAAGAACTTAAATTTATTTTTTGGAATAATAAATTAGAGAGTTTAACAGAAGACGATTTAACAATTATTAATTTAATTAAAATTCAAAATAATCCATATGAAGAAAAGTTTAGTAAAACTATTATTTATTATGGTAATGAATCTTTAAACAGTCCTATGATGACTGAATTGGATCTTCTTCCAGGCAGGTATATTATTGAAGCGCAGTATTTTGATAAAAAAACAATTATTTTTTCTGCAAATTGTTCTCATATGTGTGGTCAATGCGATAATGATTATGATTTAAAAGATTGTAGACTTAGAAGTGAGAATTATACCCAAGAATATGATTGTAATATTGATGAATGGTCTCCTGAAGAAAATACTACTATTGATATGATGGTTCTTGGCGGTATGCGAATTAATGAAACTAAACCATTCATTATTGACGCGTCTGATCTTGATTCTAGTTCTATTATTGAATTTAGAGTTGTTCAAGTTCCTCGTCTTAGATGTATTGAAGATTTTGAAGATTTAGGAGAAGTGGAAAAATTTTATGATCTTAATCGTGGACGACTTAATCCAGTTCTGAAATAACGAAATTTTTAATAATGATTATAAAAAAAGAATTTGTGTTCTTGTATATTAAACTTTATCAACTAAATTAATTTAATCACATCAAACTATATGCTAGCTTCTTTGCTTGTTCATTATCTCCACTTTCTACAGCTTGCTGCATATTATTTAGTTGTTTAAACATTCCACAGCTTTGTTTTACTTTAGGATTATTAACTTGATCACAAAGTTCATATTTTTGATGTTCAAATACTAGTTGAGTATAACAACTATCTTTGTAAGTTTCTTTATCAATCTCGTCACAATATTTCTCGTCTTTGTTAAATCCTGCAAGTTCTATTAAACAATTATTTTGTGTTCCTTCGTATGTAAAGCTTTTACACATGTCTACTGCGCGTTCAAAGTCTCGTGTACTTACTTGTTTTATTATTTCTGTTGCTTCTGCTTTTGATAATCCTTTTATTATGTCTTCTTTGTCTACTTGTTCTGGTGTTACAATTGGAACATCTTGATCTGATTCTGTTTCTTTTTTATCGTCGATACTTGTGTCTGGTAAAACAGGCATATCTAATTCTACAGGTTCAGATGTATTTATATTTATATCAGTTAAATTTTGCTCTAATTTTTCAGATTCATTTACTGGTTTGAATTTATCAAGTACATCTTGAACTATTTTGTCCGCTTCATCCCCTGATTTTATTTCAAAAATAAATCCGGATGTTGCTATTTGTTCTCCATAGAATGCATCTGCTCGCAATACATAATCTCCTGGTTTCAAATCAGCCGGAATTTCTAAAACAACTGCACGTTGAGTGGAAGTTACTATTGCTACTGATTCTGATTGTGACAATACTACTTTATCTAAATCTCTATCAATAACAGAATATTTTAGCTCGACGTCAAATTTATTTGCTTCTCCTAAATTTATTAAATCAACTTTAAAAACTAAATCTTCTCCTGGAATAACAAGTGTTGTTATTTTTTCTGCTTTTACATCCAAAAGTTGATCTGTTTGAGAAGGTATTCCGTCTATCAAAAAACTTTTTGCGTAAAAAAAAGTTAACACGCCAGTCATCATAATCATAGCAATTAGTGCAACAACTATTAGTTTGTGTTCTATTTTATGTTCAACAGCAGGCTGTGTTATAAGTTTAGAAGCATTTTCAATTTCATAAAAAGGATATCCGCGACTTACTAAAAACTTTTTAATCATTGCAAGATTATATCCTGCATGAATTTGTTCTTGAATGTAATAAGATAATTGTTGTATTCTTTGTTGTTCTGCTATTTGTGGATTTTTCCAAAGATTGATTACATATTCTACACTGCTTTCTACTTCTGCTTTATCATATCCTGAATTAATGAGAAAATCCTTTACTTCATATACAGATTTACCTTTTTTTATCTGACTAAATAGATAATCAACTAGGTTTTTTTGTACCATACCACCCTCTTTTAGAGATCTTAAACTCTTTTCTTTAAAAAAGCTTTCGTTTTTAATATTATTTAATAATATAAATGAAGAAAATAAAGTATATAATATAGAACTTAATATGGAGTTACGAAAAGTATTTATACTGTCGTAAATTAGTAGATAATGGGGGTAATATGGCTAACGATTTTCAAAGAAATATTGCATTTAAGGTTAGAATTAATGATATTCTTACTAGACCATTTTTCAAACAAGAAGGTTTTGAATCAGATTATGTAGATTTTACTTCGCATAAAATTTCACGTGTTAATATAATGGGTGTTATTATTTCTACTAGTCAAGAAGAAGGTCAAGTTAGTTTTAATAATTTCATTTTAGATGATGGTAGTGGTAGAATTTCTTTAAGAACATTTGACCAGAATTCAAATATTAAAGCAGAAATTGGAGATATGGTTCAAATTGTTGGACGTATTAGAGAATTTGGTTCTGAGCGCTATATTGTTCCTGAAACTATTAATAAAGTTAGTCCTGATTGGATTAAAGTCAGAAATAAAGAATTAGATTTTATTTATGAAAATTTTTATGTTTTACCAGAATTACCTACTCAACCAACTACCAACCAACCTATTAATCAATCAAGTTCACAACCTCAAACAACACAAGCAAACAACACAATCAATTCTACAAATTCAAAAAGTAATTTAACCGATAATAATTCTATTATTGAATCTGATGAAACAGTCATGGATTCTATTCAAGACCCAAAAACACCGACTAATACAACCAATGACCCTATTGAAATTATTATTAAATTTATTAGAGAATTGGACGATGGTCGTGGTGCTTCTTTTGAAAATATTGTCGAAAAAAGCAAACTCGATAATGCAGAAAGTTTACTTAAAAATCTTATGATTAATGGTGAAATTTTTGAAATTACTCCGGGTAAATATAAAGTTTTAGAATAAAAAAAAAGATTAAAAAAAATAAATTTTATTATCATATTAACAAATTCTATTATACTATTATCACTTACTAACTTGTTAAATATTAACTGATAAATTATAGAACATTAACTAATTTGACTAATATCTTAGGGAATATTAAATTGTTAATTAATTATTAATTCTGAAAATTAGAATATTATTAAAAAAATAATGCAGGTGTGATAAATGCTTCTATTAATCCTGCAATAAGAAGTATTCCAATAGCAATTAGTAATAATGTGCTTGAATCAAACATAATTTTTTGAAATTTTTCATTTGTTAAATCATGTCTTATTACTGCAACACTTATTATTCCTCCTGCAAGTCCTGCTACCATGTATGCCATCATTTCAGGTAGTCCGTGAATCATATATCTCATAAACGAAAAAGTAGATAGTTGTGTAACTGCAATTGCTTTTCCAAAAAATCCAACACCACCTAACTTTGCTATCCCTACTCTAATCATTCCACCCATAGCAGCACCTACTACTGATGCATTCCATGTAAGAATAAATATTGCTCCTGCTCCATAAAAAAACGAAAACAAAATACAAAATATCATTACTTTAACATTATTAAAAAATAATTTATTAAAATAAGCAAAGTTTGTTGCAAGACCTGTTACTCCTGCTTTTATAGGACTATTAATTTGAGTTAATGTTGCAACTTGTTGATTAAATATTGTTGCAGTCATATCTGCAGGTAAAACCACAAACCAAATTACATATGCAACCATTGTTCCTAAAAAAAGAAATGAAAAGAATGCAATCATTTTAGAATGTTCTTTTAGTATTGAAGTTTCAGATTCTAAATCAATATCTTTTTGTTCTTCGAGTTTAATAGAATTATACATTAAAGGTATACATGCAAATGTTGCTAAAAATACCATTACAAGATCTGCTCTATCTTGAAAAATCCAATATCCTAAAAAAAGACCTACTGAAGCAACTATTAAACCGTAGAAAAACATTTCCCAGGGTTTTTTCTCTGCTGTTATTGGTTTAATAATAGATTCTAGAACCATCTCTAATAAGTGTCAAAGTTTCCTCATTTTTAAACTTTTCTTTTTTGCAATGATTTTTTACCAAAAAAAAACAAATTTTTGTTAATTTCATCAAAAAACAAAAGCTTTTTAATATAATGGTCATTTTTTGATATTAAAATGGAATATAATGAAATGTTAAAAAAAGCTAGAAGTGAACTTCCAGAAAGTGTTTTCAGTGCTGAACGATTTGAAATTCCTAAAGTTAGAGGTCATTTTCAAGGTAACAAAACTATTATTTCTAATTTTCATCAAGTTGCTGCTACTCTTAACAGAGAAGTAGCGCATATTATGAAATTTGTTTTACGAGAATTAGCAACACCAGGTAATATTACAAAGACTGCACTTATTTTAGGTGCTAAAGTTCCTGCGTCTAAAATTAATGAAAAGATTAGAAAGTATGCTCTTGAATTTGTACTTTGTTCTGAGTGTGGAAAACCAGATACTAAATTAATTAAAGAAGGTCCTTTTCTTTATCTTCGTTGCATGGCTTGCGGTGCAAAACATACTGTTAAAAGTAAAATCTAAAAGGTGTTTTTTTGGAATTTATGGTTAGTATAAAAAAATATGAACGAGGTCCTGTTATTTCTATTTGTGATGCAGATATTATGGGGAAAACATTTGAAGAAGGAAATAGAATTTTAGATTTAAGTTCTGATTATTATAAAGGAGATCTTAAATCAGAAAGTGAATTAAACAATTTAATTAAAGGTTCATGTAATTTAAATTTTATAGGTGAGAACTCGGTTAATTTTGGGATTAAAAATGAATTAATTGAAGAACAAAATATTCTTAGAGTACAAAAAATTCCTCATGCGCAATGTATATTTTTTAGATGACACAAAAAAATAAAACAATGACTCTAAAAACCAAATTAATAATTGAAATATTAATTACACAATTATCCAAACCAAGCTCCTAATCCTAGTTGCTTTTCTTTTTCTTTTCCAAATACTCCTTCGATTCTTCGTTTAGTAAGTTCAAGCGTCTGCTTCACATATACAGGCAGGTCATATTTAGTAGATAAACTTATTGATGGTTCTAAGTATTTTACTATTGATCCTTCTGAAATTGTAAAAACTATTTTTCCTCCACAATTTGTACATACGCCTCTTAATGGAGGTCGTCGATATTTAGTATTGCATTTAACGCATCTAAATTCTTGTTGTGAAAATTTTCTTAAATTTCCTTTTATGTCTCTTATAAAATGTTTATCTATTACTAATCTTGCAACATCTACTTCATCTACTGCACGTACTTTTTCAGCAATTTCCATTTGTCCTGTTAATTTTTCTTGCATTGAAGGTAGAGTTTTATATGCGCTACATAATATTCCTGCATTCATATTATCAGTATAGTGAGTAAACATCATTCCTTCATATTGCGCAGGAGTGTTTAAAACTTTATTAATTATTTTTACATCTACATCCCAAGGCATTTTATAATTACATGCTGCTTCATAAAAATCTAGAGAATATTTAGATGCTATATCCATATCAAAAACCATATCATCAACTTCTGCAGGAATAAGTACTGTTGTCAATACTAATGGTGCATCCATTGTCGATCCTCTTGATTGGGGTAAGTATTTTCTTGAAAAATTTATAAATGCGTCTAATGTTAAAAATATACAACTTTCATCTCCATCAGTATCACGTCTCATTGCAGCATGCATATATGGATGTGCAAAAAATCCTTGTGTTTTTGTAAATCCTATTATTCGTCCTAGAATTCCTGCACTTGTGTGTGGTGCAAGACCTATCACTAAATGACCTACTAAATCTTTTTTTGATTTTAAATTATAAAAAGGTGCTAGACCATAAACTTTAACCATTAATTCATCAAGAAATTTTGTTACTCTAAATAAAATTTCATCGCAAGGTTCTTCAGGAGCATCAGGACAACAAGGTAATAATACATCTTGAGGTTTAATCTCAAGTATTTGTTCTTCAGTTACTAATTCTTTTCCTTTGATATCTTTTTCATAGCCTAATTCTTTTAATTGTTCTACACTAACTCCTATTTCTTTTGCTTTAAAATGTGTAATTGGTAATTCACTAGCATCATATCTTATTGTTCCTTCTTTATTTACATGAAGTCTATGTTTTGCTCTCAATATTCCTTTGATTATATGTTCTGGAGTCCTATCTTTATTATTAGTTCCTCTAACTCCTTTTATTAAATCAGGATATGTTCTTGTATCTAATTTTTTAAGCATTGCTTTAAAAATATTTTCTATATCTATTTCTTGTTTTTTGTACGCTGCTACAAATCCATGTTGACTACATTCAGGTTCTTCTATTTCTCCACAAATACTACATTGATATAATCGAGTAGTTGGTTTATCGCATTTTTCACACATACTCAAAACTGTTCTATGATCGCAATTAGTGCATTTATATGTTGGTACTTCTGCTCTTATTCTTCCTTCTTGAAGTGCTGCTTGAAAACATCTTAATCTTCCACCTTCTTCTCCGACAGGAAATAAAACATGAGGACTGCCTGTTAATTTTCTCATTTTTGCTTTTTCAGGACGTCCCATTCTACTTCCAATAAAAATCCCGCTTTTATCTCTTAATTGTACTTTAGAAATTTTTTGGACAATATCTAATGTTGCTAATGAATCTAAATCTTCATCATTCAGTTTATTTTTAATACTAGAATCATTAACAACTTTATTATCACCAGTATCACCAACAGCACTACCAACACTGTCAGCACCGACGCCACTAACACCACCACTAATACCTCCAACACCTTCTGTAAGAGAAACATTGAATTTATCAATAAACTTTTTTCTTAAATCATTTGTGTTTATTTCAAATAAATTAAGAGATTCTATTAATGCTATTGTGTGATTTTTATCTAAAACAACATATTCATTTGATGCAACTATATGTGGTACACCTATTAATTCTAAAAATCGTTTTGGACCTTTTTCAATAAAAACTATTGATTTTTTTATTTGTCCATTTTCCTTTTCTATTTTTATTTTTTGTAACCAATTTATTAATTGTAACAAATCTTCTTTAGTTATAGCATTCCAATGATATGTATATCGGGGATGTAAAGGTATTTGTAATTTTTTAGATAAATTTATTGCGTTTGATGAAGAAAGTTTAGTTTTTATTGGTTCTTTAATTAATTTTGATAATAATTCTGAAGGAACTTCTACAAATTCTGAAAGTTTTTCTTCGTCGAGTGTTCCAAACATATTTACTGTTGCTTTCTCTAATTCTTGAATCCACCATTCTTCACAATATCCTGGAGGTACAAGCGGATGTGCACGATTAAAAAAATCCCCATAACTAATTAGTGCATCACCTAAATATAATATTTCTTCAACTTCTTTTTTACATTGTTTAGCTTGTTGTTCTGTTTCTAAAAAATGTACGCTCCCATCTTTTAATTTTACAATAGGTCCTTCAATTAAATCACAAGGAGTATATGTTGCACCTTTTCCAGGTCTTTCAACTTTTAACTGCGTTCCAACTGCAATATAATCATTTAATACATGCATTGATGCAGGATTTATAGATTGTGCACTATATCCTGATCCTCTACTTCGCCCATATCTTAATCTAAATGCGCCATGTCTTAATGGATGTCCAAGTACCGGTCTTCCTGCAACTAAATCTTTAATATAGGTACCATCAGGAGTGATTTTTTCTTTTTTTTCATTATTTGATTTTTTTGCTCCTTTTGCTTTTGCTTTTTTTTGAATTTTAAGAAACTCTTCTAAGAAATTCCAATGTTCCAAATCAAAGTCTTTTCCCCATTTAGACAATTGTTTCCACAACTTTGGTGCTTTTAGAGGAATACAACTACTATGAATTAAACAATATCCACTTCGAAGCAAATTTGTTTTTACTCGAGGTAGATCTTTATAATTTGATACTTCAAATTTTTCACTTGCGTCTCCACTTATTTCTACAGGTATGTTAGCAATTAAAAATCTAGATTCTTCTTTGCTTGGAAAATATTGTAAATTGGTTACACGCTCATGATAATCTTCAAGTTCTGATGCACATCGTTTCATTTCGTTTTCAGTAGGATCATATACATCATAACCCATTTTTTTCCTAACATGATCTGCAATTATTACAGACCAACTAGCAGCAGTTCCTCCTGCATTTCGAATAGGTCCTGAAAAATTTAAACAAAAAAATTCTCCACGTCCATCTTGTCGTCTTTTGATTTCTATATCAACTAATCCTTCTATTGGTGAACTTACAACACCAACTGTTCCATATGCAAATCCTAATTTAATTCCTATTTCTATTGCAAGTCTTTTATCTTTAAATTTACAAAATTTTTCTTGTGCAACTTCCAAAGCAATTTGTAGTGCTACTCGCCAATCTAATGAACCATATTGTTCTTCAAGATCTTGAATTCTTTTTTCTACACCCATATCAACTATTTGAGGTGCTATTACAGATATTAATCCTACTACTCGTTCAGCCATAGTTTCAGCTAGTTTTACTTCAACTACTTTTTCAGGATCATATCCTTTTTCTTTTGCTGCTGTCGCTATTTTAAATTCATGATGAACTCTTTGTTTTAAATCATCAAAATATTTTAGCATTTCAGGTGATGCATAAATCATTTCAAATCCTCATTAATTTTTTGTTGTTCTAAAAAATAATCTATTTGTTGTGTTGATAAATTCATTAATTCATTATAATTATTAACCATAATTGTTGAATATTTTTTTAATTCATCAAATTTAGGATTAATACCTATTGTTAATCCACCATTTGCATATAAATGTTTAAATACTCCTAAATCATTAATGCCATCACCTATAAAACATATTTCATTAGGAGATATATTGTATAAATTATTATCAGTATCCTTAATTTTTTGATTATTTAACTTGTTAACTAAATTTAGTAAATATTCTAATTTTCCATGTAACTTAAGAGGTAATTCATATGTTCCTAAAAATTTATTAGAATCATCAAGATGTAAAATTGTTGATATTTGATCATCAAAATTTAATTCTGCTGCTACTTGTTCAACTGAAATATTTATACCTCCACTAATAATAGATTTATAAAAAGTTCCATTCATAGAATTAAAAAAATCTTTAGCACCTAAAACATAAGGCATTTTATAATTTTGTATAAACTGATTTGCATCTAATCCTTTAAGACGCAAAGTATCTTCTTTTACCCAATCTTCATATATTTTTTCTCGTTTTGAAATTTCGAGTTCGTTATGTAACTTAGTTAGATATTTATCTGCAATTAAGGTTACTTCTTTTTCATCGACACAAGTTCCTAAAATAACTTCCCAACTACTACCATATTTTGTTTTGTCACAATGAATTAATGTACCGTCAAAATCTACACCTATTAATTTTATTTTTTGATTTAATAAATCTAGTATAGGTAATTTAATTATTGATTTATTATTGGTTGTTGAAATATGATGTAAATTAATTTCTAATTTGGATTTAGTAGTTAAAGTCATGTTTGCGCTACCTCTAAATTAGAATCTTTACTTTCTGATTTTTTTTCATCTTCGACTTTAGGTTCTTCGTCGTCTATAAATTTTAGGATTTTTGCTTTTCTTGTTTGTAAATTTGTAAGAATTACTCTTGCAGGTTGTGGTTTTAATCCCATTTTTTCTTGGAATTCTGTTGTTGAAAGCCAACAACTACAATTAAGCATTGTTACACTTCTATAATTTGCAGCAGAAACTCTGTGAATGTGTCCTGTTACAAAATAATCAGGAACATGATCTATTACTAAATGATCTTTATCTGCATCAGGAAGATATAATGTTGATGTGTGTGTTGGTGCAAGATGTCGTCGTTGTAATAAAAACTTCATTATTAAATCTACTCTTTGTTGTCCTCCTTGAGATCTTATACTAGGTACTGAATCTGCATAATGCGGAAAACTAAAACCGTGATATAATAAAATATCAAGTCCTGGAAATTTTTCTGATTTTTCTATATTTACCATAGCAGGATTTGAAAGCATTGTTACATTAGGTAAGTCATACATTTTTTCTGCAAAATCTTTGTATAATGGAGGTTGCGGTTCTGCAATTCTCATTGCATCGTGGTTTCCAGGTATAATTATTATTTGAATATCTGAAGGAATTTTTTTAAGATATTTAGTAAATTCTTCATATTGTTTGTAAATATCTTTTATTGTTAATTCATCTTCTTGTCCAGGATAAATTCCTACTCCTTCTACAATATCTCCAACTATAAATAAATATTTTATTTTGTTTGCTAAATCTTTTTGATGTTGATTTCCATGATTTCCTTGTATCCAATTTATAAATTTATCAAAAGCTTCTTGTAAAAAAAAAGAAGATCCAAAATGTAAATCGCCTATAAACGCAGCATATGTTTCTTCTGGTGCTTTTTTTAATTCTTTAAATAATGGAACATCAGGTAATATTAGTTCATTTACAAAAATTACATCTCCACTCAATGGCCCTGTAATACCTAATACCTCGTCAGGAACACAATCTTTTGCTAGTTCTAATTGTTCAGCTTTATTTTTAGAAATTATTACTTTGATTTCATCAGTAGGATCTTCAAGTGTTAAAATAACATTATCATTTTTAGTTATTGATTTTGTTTTTACTATTCCAATTACTGCTACTGTATCACGATCTTCTTTAAGTTTTAATTTACTTATTGATGTTGCACCCATTAATTCTTTTCTATTCATTAAAATACTTCTTAATATATGATATCTAGAAGTAAAATAAGAGACAAAATCTTTTACTTCTCTTTTTTTTGGTTCTGATTTATAAGAAAATAAAACATTGACTTTCCCATTACGTTTTAATTTATTAATTAAATCAGAATCATTATTAATTGATTGATCTGTATCATTTACATTATTTATATTATTAACATTATTAACATTATTAGCATTATTAGAATTATTTACATCATTATTGTGTGTATTGTTTGTATTATCTAGATTATTAATACTATTTAAATTATTAGACTGTTGTATTAATTTATGTATATTTTCTTCAAAATTTTGTGAAAACGCATCAAAATCTGATATTAAATTTATTTTTTCGAGAATTAATTTATTTACTAAAATGCCTTTTTCTAGTAATTTCTTGATAATTACTTTCTTTTTTTGAATTGTATCTTCTGTTTGCATTTTTAAATCGATTTACTTTTTTTAGTCTATTAATTAGATTTATCACTCTTAACAAATCCCCCTTTTTTTGAAAAATGAAAAAATATTGAAAAAAAATGAAAAAAATAAACCAATTAAATGAAAAAAATGAAAAATAAAAAAAGGTCAAATAATATAAATAATATTACATACCTAATTCTTTTTTTAAAATTGTTTTAATATTTTCTTCTACTTGTGATGGAAGTGAAACTGTTATTTCTCTTGTACGCCCATATCTTCCTTTTGAAATTAATTTTGCATTTATCATTCCTAACATATCAAGTTCTGCAATTATATCTGATATTCTTCGTTGTGTTAAAGGTCTTTGTCCTATTTTTTTACATAATTTTTGATATATTTCATAAATATCTCCTGTAAAAATATTTTTTCTATTCTCTAACATTAATATGGAATACATTGTTGCTTGAAATTGTTTTGGTTGTGATGTTACTACATCTATTAATCTGTCTTTTTCTATTTTATCTTCTGCACTGTCTATGTGTTCTATTAGTACTTGTTCTGATCCATCTCTTTCTGCAAGTTCTCCTGCAACTCTTATTAATTCAAGAGCACGTCTTGCATCTCCATGTTCTCTTGCAGCATATGCTGCGCATTTTTCTATTACTCCTGGCATTAACGTCCCTTCTTTAAATGCAGCATTTGTTCGTTGTCTTATTATATCTTGTAATTGTAATGCATTATATGGTGGAAATACTAATTCTTCTTCACTTAAACTAGATTTCACTCTAGGATCTATATTATTAATAAATATAAGATCATTTGATATTCCTATTATTGAAATTTGTGCTTTTTTTAGTTCTGTATTGATTCTAGTAAAATTATATAAAATTTCATCACCTGTTTTTTTTACTAATTGATCTATTTCATCAAGTACAAGTACTATTAATTGATTTTCACGATCTACAATATTATAAAATATTTTGTATACTTCATCTGTTGGCAATCCTGTTGGTGGAATTTCTCTTCCAAATTCCCTAACTAACTGTGCAACTAATCTATATTCTGTATCTGCTATTTTTTTGAGTTTGCAATTAACATATATGATTTTTAACAATAAATTATTCTTTTTTGCTATATCTAGCATTTTATTAGATATGTGTTTTACAGAAAGTGTTTTTCCTGTTCCTGTTTTTCCATATAAGAATAAGTTAGATGGTTTTTCCAATCTCAAACTTGGCGCAAGGATTTTTGCTATCTGTTTGATCTGTTCTTCCCGGTGAGGTATTGTTTCAGGGGTGTAATTAGCTTGTAATATCTTTTTTTCTTTAAACAAAGGTTCCTTGGTCAGGAACTCTTCAAAGTAATCAGTTATCCCCTTTTCTACCATACATGTTCCAAATGAAATGAAGGTTTAAAAGCTTTTTTCTTTTGTGAAATATATTGAAAAAAACTGTTAAATAGTGAAGAACTGATGATACATCCTATATTGCTATATATTAATAATAAAAATATGATGGGGGTCTGACCCCTTTGTTTCTTATGGAACTTTTTTAAAAAGAAAATTGTGTTAAACTGTGTTCTAATATAAATATATGATCTAATCTCCATGTCTGAAACTATTTTTTTTAAACATTATTTTATATATTTATTTTCTATATAGTAAGTAAGTAAGTAAGTAAGTAAGTAAGTAAGTAAGTAAGTAAGTAAGTAAGTAAGTAAGTAAGTAAGTAAGTAAGTAAGTAAGTAAGTAAGTAAGTAAGTAAGTAAGTAAGTAAGTAAGTA